>JBELME010000016.1:0-32971 GCA_042096095.1 Enterovibrio sp.
TAGCATGATCCTCATACTGATGAAAATCAAGCACCTTCAATGATCACGGGTATATCGAATGCTTGTCGTGTTCACATGAATAAGAGGACAGTGGGAGGGAAGGTTTACCCCATGACGCTCATGAGGTCGAACATGGGTAAATACATGGCGATAACCAAGGAGCCGATCAATAACCCCAATGTCACAATGATCAGTGGTTCGAGGATTTTACCCAGGTTATCGACGGTGTTGTCGACATCCGCTTCGTAGATCACCGCCACTTTGTTCAGCATGTCATCCAATGCACCGGATTCTTCGCCAATCATGACCATTTGTATCATCATGTCAGGGAAGGCCTCTGTTTCTTTGATGGCGCGATGTAAAGGGCGTCCGCCAGCTGTTTGTTGGTGGACATGTTCGATGACATGGGTGAAATAGACGTTATTAGTGGTTTTCCCCGCGGCAGCCAGCCCGCTTAGTAGTGGAATACCTGCGCTAAAGGTGGTTGCGAGTGTGCGGGTAAACCGCGACAAGGTCGCTTTGGTCAACACATCGCCAATAACAGGGATATGCAGGGAAAGTTTACTGACTTTCAGTTTAAACGCGTCACTCTTATTGTAACTGGCTTTGAATGCCAGCACTAACAGTACTATGGCGAGAAAGAGGTAATGACCATAGTTCTGAAGCCCATCAGACACGCTGAGCACTTTCAACGTAAACCAAGGCAGCTCGGCATTAAAGGATGAGAATACATCTTTAAATTGCGGAATAACGAAGACCAACATGCCTATGGTTACCAGCAGCGCAATCACGGAAACGATACCGGGGTAGATCATGGCTTTGATCACTTTGGCGCGGGTGGCTTCGCTCTTTTCTCGGTAAACACAGATTAGCGCGAAAATTTGTTCTAAGCGGCCTGTTTGTTCGCCCGTTGCTACAAGATCACAATAGAACTGATCAAACAGTGGAGAACCGTTTTTCATCGCTTGAGAGAGCGATGAACCTGCCTCGATGTGCTGGTAGATCTGATTAATGATCAGACCAAGCTCGGCTTTTTTTGCACTCGATTTCAGCAGTTTCAGGGTTTCGGTAAGTGGCACACCCGCCTCCAGCATGGTTGCCATTTGACGCGTAAATAAGGTGATGTCTTTTGGGGTGGCGGTGTTGCGACGCTTTACCCAAGACGACGGAGAGCGTTGCTTGATTTTTTCGATGCGAATCTGCTGCGCGGCGAGCATGTTTCTCGCTTCGTCTTCACGATACGCCAATAACTGTCCTTTGACTTTTGCGCCTTTGCTTGTGTATCCACGCCAGTGGTAGGCGCGAAGCTGCGCGGCTTTATCGGCCATCAACTGTCCTTCTTATATGCTGATAACGCGTTGTAATTCTCGTAAGCTCGTCACACCCGTATTGAGCTTTTCAATGCCTGATGCTTGAAGCGTCGACATGCCGCTCTCGACGGCAAGGTTTTCTAATTCGGAAGCACTGGCCCCTCTGCCAATGGCTTCGGCAATTTGACGCGTAATAGGCATGACTTCATAAATACCGACGCGGCCTATGTAGCCATGGTTGCAATGGTCACACCCTTCAGGGCGCGCATCGAATACATGATCCGCTTTCAGTGAGGGGTAGTGCTGCGCAAGGCTGAGTAAGCGGTGATCGTCATTGTCATGGGGGATTTTACAATGTTGGCAAAGTCGGCGAGCCAAGCGCTGCGCAATAATAAGCGACAACGAGGAGGCAAGGTTGTACGTCGCCACGCCCATGTTGGCCAAGCGCGTGATACTTTCTGCAGCAGAGTTTGTGTGTAAGGTTGAAAGCACCAAGTGGCCAGTTTGCGAGGCTTTGATGCCTATCTCTGCGGTTTCTAAATCGCGAATTTCCCCTACCATGACCACATCCGGATCTTGACGCAGAAATGCCCGCAAAGCGGTGGCGAACGACAAGCTAATATCATTGTTCACGCTGACTTGGTTAATGCCGGGAAGGTTAATTTCTACAGGATCTTCGGCGGTAGATATATTCCGCTCTGGCGTATTGAGGTACTTCAAACCTGTATACAGGGAAACAGTTTTTCCGCTCCCTGTTGGCCCTGTCATCAAGATCATGCCTTGAGGTCTATCCAGCGCCGTCAGGTAATCGCGTTTTTGCTGTTCGTTATAACCAAGCGCATCAATGTCTAGCGCGACACTGCCGCCATCTAGAATTCGAAGCACGACTTTTTCACCAAACAGTGTAGGCAGCGTCGAGACACGCATATCAATCGAGCGTGCATCACCCAGGGTGAGTTTCATGCGGCCATCCAGCGGAATACGGCGCTCGGCGATGTTGAGCTTTGAAAGTATCTTTAAACGCGTAGAAAGACGTCGAGAAATACCCGCAGGCGGGGAACTGTGCAGTTGCAAGATGCCATCGAGTCGAAAGCGAATTTGGTAGCTGTGCTCAAAGGGTTCGAAATGAATGTCCGAGGCTTGCTTACGAACAGCGTCTAGCAGCACTTGTTGAATGTATCGGCTGACGGGCGCGTCATCATTAAGCGCAGCATCTGATTCTTCGTTGTCATCAAGCACCGCGAGAGAAGCCAAATCATCGTCAGAGACGGATTGCGAATCAGATTGATTGCTGGAGATGTGTTTGCCGTAAAGCTTTCGAATGGCACCGGTGAGTTGTTGGTGATCAACAAGAACGGGTTTGATTTGGTAACCCGTTGCGAAGCGGAAGTCGTCTTGCAGATCTAAATCTGTGGGATCGCTAATTGCCAGCGAGAGAACAGAATTATTGATTTCAAGAGGCAGGGCTTGGTGACGAAGAATGAGGTCTGAATTGTTTATTGATTCACAGGTAGTTTCGTATTGAAACTCGTATACAGATTCGACGGGCTCGGCAAACAGTTCGCTAAGAGTTGCTAACAGTTGTTCGCTGGTGAAAACGTTTGAAGAAATGAGCGCAGCTGGCACAGGCATTGCTACCTGTGCCAAATGTTGCAATACATCTTCATATTGCTGCTGATTAATTTTGTCAGCTCGAAGCAATATTGGTATTAGGTGGTTTGCCACGAATTATTCGTTCTAGGAGTCTGATGCAGGTGCAGTGCAACCTTTAATACCGTCAACTGCAGCAATGAGGGTGGCGTCCAACTCGCAAGTCCAGACAGCACCACCTCGTGTAAAAGTAATAACTGCTTCTGCGAATGTTTGGCCTTTATTAAAAGTAAACTTCAGGGTTCCATCCGCTGCCTCATCACCTGTAGCTGCTGCGGTGCCTGTGATTTTTCCAATTTCACCTACAAGCATTCCAGTAGCTTCTGAGCCTAGCCCCCCTTTATCGGTTTCTGCGGTGATAAATGTGGCAAGTGTATTTGTCGATAATTCACCAAGAAAAACTTCGGCTTTTGGGATGAGACTTTTTACGGATGCAACAGCTGCCGTTACATCTGATTTCTTCTTATAATCCCCATAAACAGGCACTGCAATCGCTGTCAGTGCGCCAATAATCCCTACAACAATCAATAGCTCGATCAAGCTAAAGCCTTTTTGCTTTTTCATTTTGAATCCTCTTCGTTATGCATCTAAGTGCGTTTGAGTGGTGTCAAAATACGACTAATAAAAACAGTGGGATAGGGGGAGGTGAGCGAGTTTCGAGTAACGGTTCAATTTACATGCAACAGCACTGTAAAATGTTGCATTTCTTGTGATTTTAGGATCAAAAAAGCAGGCAAATGCCTGCTCTAAAAATGACTTATTGCCTTTATTTTAAGGCATTACTTTAAGCGCATTGAGAGGTCCATCGCACGGATATGTTTGGTGAGTGCACCGACGGAAATAAAATCGACCCCGGTTTCAGCGTATTCTCTCAGCGTGTCTAGCGTGACGTTACCGGATACTTCCAATGCAATGCGGCCTTGGTTGAGTGCCACGGCTTCACGCATCATGTCCGTGGTGAAGTTGTCCAGCATCACGATGTCTGCTCCTGCATCAATGGCTTGCTGCAATTCGTCCAAGCTCTCGGTTTCAACTTCTACTGGTTTTCCGGGATTCAGCTGTTTTGCGGTTTGTACCGCTTGCTGAATACCACCACAGGCAATGATGTGGTTCTCTTTTATTAAGTACGCATCATAAACACCGATGCGATGGTTGAAGCCACCGCCGCATGACACGGCATATTTCAGCGCGTTGCGAAGGCCTGGAATGGTTTTTCGTGTATCTAACAGGCGCGTCTTTGTGCCGACGAGCTTTTCGACATAGGTCGCGGTTTCTGTCGCGCAGCCTGAGAGGGTTTGAATGAAGTTCATGGCGTTGCGCTCACCCGTTAGCAGCGTGCGGGCAGGGCCTGCTAATTCACACAATACTTGGTTGGGAGCAACTTTGTCGCCATCTTTCACCTTCCATGAAATAGATACCTGATTGCCTAACTGACGGAACACCTCATCAGCAAACAACTGACCACAAAAAACGCCATGCTCACGCGTGATGATGGTAGCGGTCGCCATTGAATCTGCAGCGATCAAGCTGGCAGTAATGTCTTGGTCTGCATCCAACACACCACCAAGGTCTTCTTTTAGTGCATCGCTAACGCAGCGCACAACATCATGTTTTAAATGTTCTTTTAATAGAGAAAGGCGTACTTGGCTGTCGTGGATTTGCGGTGTGTTCTGGTGTTCTGACATGGTGGTTCCATCACGGTTTGAGTCAAAGTGTGTTCAGGCAATGCCTGACGCAATTGGCTGCAAGTTTACATGGCAGAGATCAAGAATGCGAGGAGTGGCAGGTGCGGATCGTTCTTCCACCTCCCTCCTGCTTGATGAACCCGCTGAATACGGTTTGAAGGAAAGAATGTCAGTGCGCGATTATTAGAAAAGAGAGCGTGGCCTTTGTCATGGGGGAACGGCAAGAAATCAGCTAACATAATCGTATCCACGTGATTACAAAACGATTAACGCTATGCTGACGATTTCAGATCACCGTATTGATGGTGCCACTTTTCTACCTTCCCCTCACTTTAATGAGCGTCCTGAATGTAATGATGTTTCATTGTTGGTTATTCATAACATTAGTTTGCCGCCGGGGGAGTTTGGTGGCCCTTACATCACACAATTCTTTCAAGGTGAACTAACCTCAAAGGCGCATCCATTTTTTGATGAAATTCGGGGTATGCAAGTGTCTGCGCATTGCCTGATTCAAAGGGATGGAAACGTCGTTCAGTTCGTCCCTTTTGATAAAAGGGCATGGCATGCGGGTGTGTCCTGCTTTGAAGGGCGAGAGCAGTGCAATGATTTCTCGATTGGTATTGAACTTGAAGGGACAGATGACCTCCCTTACACCGAGGCTCAATATCAGACATTGGGTGCGGTGACGGATGCCATTATTCATGCATATCCCGCCATTAATGTGGAAAGAATTGCGGGTCATGATGAGATCGCGCCGGGGAGAAAAACGGATCCTGGGCGAGCATTTAATTGGTGTAAATATCGCGCACTGGTCAGTCCACTTAAGACATCGTAATTATTGTAACGTACTGATCTGTATGGTTGCATTCGTGATTTCTTCCTGAGAAGAATGTGCTTCGAAGGTTTTCCCTTCGTGATAAAAATGTGATTAAATCGATTGGTCTGACCATTGCAATCCCGCTCGCTGTTTCTGTGTCTGACATCTGACTGTAATTCCTATGACGCAAATCAAGTTTACGGTAGACACTAAAGCCACTTAACGGTAAACTTTTAGGTGTTTGGTTATTGGTCTTACCAATTTACAAAGACCAATATTTGGGACAGGACGCGCAGGAATCCCGGCGCCACAAAAATAAAGAATAACAATGGCTATACAACGGATCCGTCAACCCAAACTATCAGATGTCATCGAGAAAGAGCTTGAGAGCTTGATTTTGGAAGGGACGCTATCTCCGGGGCAAAAACTTCCCCCAGAAAGAGAACTAGCAAAACAGTTTGATGTTTCCCGCCCATCCGTTCGTGAAGCGATTCAACGTTTAGAAGCTAAAAAGTTACTGAACCGCAAGCAAGGTGGTGGCACTTTTGTTAGCGAGCGTTTGTGGCAACGTTTTTCGGAACCTTTGATTGAATTGCTCGCAGAGCATCCTGAATCCCAATTGGATTTACTAGAGTCTCGTCATGCGTTGGAAGGCATTTCCTCCTACTTCGCCGCGCTACGAGGCACAGATGAAGATTTAACTCGAGTGTGCAAGTGTCACGATAACATTCGAGAAGCTCAGCAACTGGGTGATATAGAAGCCGAAGCCAGTGCCGTCATGAAGTATTTGATTGCCGTGACTGAAGCATCACACAACGTGGTACTGCTGCACATTATGCGCAGTTTGGCCCCTTTGCTTGAGCAAAACATTTTACAAAACTTTGAATTACTCAATCGTCGTGTAGATGTGGTTGAGAAGGTGAGTAAACACAGAGCTAATATCGTGCAGGCGATAACTGCCGGGGAACCCGAACAGGCCCGTCAGGCATCACATGCGCATTTAGCTTTTATTGAGGAAACCTTGCTGGATTTAGGCAGAGAGGCCAGTCGCCGAGAGCGCTCGCTTCGCCGAATTCAGCAACGCAAGGACGAGTTGGAATAACGCTTCCTGACAGCTCAATTATGCATTAGAGCTGTCAGGATGCGTTTTTTTCAGCTGCGACAACATTAGTTTTGTACGAGTCAATCAACGAAAGGATAGATCGCCATGTCTGAAGTCATGAAAAATGACGTGGACGCACTTGAAACTCAAGAGTGGTTAGAAGCTCTTGCATCAGTCGTTCGTGAAGAAGGTGTAGAGCGTGCCCAGTTCCTACTTGAAGAAGTGATGGAAAAGGCGCGTCTTGATGGTGTTGATATGCCAACTGGCATTACCACCAACTACGTAAATACCATCCCTGCGGATAAAGAACCTGCATACCCTGGTGATGTAAACCTGGAACGCCGCATTCGTTCTATCATTCGTTGGAACGCGATCATGATCGTGTTGCGCGCATCTAAGAAAGATTTGGAGCTGGGTGGCCACATGGCGTCATACCAGTCTGCATCTGCGTTCTACGAAGTTTGTTTTAACCATTTCTTCCGCGCACCTAATGAGGTGGATGGCGGTGATTTGGTTTACTACCAAGGCCATATCTCTCCGGGTATCTACTCGCGTGCGTTTGTTGAAGGTCGCTTGACTGAAGAGCAACTGGATAACTTCCGTCAAGAAGTGGATGGCAAAGGTATTCCTTCATACCCACACCCTAAGTTGATGCCTGAGTTCTGGCAGTTCCCGACCGTTTCTATGGGTCTGGGTCCTATCTCTGCTATCTATCAAGCGCGCTTCCTGAAATACCTGGAAGGCCGTGGCATGAAAGAAACCGGCGCGCAACGCGTTTACGCGTTCTTGGGCGACGGTGAAATGGATGAGCCAGAATCACGTGGTGCGATTTCTTTCGCTGCACGTGAAAAACTGGGCAACCTTTGTTTCCTCATCAACTGTAACCTTCAGCGCCTAGACGGCCCAGTAATGGGTAACGGCAAGATCATCCAAGAGTTGGAAGGTCTGTTCAAAGGTGCTGGCTGGAATGTTGTGAAAGTGGTTTGGGGCAGTGGCTGGGATAAACTTCTGGCAAAAGACACCACAGGTAAACTTCTTCAGCTAATGAACGAAACTATCGACGGTGACTACCAAACATTCAAATCTAAAGATGGCGCTTACGTGCGTGAGCACTTCTTTGGTAAGTACCCAGAAACAGCAGCCCTTGTTGCAGACATGACTGACGAAGAGATCTTCGCGCTGAAACGCGGTGGTCATGAGTCTTCTAAACTGTTTGCTGCATTCAAAAACGCACAAGACACCCAAGACCGTCCAACAGTGATCCTAGCGAAAACTGTAAAAGGTTACGGCATGGGTGAAGCGGCGGAAGGTAAAAATATTGCGCACCAGGTTAAGAAAATGGACATGACCCATGTTCAGCACCTGCGTGACCGTCTTGGCCTGCAAGATCTTGTTTCCGATGAAGACATGAAAGCTCTTCCATATTTGAAATTGGAAGAAGGTTCGGCAGAGCACGAATACATGCATGCGCGTCGTAATGCACTGCATGGCTATACGCCACAGCGTTTGCCTAAGTTCACCGAAGAGCTGGCTATTCCAGAAGTGGAAGAGTTTAAACCACTGCTTGATGAGCAGAAGCGTGACATCTCTACCACCATGGCGTTTGTTCGTACGCTGAACATCTTGCTTAAGAACAAGGGCATTGGTAAGAACATCGTTCCTATCATTGCGGACGAAGCACGTACTTTCGGTATGGAAGGTTTGTTCCGTCAAATCGGTATCTACTGTCCTCATGGCCAGAACTACACCCCAGAAGACCGTGGTGTTGTTTCTTACTACAAAGAAGCAACGTCAGGTCAGGTACTGCAAGAAGGTATCAACGAACTAGGCGCAATGTCGTCTTGGGTTGCAGCTGCGACTTCTTACAGCACTAACAACCTGCCAATGATCCCGTTCTATATCTACTACTCAATGTTCGGCTTCCAACGTGTGGGCGACATGGCGTGGATGGCGGGTGACCAACAAGCACGTGGCTTCCTGTTGGGTGCAACGGCCGGTCGTACAACCCTGAACGGTGAAGGTCTGCAGCACGAAGATGGTCACAGCCACATTCAGGCAAACACTGTCCCTAACTGTATTTCTTACGACCCGACGTTCGCGTACGAGTTGGCGGTCATCATGCAAGACGGTATCCGTCGCATGTACGGTCCAGAACAAGAAAACGTGTTCTACTACCTAACACTGATGAATGAGAATTACGCAATGCCAGCAATGCCAGAAGGCGCTGAAGAGGGCATTCGTAAGGGTATTTACAAGCTTGAGTCTCATGCGGGTACAAACAAAGTTCAGTTGATGAGCTCGGGTACCATCATGAACGAAGTGCGTAAAGCCGCTCAAATTCTGAGTGAGGAATACGGTGTTGCGTCTGACGTTTACTCTGTGACTTCTTTCAATGAGCTAACGCGTGAAGGTCAAGATGTTGAGCGTTTCAATATGCTAAACCCAGACGCTGAGCCGAAAGTGGCTTACATCACGCAAGTGATGGGTTCTGAGCCAGCAATTGCTGCGACTGACTACATGAAGAACTATGCAGAACAAGTTCGTGCGTTCATGCCTTCTGAGTCTTTCAAAGTGTTGGGTACGGATGGCTTCGGTCGTTCAGACAGCCGTGAGAACCTGCGTCGTCACTTTGAGGTGAATGCAGGCTACGTTGTTGTGGCTGCACTAAGCGAGCTAGCAAAACGTGGTGATATCGAGAAATCTGTCGTGGTTGAAGCGATTAAGAAATTTGATATCGATACTCAGAAAGTGAACCCACTGTACGCGTAAGAGGCATAAATCAATGGCAATCGAAATTAATGTTCCAGACATCGGTGCCGATGAGGTTGAAGTAACAGAAATCCTCGTTAGCGTTGGTGACACAGTTGAAGAAGAGCAGTCGCTGATTACTGTTGAAGGTGACAAAGCGTCCATGGAAGTACCAGCATCTCAAGCGGGTGTGGTGAAAGAAATCAAAGTTGCTGAAGGCGACACGGTTTCTACCGGTTCTTTGATCATGATCTTCGAAGCGGAAGGCGCAGCTGCTCCAGCACCCGTGGCAGAAGCACCTGCTGCAGCGGCTCCGGCTGCTGCACCTGCAGCCGCTGAACTGAAAGAAGTTCACGTTCCTGATATCGGTGGTGACGAAGTTGAAGTCACTGAAA
The DNA here is from genome assembly GCA_042096095.1 of Enterovibrio sp. GTDB lineage: Bacteria > Pseudomonadota > Gammaproteobacteria > Enterobacterales > Vibrionaceae > Enterovibrio. The sequence goes on from JBELME010000016.1 coordinate 9,708, forward strand.
TCATGGTTGCGGTTGGCGACAGCATTGAAGAAGAGCAATCTCTTCTGACGGTTGAAGGCGACAAGGCTTCAATGGAAGTGCCTGCACCATTTGCTGGCGTATTGAAAGAAATCAAAGTGAACGCGGGTGACAAAGTGTCTACCGGTTCATTGATCATGGTTTTCGAAATCGCGGGCTCAGGCGCTGCGCCTGTAGCGGCCGCTCCAGCAGCTGAAGCACCTGCGGCGGCACCAGCAGCATCTGCTGCGAAAGAAGTGCACGTGCCTGATATCGGCGGCGACGAAGTTGAAGTCACTGAGATCATGGTTGCGGTTGGCGACAGCATTGAAGAAGAGCAATCTCTTATCACTGTTGAAGGTGACAAGGCTTCAATGGAAGTCCCTGCACCATTCGCGGGCGTACTGAAAGAAATCAAAATCGCTGCGGGCGACAAAGTATCAACGGGCTCGTTGATCATGGTCTTCGAAGTAGCGGGTGCGGCACCAGCAGCACCTGTTGCAGCGGCGCCTGCTCCTGCATCAGCGCCAGCTCAAGCGGCGGCACCTGCACCAGCGGCTCAAGCTGCGCCTGCGGCATCTGCTGAATTCGTTGAAAACAACGAATACGCACACGCATCGCCAGTTGTTCGTCGTCTAGCACGTGAGTTTGGCGTTAACTTGTCGAAAGTGAAGGGTTCTGGTCGTAAGAGCCGTATCCTCAAAGAAGACGTTCAAAGCTACGTGAAAGAGGCGCTTAAGCGTCTTGAGTCTGGCGCAGCAGCGTCTGCATCAGGCAAGGGCGATGGTGCAGCACTTGGTTTGCTACCTTGGCCGAAAGTTGATTTCAGCAAGTTTGGTGAAACTGAAACCAAACCGCTGTCTCGCATCAAGAAGATCTCTGGCGCGAACCTGCACCGTAACTGGGTAATGATCCCGCACGTCACACAGTGGGATAACGCGGATATCACCGAGCTAGAAGCATTCCGTAAAGAGCAGAATGCCGTTGAAGCGAAGAAAGACACTGGCATGAAGATCACCCCGTTGGTGTTCATCATGAAAGCGGCAGCAAAAGCCCTTGAAGCGTTCCCTTCATTCAACTCTTCACTGTCTGACGACGGCGAGAGCTTGATTCTGAAGAAGTATGTGAACATTGGTATCGCGGTGGATACACCAAACGGTTTGGTTGTTCCTGTATTCCGTGACGTTAACAAGAAAGGCATCTACGAGTTGTCAGCTGAATTGATGGAAGTGTCGAAGAAGGCACGCGCAGGTAAGCTAACCGCTTCTGACATGCAAGGTGGCTGTTTCACTATCTCTAGCCTTGGCGGCTTGGGTGGTACTGCATTTACACCGATTGTTAACGCACCAGAAGTTGGCATCTTGGGTGTATCTAAATCGGAAATGAAACCGGTTTGGAATGGTAAGGACTTTGTTCCTCGCCTGATTCTTCCTCTGTCACTGTCATATGATCACCGCGTGATCGATGGTGCTGAAGGTGCACGTTTCGTCACTTACTTGAACGAGTGTCTCTCTGACATTCGCCGCCTAGTACTGTAAGACGACGCCCAGTCAGTGCCTGCCTGCATATGGCAGGTACTGATTTGATGTATAGCTCACAGGCTATGGGTTTTTATTTTTCAGCTTGTTAACACAGTTGTAAAATGTCAGACCAATAATGTGACTCCCTAAGGGGTGACATATCGTGAAACACTATTGTTCCGCTATAAAAATAAACTCTTAGCCTGTCAGGGATATAAGACTACAACGAGGTCAGAATGAGTAAAGAAATCAAAACCCAAGTCGTGGTACTGGGTTCAGGTCCTGCTGGTTATTCAGCCGCTTTCCGTTGCGCAGACTTGGGTCTGGAAACTGTTCTGGTAGAAAAATACAGCACGCTAGGCGGTGTATGCCTGAACGTGGGCTGTATCCCATCGAAAGCCCTACTCCACGTTGCTAAAGTGATTGAAGAAGCTAAAGCAATGGCTGAACACGGTGTTGTCTTTGGCGAGCCAACAACAGACATCGATAAGATTCGTGTTTGGAAAGACAAAGTTGTCACCCAACTTACTGGCGGTCTTGGCGGTATGGCTAAGATGCGTAAAGTGAGTGTAGTTAACGGTTACGGTAAATTTACTGGCCCGAACACCATCGTTGTTGACGGCGCTGATGGCCCAACAACCATCACCTTTGACAATGCAATCATTGCGGCGGGTTCTCGTCCAATCGAATTGCCATTCATCCCGCATGAAGACCCACGCATCTGGGATTCAACTGACGCACTAGAACTGAAAGAAGTGCCAGAGAAGCTGTTGGTGATGGGCGGCGGTATTATCGGCCTAGAAATGGCTACCGTATATGACGCGCTGGGTTCACAAATCGACGTGGTTGAAATGTTCGACCAGGTTATCCCAGCTGCCGATAAAGACATCGTAAAAGTCTTCACTAAGCGTATCAGCAAGAAGTTTAACTTGATGCTTGAAACCAAAGTGACTGCGGTTGAAGCGAAAGAAGACGGAATCTACGTCACGATGGAAGGCAAAAAAGCACCTGCTGAGCCAACACGTTACGATGCAGTGCTGGTTGCGATTGGCCGTGTACCAAACGGTAAGCTTCTGGATGCAGAAAAAGCAGGCGTTGAAGTTGATGAGCGTGGCTTTATCAACGTTGATAAACAACTGCGAACTAACGTTGCTCACATCCACGCGATTGGCGACGTTGTTGGTCAACCAATGCTTGCGCACAAAGGTGTGCATGAAGGCCACGTAGCGGCAGAAGTGATTTCTGGTAAGAAACACTATTTCGATCCTAAAGTGATTCCTTCCATTGCGTACACTGAGCCAGAAGTTGCCTGGGTTGGTAAGACCGAGAAAGAAGCGAAAGCAGAAGGCCTCAACTACGAAGTTGCTACCTTCCCGTGGGCTGCTTCTGGTCGTGCAATCGCTTCTGACTGTTCAGACGGTATGACGAAGATGATCTTCGACAAGGACACGCACCGTATTATCGGTGGTGCGGTTGTCGGTACTAACGGTGGTGAACTGCTGGGCGAAATCGGTCTAGCTATCGAGATGGGTTGTGATGCGGAAGATATCGCATTGACTATCCACGCTCACCCAACGCTGCACGAATCAGTAGGTCTTGCTGCTGAAGTGTTTGAAGGTTCAATTACTGACCTACCAAACGCAAAAGCGATGAAGAAGAAAAAGTAATTCTTCTCAACGGTTAATCTGAAAAACGCCTCTTTTAAGAGGCGTTTTTTTATGCCTGAAATATGAGAAATTGTTCAAGGGCGAAACGTTTGAATAAGTAGGAATCAAGATCAATAAAGTACACTGTTCTTTTTGACTTTAGGGCTAGAAATAAGCGTAAATACACTGCTTCAATCCGTTTGCTGCGCTAAGGCATGGTTCGGCGCGGAGACGCGAAATTTTGTAACTCAAATTGTTTGGTGGTGAAAACGTTTTTTGAGACGTTCCTTTTTCAACCACGCTTTTTTGTCTGTTCCCAAATCATCTTTCAATCGCATATGAGGGAAGTCATGCGCTTGCTTAATCAACTTTCTTTTCGAACCAAATTGTTTCTGCCGCTTGTTTTTGTTTGTTCAGTTTTCACCCTTGTCTTAGCCATGTCGTATCAAACCTTTGAGCGTCAGGTCGCCTCCACAAACATTCTTAATCATGTCATTGATCCTGCCATTTCAGACTTTGATGATGCATACAGGGATCTCTATCAAGTCATGTCTTCTGTGCAGGGGCTCATTGCAGTTGGTGTAACCTCTGAGAACATCAGTAAGCAAAGCGCAATCTTTGAAGATGATTCCAGTAAAGCATTGCCTCGTTTGCGACAAATGCAGTCGCTGATTGATGAAGGCTTATTGCCGCTAAGTCAGCAATCTAAACTCAACGGATTATTGTCTCGCTCAGAGCGCTGGATTAATGATGTTTCCGTGATGTTTGCTGATCCGGCGAATGCTGAAGCGTACTTCAATAACAACCACGATAAGATAGATCGCGATTTCGCACTTATTCGCGATGATATCGTGTCCATGTTGGACGCTGCCCGCGATGCCGCTACCGTCATTTCTGATGAGTTAACAGCATCAACCATTCTTGCTGAGCGCATCATTGTTGGCGGTACGGTCACCGCGCTGCTGCTGGCCCTAGTGGGTGGCGCTTTGTTAGCGAAACTTCTGTTGCTGCCGCTCAGAGAAATGGGCGATGCCCTGAACGATATCGCCTCGGGTGGTGGTGATTTAACGCAGCGTTTAACGGTACGTTCTGACGATGAAATTGGTCAATTGGGGCATTCCTTCAACGTGTTCGTCGACAAAATCCAAACCAGCATTAAAGGGGTTGTTGATGCGGCAAATCACCTACGCCTTCAAACGGAACACATTGAATCAGCGATTAAAAGCAGCGTGTCTGACTCCGAAGGTCAACAACGTGAGAGTGATTTGATTGCCACCGCGGTGCAGGAAATGAGTACGAGCAGCATGCAAGTGAGCCAAAACGCGGGTGATGCCGCGAATGCCACGAAGAGTGCAACGAAAGAAGTGTGCTCTGCACAAAACAGCATTGCGGATACCGTGGGGGCGATGTCAGGCTTGCGCACGCGCATCGACCAATCTCAAGACATGATCACAGCGTTGAACAAAGATGTAGAGCGTATCGCGTCAATCATTGGTGTGATTCGAGGCATTGCAGAGCAAACCAACTTGTTGGCACTGAATGCGGCCATTGAGGCGGCGCGTGCGGGTGAACAAGGGAGAGGGTTCGCTGTGGTTGCGGATGAAGTGCATGTATTAGCCAATAAGACACAGCAAAGCACAGAAGAAATTCAAGACATGATTGCGCGTTTAGAAGAAGGAACACAAAAAGCGGTCTCGTCGATGAATGAGAGCACAGAGGCGAGCAATGAAACCGTGGTACGTGTTCAGCAAACGTCTGAATACCTCGATGGGGTGTCCAATATGATCATTACCATCAATGACATGAACACCCAAATAGCAGCAGCCTCATCGCAGCAGAATACGGTCTCGGAAGAAATTAACCGAAACATTCACGGTATTGTGGAGAACGGTGCAAGCATTTTTCAAAACCTTGGCAGCGTTGAACATGCCTGTCAGGAAATGGCAGCGAAGAGCCGTCAGCTTGATCAAGTGGTGGGTGGTTTCCGCGTATAGCGTGGAAGTGGGCAACCTAACCGACATAAAAAACGCCTCCGTTAAGAGGCGTTTTTTCGTTTCGCTAAACCTGCGTACGGAGGAGCAGTATTTATAACGTGAAACGTCTTACCAAGGTATCAAGCGCATTGGAAAGCTCACGCAATTCAGCACTGGCACGCGCCATGTGTTCGGCGGTGTCTGCGGTGTTTTGGGTGGTTTCGTTAATGTCTTCAATATTGCGGTTGATGTCAGCCACCACGGTGGATTGTTCTTCGGTTGCGGTCGCGACTTGCGTGTTGATGTCTGAAATCAGCACAATCTGATCGTTGATCTGCGCCAAAGCGGCTGAGGCATTTTCAGAGGCATTTGCGCCTTCAACGGTGAGTGATTGACTGGTTTCCATGGCGTCGACGGCGTTCTGTGCTTCCTGTTGCAGTTTGTCGATCATGGTTTGGATCTCATTGGTCGACTCCGCGGTGCGACTTGCAAGGCTGCGCACCTCATCGGCGACAACGGCAAAGCCTCTCCCTTGTTCTCCCGCGCGCGCAGCTTCAATGGCCGCGTTTAACGCCAGCAGGTTTGTCTGTTCGGAAACTCCACGGATCACATCCAAAATTCCGCCAATATGCTGGGTGTTATCGGCAAGATTGCGGATGATCTCGGCCATGCTGTTCATGTCCGTCGCGAGTTGATTAATGGTGCGATGGGCAGATGCCACCACGTCTTGCCCAACCGCGGTTTCGCCAGCTGCATGGTTTGCAGAATCTGCTGCGTGCGCCGCATTGCCCGCAATCTCGTTCACCGTCGCCCCCATTTGATTGATGGCAGCAACAACCTGCAGGGTTCTGTCGCGCTGGGAAAGGCTATTGTCTTGCGTTGTCTTCGCGTGCTCGGCAACGGAATTCGCCGAATGATTAAGCGACTCGCTGGTCGCTGCCACGTCAGTCACGACACTGTGGATCTTACTGACAAAGCCGTTAAAGCCCTTGGCAAGTTGACCGATTTCATCTTGGCTTGATGCATCAAGACGCTGACGAAGATCGCCATCGCCTTCACCGAGATCGCGAAATACTTTCGCAAGATCTGAAATAGGGCGGGTGATGGTTGAGGCAAGAAACACGGCGCCAACTGCAAACAGCGCACAAACAATGATGGAGATAATAATGAGCTGCTGAGCAGTGCTCGAGAGTTCGTCATACACTTCACCCGATGGCACTTCAGCGATCACAAACCAGTTCAAAGAAGGAATGTAGCTAGAGGCCAGCAACACATCACGTTCTTTTGTTTTTGTGAATACTAAGTTGAAATCACGTTGATTTAACAGGGATTGGATATTTCCTTGATACATCTGTGAGATGTTAGTGCCGCCCATGTGTTGTGCGTTTCGATGGAGTTGGACTTTTCCATCTGGCGACACCATGTAAACAAAGCCGCTTTGTTCAATTTTAAACTGGTTGAGAAACTGCACCATGTTGTCCATTGAACGCGATAAGCCCACAAGCGTCGCACCGTTAAGATACTGGTAGTTCACGAAAAGTTTCAGGTCACCGTTGTCTTCTCGATAAACACTGGTTGTGCGGGCTTTCCCGCTGGTCACGAGTTTGAAAAACCATGAACTGTCTTCGGGCTTTAATTGGCGCAGAAAACCGTCTTGGTTCCATTAGTCGCCGGTTTTACGGTTCGCCAAAGAGGCGTCCGTGAGCTGGTATTGTCGTTTCAATGCGACGAGGGTTTCGACGATTTCTTGCTTGTTTTGAGGCGCTGCATTTTCTGTGACGGCAGCAATCGTGAGTGGATTGTTTGCTAATTGTTCTGCTGCTGAGGTAAGTTGTTGAACAGATTGTTCTACTTCATTTCGGATGTTTGAGAGCAGAATAGGCAGTTCATTGTCGAGTAAGCGGTGCTCAACCATTGCGAGTGCTTTGGTCAAACTTTGATAACTGATGATGGCTGTGGAAGCGATAACTGCGGTGATCATCGCCATGATGAGCTTTTGTTTAATGGTTAACTGCATGGGTTTCGTACTTCTTCCGTTGCGCCGCTGATTGTTGCGGATGTGACTTTTGCGCTTAAAACATCAAATTTGCAAGGCAGCAGAAATGTTAAAAAGGCTTATTACAGGCAGGTTGGTAACTGCAGTACTGGTTGTGTCGGCAGTCGTGTCTAGTTCTTTAGTGATGGCACAAGAAAAGTCTTCGCGACCAACTGTTGGGCTGGTGCTCGGTGGAGGCGGCGCGAAAGGTGCTGCTCATGTTGGTGTACTCAAGGCACTGGAAGACATGAAAATTCCTGTCGACTACATCGCGGGTACCAGTATGGGTGCCTACGTTGGAGGCCTGTATGCCGCGGGGATGAGCGCGGGCGAAATTGAAGCCATGATGGAATCCATTGATTGGAATGCGGGGTATCAAGATCGCGTTTATCGTGGTGATCGTCGTGTAAGAGAAAAAGCGCACGAAGACAAATACAATATTTCCACCAACCTCGGGTTTGATTTCAAAAGCCTCAAAACACCGCAAGGGATCGTGCAAGGCCAAAACATGATCCGCATTCTTCGTGATTCCACGGGGAACATGCCAGCCTTTTCTACCTTCGACAACCTTGTGATCCCTTTCCGCGCAGTCGCAACAGATATTGAGCAACTGGTGCCTGTGGTGATTGGTGATGGCCAGCTGACTGAAGCCATGCTTGCCAGTATGTCTGTGCCGGGCGCGCTGCCCCCCGTTGAGCTAAATGGTGCGTATTTGGTTGATGGCGGTGCCGTTAACAATATGCCTGTTGATGTTGCCAAGGCTTTGGGGGCTGATGTGGTGATTGCTGTTGATATCAGTACGGATTACAGCCCTGCAGAAGAACTTGGGTCATATTTATCGGTGATGAATCAGTTGGTGAATTTCATGGTGCGAAACAGTACCCGCCAACAGATTGCCAACATGACGGCGCATGATGTGTTGCTGACCCCGGATGTGGGTGACATGGAAACCACGGAATTTGCTCGCATGCCGGAAGCACTTGATGAAGGTTATTCCATTGCGCTCCAGTCAAAAGAACAACTGGCAGGCTTGATGATGACATCAGGCGAATACCAAGAATACATAGAGAAAAAGCAGCTTCGCCGACGCACCTTGCGCTACGGTGACCAGATGGCGGTAGACCGCATCATCCTCAACAACGACACCAGCTTTGCCGATGAGGTATTAGAGAAACGCCTCGCGCTTGAACCTGGGCAGATGGATTCCAAACTGCTTGAGCAGTCAGTGCAAAACCTCTATGCCTTAGATCGCTTTGAAACCGTGCGTTACCACCTCGAAAGTATTGGTAAAGAAACCGTGCTGGTGGTGGATGTGAAAGAGAAAAGCTGGGGGCCAAACTTCATCGATTTTCGCTTTGCTATTGAAGATAATTTCGATTCTCAAACCGACATGTCTGTGGGGCTAAGCATCAATACCACGGGCATTTCTGATTACGGCGCAGAATTGCGTACAACCATTGAAGGTGGCAATGATCGCCTCGTACAATCGGAACTGTACCTGCCATATACCGCTGACCAACAATTCTTCACCACCATTCGCGGCGCGTATGAGGTGAGAGATCGTGTGAGCTTTGGTGGCGAGCCCACCATCGAAAACTCGGGTATCCGCGCCAATGTTCGACGAAGTGAATGGCAGGGTGAAATCTCTTTTGGATGGCAACCTCAATTGTGGAGTGAGTTTAAAGTTGGCTATCAGTACGTAGATGGGCATGAAGAATTTCTCGGTAATTTCAATGAAACGGCTTACACGCGAAGCATTCCGTATGTCTCTGTGACGTTAGATACCTTGGATAACCATGTTTTCCCAAGCTCAGGGAGCTTCTTTGAAACCTCTTTTGGTTTTAATAGAGACACCGCCATGAATGAAACGGCTGGGGCGACATCTGAAGAGCAGAAAACCCATTCGACACAATTTGATATCGAAGCGCTGCATGCGTCGAGTTGGGGGAAACATACGGTTTATGGCAAATTACGCTACGGCGAATTGCACCATGAAATTGATGGGTTCGTTATCGCCCCGAAAGAGCTAGGCGGGTTCTTGAATCTCTCTGGTGTGCCAAAGAATTCATTGTCAGGCAATAACTTGGCCTTTGGTGCCATGGTGTATCGTTACCGATTACTTGATAACGATTTTGGCCTGTTCCAATCGCCCGTTTATCTAGGGGCATCATTGGAATACGGCGGAGTGTGGAATGACCCAGATTTTTCACTCAAAAATGTACCGTTTTATGCAGCGGGAAGTATATTTGCTGGGATCGACTCCCCATTGGGACCCATTATCGCCGCATATGGTCGCACGGAAAGTGACCATGACTCGGTATATCTAATTATCGGGTCGCCCTTTTAAAATGTTAACCATGTGCGGTCATAGGCCGCATCTTGTAAATGAAGTCGATGTTTCATTCCATGGCCGTAATTTAAAATTTGGTTAAAAAGTGATAACATAGCCGCCTCGTCATGCAGGGTACATTGGAAGATAACGCTTCCCTACACGTCATCTTGTCTCTGCACGCTGAGCTTTATTCCAAGGATGTCTGGCCGTGATGGTTAGACCGCAATATGAGGAAACACGTCGTGCTTGAAGCCTACCGTAAACACGTCGAAGAACGTGCTGCTCAGGGGATTGTCCCTAAACCACTTGACGCGGAACAAACCGCAAGTCTTGTTGAACTGCTCAAGAACCCGCCTGCTGGTGAAGAAGAAATCCTGATTGATTTGCTAGAAAACCGCATCCCTCCAGGTGTTGATGAAGCTGCGTATGTAAAAGCTTGTTTTTTGGCAGCAGTTGCCAACGGCGAAGCGAATTCTCCACTGGTTAGCAAAGAAAAAGCCGTTGAATTACTCGGTACCATGCAAGGTGGTTATAACATTGAATCACTGATTGGCCTGTTGGAAGACGAAGCGCTCGCACCGATTGCTGCAAAAGCACTGTCTCATACGTTACTGATGTTTGATTCTTTCTACGATGTGGAAGAAAAAGCGAAAGCGGGCAATGTCCATGCTGAGCAAATCATGCAATCTTGGGCAGATGCCGAATGGTTCCTGTCTAAGCCAAACGTGCCAGAAAAAGTCACGCTAACTGTATTCAAAGTCACTGGCGAAACCAATACCGATGACTTGTCTCCAGCCCCTGATGCATGGTCTCGCCCTGATATTCCTCTACATGCATTGGCGATGTTGAAGAATGCTCGCGATGGTATTGAACCAGACCAACCGGGTGTAATTGGCTCTATTAAGCAAATTGAAGCGCTGAAAGAAAAAGGTCACCAGCTTGTGTATGTTGGCGACGTTGTGGGTACGGGTTCTTCTCGTAAGTCAGCAACTAACTCCGTGCTTTGGTTCATGGGTGATGACATCCCTAACGTGCCGAACAAACGCGCGGGTGGTTACTGTCTAGGTGGCAAAATTGCCCCTATCTTCTTCAACACCATGGAAGATGCGGGCGCGCTGCCAATCGAATTGGACGTGTCTAAGCTTGGAATGGGCGATGTTATTGACGTTTACCCATTCAAAGGTGAAGTGCGCAGCAACGCATCAGACGACGTGCTGTCTACTTTCTCTCTGAAAACTGACGTGCTTTATGATGAAGTACGCGCAGGTGGCCGTATTCCATTGATCATCGGTCGTGGTTTGACGGATCGTGCACGTGAAGCGCTGGGCCTTGAGCCATCCGATGTTTTCCGTCGCCCTCAAGCGGTTGCGGATTCAGGTAAAGGCTTTACGCTGGCTCAGAAAATGGTCGGTAAAGCATGTGGCGTTGAAGGTATTCGTCCGGGCACCTACTGTGAGCCTAAGATGACCACCGTTGGTTCTCAGGACACCACAGGCCCTATGACCCGTGATGAGCTGAAAGACCTTGCGTGCCTTGGCTTCTCAGCAGATCTGACGATGCAGTCATTCTGTCACACGTCGGCGTACCCGAAACCTGTCGATGTTGTTACTCACCACACGCTACCTGATTTCATTCAGAACCGTGGTGGTGTTGCTCTTCGTCCGGGGGATGGTGTTATCCACTCATGGCTAAACCGCATGCTACTGCCTGATACCGTTGGTACTGGTGGTGACTCGCATACCCGTTTCCCGCTGGGTATTTCGTTCCCTGCTGGTTCTGGTCTGGTTGCGTTTGCGGCAGCAACAGGCGTGATGCCGTTGGACATGCCTGAATCTATTTTGGTGCGCTTTAAAGGTGAAATGCAGCCGGGTATCACGCTACGTGACCTTGTTCATGCCATCCCTTACTACGGCATCAAGCAAGGTCTTCTGACCGTTGAGAAAGCGGGTAAGATCAACGCATTCTCTGGCCGTGTTCTTGAAATCGAAGGTGTTGAACACCTGACGGTTGAGCAAGCGTTCGAACTATCAGATGCCTCTGCAGAGCGTTCTGCTGCTGGTTGTACCGTTAAGTTGTCTCAAGAGTCAGTGTCTGAGTACTTGAACTCTAACATCGTGATGTTGAAGTGGATGATCAGCGAAGGCTACGGCGATCGTCGTACCATCGAGCGTCGTATTTCAGCGATGGAAGCGTGGTTGGCGAATCCTGAACTGATGGAAGCTGACAAAGACGCAGAATATGCAGAAGTGATTGAAATCGATCTGGCTGACATTAAAGAGCCAATTCTGTGTGCGCCGAATGACCCTGATGATGCACGTCTGCTTTCTGACGTTGCTGGCGACAAGGTTGATGAAGTCTTCATCGGTAGCTGTATGACCAACATTGGTCACTTCCGTGCGGCAGGTAAACTGCTCGACAAGTTCGGCGGTACACTTGAGACACGTCTTTGGGTTGCACCTCCAACGAAAATGGACCGTGACCAGCTAACGGAAGAAGGCTACTACGGTATCTTCGGCCGCGCAGGTGTCCGTATCGAAACGCCAGGGTGTTCGCTGTGTATGGGTAACCAAGCGCGTGTGGCTGATAAAGCGACCGTACTGTCTACCTCTACCCGTAACTTCCCGAACCGCCTAGGTACAGGTGCGAACGTTTACCTGTCTTCTGCGGAACTGGCATCCGTCGGCGCGATCATTGGTCGTATCCCAACGGTTGAAGAGTACTTAGAGTTTGCGAAACAAATCGATGCGACAGCAGCCGATACGTATCGCTACCTGAACTTCCACCGCATGGACCAGTACATCAAGAAAGCGGACGATGTGATCATCCAAGCTGCGGTTTAAGCTTTAGAAGCGAGTCTCGAGAATTGAGTGTCGAGATAAGAGCTTGAAAGATCAGAAAGCCTCCAAATTTGGAGGCTTTTTTGTTTTTGAAGCAAGGTGCGAGTTTCGAGGACGCGAGGTTAGAGTGTAGTGCTTTATTCTAGTGACTCGACACTCGTTTTCTCGTATCTAGAGACCTAGCTTAATCGTTCTCGCTACGTTCTGGGCAGTCAGTTCAACGTTCTCTTTCGCATTCGCAAGCGCCTCTTCCAGCGTACATGCGCCGGATACCGCGCTAAACAACACATCAATGCCGTGGTCATACACGACGACGCTGTCTTGGGTGATACTGCCAGCGATGCCAATCACGGGCAGGCCAAAGGTTTTCGCGCAACGTGCGACACCGATAGGGGTTTTGCCGTGAATGGTTTGACTGTCGATACGGCCTTCACCGGTGATCACCAAATCCGCACCTTTCAGGTGTTCAGAGAGATTCACCGCATCCATGACGATATCGATACCCGGACGTAGTTCCGCATTAAACAGACCCAATAGCGCTGCGCCCATGCCGCCCGCAGCACCTGCGCCTGCACGGTCTTTTACATCACTGTTGAGCTGAGCCTTCATGATTTCAGCGTAATGTGCGAGGTTGCTGTCCAAGGTGCTCACCATCTCTGGCGTCGCGCCTTTTTGAGGGCCAAACACCGCAGATGCGCCTTTATCACCACACAGTGGGTTATCCACGTCACACGCCACTTCGAGTTTAACGTGAGCAAGACGAGGATCGATGTCTGAGGTATCAAGGGTATGCAATGTGCTCAGTGCGCCGCCGCCAAATGCGATAGGGTTGCCCGCTTCATCCAGCAGTTTGATGCCCAAAGCTTGCGCCATGCCTGCTCCGCCGTCGTTGGTTGCGCTGCCGCCAATGCCAACAATAAGGTGTTTAACGCCTAAATCCAGAGCCGCTTTGATAAGCTCACCGGTGCCGAAGCTGGTGGTGAGTAATGGATTGCGCGATGCCGTTGGAACAAGGTGCAAACCGGATGCTGCCGCCATTTCAATGACTGCGGTTTCGCCATCACCAAGTAGTCCGAAGAATCCTTCTACTGGTGTACCTAATGGACCTGTCACCGTCACACCAACTAGTCGGCCACCGGTGGCATCAATCATTGATTGTACGGTGCCTTCACCGCCGTCAGCCATTGGCAGTTTGACGTAGGTAGCATCTGGCATGATGTGTTTAAAGCCTGTTTCGATTGCGGTCGCAACGTCCATGGCAGACAAACTTTCTTTGTAAGAATCTGGAGCAATAATAATTTTCATTCGTCACGTCCTTATACAAACAGGCCAAACACACCAAAGATCAGTGTAGAGATGAGTGCGATAACGAAACCAACTGCGGATTCGTAGGGAATAAGCTTCAAGCGTTCTTTCATGTCCATGTGAACTGCGCCGCCAGTTGCATGGAAGAAACTGCCGTGTGGCATGTGGTCAAATACGGTTGCACCAGCATGGATCATCGCAGCGCCAGCAAGGGCTGGAACGCCAAGTTCAAGAATGGTGTTGGCGAACACGCTGCTTGCAACAGCCGTACCTGCGGTGGTGGAAGCGGTCGAAAGCGACATCAACGCACCGGAGAACGGCGCCAATAGGTAAGACGGCAAGCCTGATGTGGTAAGCAGGTCAATCAAGCCGTTTTTCAGGCCAGAGTTAGCAATGATGCCCGCTAGCGTACCTGTTCCGAGGAGCATGACCGCAACAGGCGCCATGCGATTCAAGCCAGAAACTGCGAAGTGATTGGTATCTTTACCACGGCGCATAGCAAGCGCACCCAGTAAGCCACCCAAAGGCAAGGCAATTAGTGGGTCGATATTGATACCCGCGATAGGGCGAAGTGCCAGCAATGAAATTGCCACCAATGGCGCGACCATGGCGGTAGCAAAAGAAGGCAGACGGCTCATGTCGACAGTCACCACTTCGTGGGCTTCAACTTTACTGCCGCGATTTTTCAGTTTCAAGGCGATGAAGTATGCCGCCATCATGCCGCACAAACCGGGGATAACACCTGCAGCCATTACCGATGTTAATGGCACATTGAAAGCGTCTGCTGCCGCAATGGCGTTCGGGTTAGGAGACATTACGTTACCCGCCTTACCACCGCCTACCATGACGAGCAAAATCGCCATTTTAGATAGGTCAGCACGACGTGCAATGGCGAGAGCAATCGGTGCAACGGTGATGACGGCAACATCCACGAACACGCCAACCGCGGTTAAGATCATGGTCGCGACTGCCAACGCTAGCAGGGCGCGTGTTTCCCCCACTTTTTTCACGATGGTTTCGGCAATGGTCGTTGCTGCGCCAGACTCAATCAGCACGCCAGCAAGAATACCCGCAGCAAGAATGCGAAGTACCGCGGTTACGATACCTTGTGCGCCGTCAATCATCAGGGTCACGGTATCTGTCAAAGACACGCCACCGACGATACCGCCGACGAGGGCGCCAATGATCATGCCGTAAGCTGGCGGGACTTTTCTTAAAATCAGTGTAATGGAGACAATGAGCGCCGCAAGCGCGCCCAGCGTGGATACTTCAGTCACTTCAAACTTCTCGGAGGAAACGAATACTGCCGGCACTTTACGCCGCAAGCGGCAAAGAGGCTTTAGGCGGTTGACCAAAGATGATCGGCGAGGGATAGAGCTAAATTGTGCATATGCACAAATTTAAGTTTCTTGCTGCCATTTAAGAAAGGACAAATAGAGCTGCGTTTTATCTTCTAACTTTTTGATATTTAATGATGTGATGTCGCTGATGCGTTGTAGTCTGTATCGCAGTGTATTTCTATGAATATGAAGGCTTTCGCACGTTTGAACCAAATCACAGTTCTGATCAAAAAAGGCGATGAGGGTTTTACGCAGTGTGCCCCTGCGGTCTTCTCTTACCAGAATCCACATCGGCTCGTGGAGCTGCTTGGTGCGCCAATCATCTTCAGGCATGGCACTGAGCAACACGGGCAAGGTGTGATCCTCAAAGAACATCACGTCTTTTTGATGCTGGCCTGCCGCTAACGTCGCGCTCGCCGTTTGATAGGAGTTGGCTAAGCCATGTAGCGAAGGGAAATAGCCGCCATAGGCGATTTTGATGGTGAAGGCTTTTTGCTCTGAGACGCGTTTTAGCAGGCTGCGCAGTTTCTTTTGTTCAAGCTGACGAGACCATTCACCGTGCTCAATGGTAATGGGTTTAAGCACCACGATTTCATGGCGAGACACGGACGTGATACCCACAAGATTGTCGCGTTCTGGGTACTCAAGTAAGTGCACCATAGATTGCAAATGCTCAAGAGAAAGCGCATCGGCTTTGAGCGGCATCAGCTTGATGACAGCCGCAACCCTTGGCTGTTCTAAATCCAAATCCAAGCGCTGAGCAATGGACATGAGTTGCTGCTCGTTGAGTTCAGATTCAGCGATCAACTGAAGCACAAGCTCTTCGCGATGGCGTTTGTCCCACTGCAGTTGCGAAATGAGCGCGGCTTGCTCAACAATCAGTTCCGCCGTCATCTTTACCAGTTCGCCATATCGTCGCACGTGGGAGGGTAGGCCTGAAATCCCCACCACACCAATAGCCTTGTTATTGAACATCACAGGTAAGTTAATGCCGGGCTTTACGCCTTTCAGAGAGTTTGATGTTGCTTCATCAATTTCAACAATTCGGTTCTCTGCCAGTGTCAATAATGCGCCTTCGTGCTTTTGATGCAGGCGACTGGGATCGCCAGATCCTATAATAAGGCCCTGCTCATCCATGACATTGACGGAATGACCAATGATCTTCATGGTCCTTTCGACGATTTGACGGGCGATCATGGTATTGAGTTGCATTGAGTCTTTAGATCCTGAAAATGGGTGGACTTTAAATTATTTGCCAGGGCGCAGCGCGTCGCATCTCTTTATCTGGCAATGATGTGATATCGAGGATACCACGTGGATTACGAATTTCGACGCAATACTTTAGACGACAGTTTCCATGCTGAATTGTCCATGGGGCACGAGGCTTTAGGTCGTTGGCTAGTGGATGAACTTGGCACCGCTTATGCTGAAATAGACAACGTTTTGACGAATCTACAAGACGTGATGCAGCAGGGCGGAGAATGGAATCGTCCCGGCAAAGTGTTTCATCTTCAGCTCACACCAGAAGAAGCACTTGTGCAAGCCAATGCGCTTTTAGAGGGCACGGATGAAGACATGCCAGAGCAAGACTTTCATGCCTACGAAGAAGAGAGTGTCTCGCTCTGTGGACCTGAAGATCTGATGACGCTTCTTGAGGCGTGGCAAGACTTTATTCGTCGTTACGGTCGCTAAAAACTCTCCTTGTTTCATCTTGTTGCGGTGAAGGAATACCGCATGTCTAATTCTGCCTAAAATCTTTGTCTTATTTTCTGTACGCCACATCGTGGTGCACTACGCTTTCCTTGCATGAAACCTGCTTAATAATAGTGAAAGTGCGCACTATATTGGTGCGAACTATTTTTTGATTTCCTGCTTATTTAATTCATGTCATTGAATTTACTGGAAAATAAAACTTGGCACGTGAATTGTTATGTCTTTGCTTAAGAACATCTTATTTTTGGTTCAAGGAGACGGGAATGAAATTGATCAATGCGATTATCAAGCCATTTAAGCTCGATGACGTGCGAGAAGCATTAGCTGAAGTCGGCGTAGACGGGATGACAGTATCTGAAGTGAAAGGCTTTGGTCGTCAGAAGGGACACACTGAGCTATATCGCGGTGCAGAATACCAAGTGGACTTTCTGCCAAAAGTAAAACTAGAAATCGCGGCACACTCAGAAAACGTTGACGACATTATCGAAGCCATTAGCAAAGCGGCGCAGACCGGGAAGATTGGTGACGGAAAGATTTTTGTTTATGACCTCCAGCAAGCCGTACGTATTCGTACAGGTGAGATGGATTCAGAAGCAATTTAAGGGATTAAAGGGAGTAATAGAGATGGAATTGACAACAACAGTGACAGAGTTGCGATACGCACTCGATACATTTTTCTTTTTAATGTCAGGCGCATTGGTGATGTGGATGGCAGCAGGTTTTGCCATGCTAGAAGCAGGCCTTGTTCGCTCTAAAAACACCACTGAGATCCTGACTAAAAACGTTTGTTTGTACGCGATTGCATGTACGACTTACCTGTTGGTGGGTTACAACATCATGTATGTTGATAACGCGGAAGCTGGCTGGTTGCCATCGCTTGGTTTCCTCATTGGTACGCAGGCTGAAGGCGCGGATCACTCTTTAGAATCAGACTTTTTCTTCCAAGTTGTCTTCGTTGCTACCGCGATGTCAGTGGTTTCAGGTGCGGTTGCTGAGCGCATGAAGCTTTGGGCTTTCCTTGTATTTTCTGTGGTACTGACTGCAGTTATCTACCCAGTCGAAGGCTACTGGACATGGGGCGGTGGCTTCCTATCAGAAGCAGGCTTTAGTGACTTCGCGGGTTCAGGCATCGTTCACATGGCGGGTGCTTCAGCAGCGCTTGCAGGTGTGTTATTGCTAGGTGCACGTAAAGGTAAGTACGGTAAGAACGGACAGATCTTCCCGATTCCTGGTTCAAACCTGCCACTCGCGACCTTGGGTACCTTTATCCTGTGGTTCGGTTGGTTCGGCTTCAACGGCGGTTCGCAGCTGATGGTGTCTGACTTTGAAAACGCCACGGCGGTTGGTCAAATCTTCCTGAACACCAATGCAGCTGCAGCAGCAGGTGCCATTGTTGCACTAGGTGTGTGTAAAGCAACCTGGGGTAAGGCTGACCTCACCATGGTATTGAACGGCGCATTGGCCGGTTTGGTTGCCATCACGGCAGATCCATTGTCACCATCTCCTGTTGCTGCGCTAGTGGTTGGTGGCCTATCGGGTGCATTGGTTGTGATGAGTATCATCGGTTTGGATAAATTGAAGATTGATGATCCAGTGGGTGCGATTTCAGTACACGGTACCTGTGGTTTGTTCGGCCTATTGGCAGTGCCATTTAGTAACGCAGATGCAACGTTTGGTACGCAGCTTCTTGGTGCGGCAGTTATCTTCGCTTGGGTATTCGGTGCAAGCCTACTTGTATGGGGCGCACTGAAAGCCACTATGGGTATCCGCGTCGGCGAGGAAGAAGAGCTGGAAGGCATGGATTTCCACGACTGTGGTGTTGATGCTTACCCTGAGTTTGTTAGCGTGAAATAACAGCACTCAGTTTCAAGACACAGACCGTTACAACTTTCAGCAGCAAAAAAGCCCCACATCCATGAGATGTGGGGCTTTTTTTATCGATATAAAAAATCCGCATGTTGCGCACAATCTCGTAACATGTATACTAACGATACTGATAAACGTTCTCATTACAGTTTCGGTTTAGGAAGGGAAGAAAATGAAAAAATTGTTGTCAGCATCTGCTTTGGTGCTTGGAGTTGTAGGTACTAGTGGTGTTGCGAATGCTGCGGAAGAAGTGAATGTGTACTCTTACCGTCAGCCATTTTTGATTGAACCAATGCTAAACGAGTTCACCAAGGAAACCGGCATTAAAGTAAACGTAAAGTTTGCGAAAAAAGGCATGGCGGAGAAGGTTGAACAAGAAGGCGAATACAGCCCAGCAGACGTTCTGCTTACCGTTGATATCTCACGCCTGATGGAGTTGGTAAACAAAGATTTGGTTCAACCTGTTGATAGCAAAATCATTGATGAGAACGTCCCTTCACAATACCGTGACAGTGAAGACCGTTGGGTTGCATTGACCACGCGTTCACGTTCTGTTTACTCTTCACGTGACCGTGTGGGTAAATTGGGCGACGATTTCGACTACATGGATCTTGCAAAGCCTGAGTGGAAAGGAAAAATCTGTACACGCTCTGGTAAGCATCCGTACAATGTATCGTTAGTTTCTGCTGTTATCGCCAACCACGGTGAAGCAGAAGCAAAAGCTTGGTTGGAAGGCGTAAAAGCTAACCTAGCACGTAAGCCGCAAGGCAATGACCGTGGCCAAGTGAAAGCAATCTCTGAAGGCTTGTGTGACGTGTCACTGGGCAACAGCTACTACCTCGGTAAGATGCTGGCAGATGAAGAGCAAAAAACATGGGCTGACAGCGTATACCTGAACTACCCGGGCAAGAACGCGAACGGTACTCACGTAAACATCAGCGGCATGGCAATGGCGAAATACGCGCCGAACAAAGACAACGCGCAAAAACTGATGGAGTTTTTGACGTCAGACGTAGCACAGCAAATGTACGCGGAAGTGAACTTCGAAGAGCCAGTTAAGCCGGGCGTTGCACGTTCTGAGCTTGTTGCTTCTTGGGGTGAATACACTGCGGATGATTTGCCGCTAGAAACTATTGCAGAGAATCACACCAAGGCGATGAAGCTTCTTGATGAAGTGAAATTCGACCTGTAATCGCTTCATTCTGTAATAGTAAGGGGGAATATGATTCCCCTTATGCTATCTGACGCCATGATGTAGTAGGCAATGTTAGAACAGAACCGATTTTTGAAAACCAGTAGCTGGGTGTTTTCCCTGCTGCTGGTTTTGCCGATTTTAGCGATCTTTTATACCGCAGTCGGCGAAAGTGATGATGTGTTTGGTCACCTGATGTCTACGGTGATGGGAACGTACACGCTTAATACTGTCATGCTCGTCGCTGGCACCGTCTTTTTATCCCTGTTGATAGGCATTCCTTCTGCTTGGCTTATGGCCAATTATTGCATTCCCGGTGACCGTTGGTTGCAATGGGCACTTGTTCTGCCGCTCGCCATGCCTGGGTACATCGTCGGATATATCTATACCGATTGGTTTGACTATGCGGGGCCGATTCAACTCTTCTTGCGTGATGTCACTGGCTGGACGAGCGCGGCACAATACTGGTTCCCCGATCTTCGTACCCTTCCTGGAGCATCTTTTGTTCTCGCGTTAGTCTTGTACCCTTATGTTTACCTGCTTGCACGCGCTGCATTCATGGAACAGAACCTGACGCTGACACAATCTGCACGCTTGCTGGGTTGTTCGCCAATACAAAGCTTCATGCGCGTGTCACTCCCGCTGGCGAGACCTGCCATTGCGGTTGGTGCTTCGTTAGTGGCGATGGAAGCCTTGGGGGATTTCGGCACCGTGAATTACTTTGCGGTGAGTACGCTCACCACCGCGGTTTATGATACGTGGCTTGGCTATTCCAACCTGAACGCCGCCGCGAAAATCTCTGCCATCATGCTGGTAGTGATATTCCTGTTGATCAGCAGTGAGCGATACAGTCGCCGCAAACAAAAACTCTTTAGTCAAAATGTCAGTGCCGACAAAATTGCCAAAGCGCCACTGCAAGGGAAGTTCAAGGTGCTTGCCACCGTTTGGTGTTGGGGGCTTTTTGCTATTGCCTTCCTCGCGCCACTCGGCCAGTTGTTGATTTATGCGTGGGATTATCACTCTTCGAGTTCGATTGAAGACTTTATCCAATACAGCTTTAACAGCTTGTATGTGTCATCTATTGCCGCTGTTATTGCACTTGCGATTGCACTGTTAGTGAATTTCTACCGCCGTTTCTCAGCCACACCAGCGAGCAATGTGCCGCTGCGTATGTCTTCGTTGGGATATGCCGTTCCCGGCACGGTGCTTGCGATTGGCGTGTTGATCTCACTAACCAGTATCGACCATGCCATTAATGATGTTGCAAAAGCCATGGATTGGGGAAGGCCGGGGTTGTTGTTCTCAGGTACCATGTTTGCCTTGCTGGCAGCATTTGTGGTGCGCTTCAGTGCTGTTGCGATTGGTAGTGTTGAATCAAGCCTTGCCAAGGTGTCACCGTCTCTGGATATGGCAGCCCGAACCATGGGATGTAATGCGAAAAGCATCATTAAACGTGTGCAATTGCCGTTAATTCGTCGCGGTTGTTTGATTGCGATGTTACTGGTGTTTATCGAATCGATGAAAGAGCTCAATGCGGCATTGTTGCTGCGACCTTTTAACTTCGAGACCTTGGCGACCTATGTTTTTAACTATGCATCTGATGAACATCTGGAATACGCGGCGCTGCCTGCTATATTGTTGGTCGTCGTGGGGCTGATTCCACTTATCATGATTAACCGTTCTTTGGAGCAAAGCCACTCATGAGTAATGCGCTTTCCGTCAGTGATTTGATTTGTCGTTATAACGGCCAAGCCGTGTTGAGCGATCTCTCGCTGGATGTTGAAAAAGGCGAAATTGTCTGTCTTCTTGGGGC
This sequence comes from Enterovibrio sp., assembly GCA_042096095.1. Lineage (GTDB taxonomy): Bacteria > Pseudomonadota > Gammaproteobacteria > Enterobacterales > Vibrionaceae > Enterovibrio. Next base: position 31,277 of record JBELME010000016.1, read on the forward strand.
GAGTGGTTGCGGTAAAACAACGCTACTAAAAGCGATTGCAGGCTTACTGCCGCTTGATGGCGGCAAGATGACGATTAATGGTCGTAAGATCATTGATGAGAAGTGCAATGTGCCGCCAGAACTTCGTAACGTCGGCATGATTTTTCAAGACTATGCATTGTTCCCGCACCTTACCGTGGGCGAGAACGTTGCGTTTGGTCTAACGGGGTGGGATAAAGCGCGCGTTACCGCTCGCGTGAAAGAAATGCTGTCGCTTGTGAAGCTTGATGGCCTAGAAAAACGTTATCCTCATCAGCTATCAGGCGGCCAGCAGCAACGCGTCGCTATCGCAAGAGCATTGGCCAGTGAGCCAGATCTGTTGCTGTTGGACGAACCTTTTTCGAACATCGACACGCAAGTGCGCCACAGTTTGATTCAAGAAATCCGCAAGATTTTTAAGCAGCAAGGTGTCACTGCAATATTCGTTACACATAGCCGTGAAGAGGCCTTTGCCTTCGCAGATAAGCTTGCAGTGATGAACCAGGGGGTGATTGAACAATACGGCAGCGCGACAGATCTTTACTATCGCCCAAGCAGCCGTTTTGTTGCCGATTTCCTCGGCCACGGCTCTTACGTGCCTGTGTCTTTGAATGATAACGAAAGCATGACGACGCCATTGGGTGAGTGGCCGGTTGAGCAAAAAGCCAATGGTCATGCGCTAGAATGGTTGATTCGTCCTCAGAATCTGACAATCCTGCCTGATGACACAGGTGATGGCGTGGTATCTGAAGCCCAATTTATGGGGGATAGCTGTCGTTATTTGGTGGAAGTTAACGGTCAAACCCTGATGGTGTATTCCAATCAATTGCTGGATGCGGGTGACAAAGTAAAACTGGACATTCGCCCTCATCCTCCCATTTTGTTTAGCGTTGAATAACCCTGAATTCGAATAAAAAAAACCGGCGATGTCGCCGGTTTTTTTGTATTTCAACACTGAAAGCTACGAGCACAACATATCGATGTAGCTGTTAGCTTGGCGAGCTAATGCGTCTTTATCTGGTTGTTGATGCGTTTGCAGATAAAGAATGTAGCAAATGCCATCAAACATACGTGCCAGCTCGAGTGGTGTATGCGTTGTTTCAAGTTCTTTTGACTCAATGCTTTGGGAGAACAAGATAGTGAAACGATCAAGTACCACATTTTTACCTTGCACAAAGTTTGGCCAGATATCTTCGCGAATGGAGGTACTCCATTCGAACCAGACTTTCAGCCAATCTTTATCTTCCAAAGCCGCATCAATGAGTTGCAAAGCAACATGAGAAAGCGCACTTCTAACATCTCGATGCTCAACGCTGGTGCTTTCGAGAATTAATTGGTGAAATTCGCGTTCTGCTTCATTCAGAACGGCATCAACCAACTCTTCACGGGTGGAGAAATAATTAAAGACGGTTGCCACCGATACATGCGCCATGTCTGCGATGTCAGCATGTCCAGCTCGGCCAATTCCTCGTTTAGAGAACGATTCTAAGGCGAACTTTAATAGCTGTTCTTTTCGCTGTTCGGGCGATAATCGGGTACGGGTACGTCCACTTGAAGTAGCCATCCTAGCTCCTGCCAACTTTACGGTAACTGATTGTTTTTTCTTTAATTTTTATTTGATTACACATGTATATGTACATGTGTGCGTAAAGTGTACAACAGCAACTGGTTGCTTAA
>JBELME010000017.1:0-32150 GCA_042096095.1 Enterovibrio sp.
ACCGGTGCTTTCAACCACTCAGCCATCTCTCCGTGGTTGCGGCGAATATTATAGGCCTCTTGGGGGGCTGTAAACCCTTTTTTCTCGAAAATCGTTCGTTCGCGCACTTTCACAGCAATCTGGTGATAATCACATCAAAATTAACCCATTACCGTGAATTTATACGTGGTCTCGTGGTTGTAAGGCGCGTTTTTGGCGAGCACAGAATTAGGAAAACTTGGCTGATTCGGTGAATCGGGCAAGTAACCTGTCTCTAATGCCACGCCGCTGTGTTTTTTGTATCGGCCTGAACGGGAAGGTTCGCCCGCTAGGAAGTTGCCTGTGTAAACCTGCAAACCGGGTTTTGTGGTGAACACTTCCATCATCACTTTTCTATCTGGCGAAATCAGTGATGCGGCGACTTCTCTGCCGTCGGCGGTGTCAGCATTTAACAGATAAGCGTGATCATACCCTTCTGCAACGCGCTGAGTTGGGCTTTGCATCAAATCACGCCCGATGACCTTGCTCACGCGAAAATCCATGTCATCCCCATCAACGGCAATCAAGGTGCCTGTTGGGATGAGGTTTTCATCGACATCGACGTAATGATCGGCGTTAAGCCGCAGTCGGTGTGAGAGGCAATCGTCTTCGGTGTCTGAAAGGTTGAAATACGCGTGATTGGTGAGGTTAACGGGGCTGGCTTTGCCGCAGCCGCCTTGGTAGCGAATGACGACGGCGTTGTCATCACTGAGTGTGTAGGTGACAGACAATTTGAGTGTGCCAGGAAAGCCTTGGTCGCCGTCTGGCGAGATGAGCGAGAAGGTGACGGAGTTGTGGCTGAGGGATTCCGCGTGCCAACGCTGTTTGTCGAACCCTGCTTCCCCGCCGTGTAAGGTGTTCTCTCCGTGATTGGTGGACAGCGAATAGGTTTCGCCTTCCAGTGAAAACTGCCCTTTTGCTATGCGGTTGGCGTATCGGCCAACGGTCGCACCAAAGTAGGCGGTTTGTTTTTCGTAATCTTCGGCGCTTGAGCAACCAAGAATGACATCTCGCTTGATGCCATTCACGGGCACAAGACAGCTAACCCAGGTTGCGCCGATGTCCATGAGGGCAATCGACATGCCGTTGGCATTGGTCAGCTCATACAGGTTTGGAGAGTTCCCATCAGAAGGTATATGGGAGTGAACGCCCTGAATTGCCTCTCTTTCATTCGTTGTCATAGTGCATCCTCCTTGAGCACAATCACTTCTGCACCATTTTCCGCACTGCATGCATAAATGTCTGCCACGAGGCCTGAGGTTAAATCGTATTGTTTCACGATGGCATCGGTCACCGATTGAATGTGAGCAACAGGCACCAGTGCGATAACACAGCCGCCAAAGCCACCGCCCGTCATTCTTACGCCGCCTTCATCACCGATCACCTTGGACACGATATCAACGATGAGATCGATCTCCGGCACGGTGATTTCAAAATCATCGCGCATTGATTGGTGAGATTCCGCCATCAATGTGGAGAGGCGTTTCCAATCACTGCGCGCAAAGGCGTCTGCGGCAGCCAAGGTGCGGGCATTCTCTGTGACCACATGCTTGGCACGTTTTGCGATGACGTTATTCAGTTCGTGTTTCTGCGCGTCAAATGTCTCTACAGACACGTCTCGAAGCGCTTTCACGCCGAAGAAATCTGCGGCGGCTTCGCATTGTTCTCGGCGCCTGTTGTATTCACTGTCCACTAAGCCGCGTTGCTTGTTCGAGTTGATGAGCATCACGGCCATGTCGCTGTTCAAGCTAACGGGCTTCGTTTCTAACGATCGGCAATCAATCAGTAAGGCATGCCCCGGCTCGCCAAGCGCGGAAATCAGCTGATCCATGATCCCGCAGTTGCAGCCGACAAAATAGTTCTCTGCCGCCTGCCCCACCAGCGCGATGTCTTGCAGTGATATCGCGGAAGCCGCATCTTGGCTGAGGTGCGATAACGCCAATCCAACCGCAACTTCCAGCGATGCTGAGGAACTCAGCCCTGCCCCTTGCGGCACGTTGCCAGTGATCACCATGTCTGCGCCGGTCAACGTTAATCCATGTTTGATTAAGTGCACCGCGACGCCACGCACGTAGTTCGCCCATTGGGCATCGTCTTTGTGTGTGATGACATCATTAAGCGAAAAGGTGTCTTCTGCATTGTCATAGTCGGCAGCAATAACGCGAACGATGCCGTCGTTGCGCGCTCGGCCTGCAACCACGGTTTGGTAGTTGATGGCACATGGCAGCACAAAACCGTCGTTATAGTCGGTGTGTTCCCCGATGAGATTGACGCGACCCGGCGCTCTGAATAAATGCGTCGGCGCAACACCAAAATGGTGCTCGAACGTCGATTGTACAAATTGGCGCTGTTGTTGATTGCGCTGCTGATCCGTCATTTTCACCTCAACAAAATGTATAACCTGTACTTAACGCGCCACAGCGGTTTCGGGTTGGCTTTGACAATGAAATCAATCGACTATCGAACCACTCGCCAAGGTGAGATGCCGCTCCCTTGCTTAACAATGCGTCGTCATAAAATCGCCGTCTGTGACCTAAAGTACACAAGAAAAATGTAAACGTTTCCAGTTGTTATGATAATTGTAGACAGTGAATCAAATAACAACCTCTTAGACAGTAAAAGTCATGTAATAGATCTGGATAGTTTGGTAAAGCTTTGCAGATCCCCACGAGATTCAAGATTGGCGCTTCACTTTGGCGCGTCATCCTGATACAAGGGGATCAAATGGACGCGACACATCGAAACAGGAACAAAATGCAACTCAACGAATTTCTCGCAAAACTAGCGAATACCCCTGCGCTTATTGAGTTTGAAGACACCATGAGTGTGATCGACGGGCATTACGATTTCTCGCCGACACGCTTTACCAATGGCGATCTCGTCAACAAAGCGGGGCAGAATTCAGGATCATGCAAAATACTGGCGTTTGGTCAGTTGCATGAGTTAGAGCAGAGCGCGGTACTTGCGTGTTTCGGTGGTTACTATCGCGATGATGTGCTTTGTCATCCATCGGGCACTGATCATCAGAACATTCGCAACTTTATGGTATCGGGCTGGAAAGGTGTTCAGTTTGATCGCGCTGTGTTGATACCCAAATCCACGGTGTCTTCTAACTAAGCGACGTTCAATCATAAATAATAGAAAGGGAGCGTGATGATCACATCACGCTCCCTTTTTCGTTTCTGGCGTTAATGCGCTGTTTAGCGCTCGCGAGGTGGTTGCGTTAACCAGCCTTTATCTGCGGCATCTTTCAACATGGTTTGGGTGTAATCCCAAAGCGTTTTCGAGCCTTTCTCTATCTTGCTGTTCACCGTCAATGCCTGCTCTAGCGAGATACCGTGCTCTTTCCAACTTTGTCCGTTGGTATTGACGTTCAGTAGCATGGGCATCAGGCGATCGAGCGCTTTGCCGAACTGCGCTTCAGGCGATTGCGCGGCTTCAAACTCATGCCATAGCGCAAGTAACTCGTCGCCTTGCTCTCTCGGCAACATACCGAACAAACGCGCTGCGGCTTTCTTTTCATTTTCTTCTTGAGACTTCGTGGCCTCTAGGTCGTAAACGAAGGTATCAACCGCATCAATTTCCACCACATCGTGAATGAGCAGCATTTTCACGACTTTGGCGATATCGACGGGTTCGTTCGCGTGCTCTTCGAGCAATAGCGCCATGAGCGCGACTTGCCAACTGTGCTCGGCGGAATTCTCTAATCGCGCATTGTCAGATTTGATGCGTGTTCTTCGCAGCACTGCTTTGAGTTTGTCGATTTCAATCAAAAGCGAGAGCTGTTTTTCTAAGCGCGTCAGTGACGTCTCAGGCACGTTATTCATTGATGGCCGCCACCCAGTTTGGATTGATCAGCGAGGTGAGCGTGTGGTCTTCCCACTTGCCGTTGATCAAGAGATAGTCTTTCGCGTGCCCTTCTTCTTGAAAGCCCGCCGCTTTTAATACGGCTTCGCTGCGGGTGTTTCGCGGCATGTAAGAGGCCATGATACGGTGCATATTGAGGTTATCGAACAGCCATTGGTTGGTGAGGTTGAGCGCACGGCGCATGAATCCTTTGCCTTGTGCGGCTTCTGCGAGGGAATAGCCTACGTTACATGCGTGGAAAGGAAACTGCATGATGTTGTTGTAGGTGATCACGCCCGCCACCTCATCCGTGTCTTTTTCGAAAATCAGAAAATAGTAGGCCAAACCATGACGTTGTAGCTCCACCAATTGGATGACACGTCGCTCCCACCCTTCATAAGTGAAGAATCCTTCGGGGCGAAGTGGCTCCCAAGGTGTCAAATAAGTGCGATTTAATTGGAAATAGCGAACAATTCGAGCGACATCTGCCTTCTGTATTGCACGTACGACAAGATTATCCACACTCAAACACGGGAAAGGGTTTATAATTTCGACAGTCAACTTGCCTCCAGTCTAAATGCAGCATGCCTATGTTTTATGATAGTTTTGAAACAGATTTGGGAAAAGTACACCTTCTGGCCGATGATACTGGCCTTCGACAATTGTCGTTATGCCTAAGGCATCCTTTTGAGCATAGCCGTGATTGGCATCACTCTCCGGCGCAACTTTCGGGGTACCGCACCCAGCTTATCGAGTTTATTTCCGGTGAGCGAACCTCTTTTGATTTACCCCTCGCCCCCGAAGGCACGGAATTCCAACACAAGGTGTGGCAGCAACTTCGCAGTATTCCTTACGGCGAAACACGTACCTACGGCCAAATCGCTCACGAGATTGGCAACCCGAAAGCCAGTCGCGCTGTCGGCATGGCGAACAACGTTAACCCTATCCCCTTCATCATTCCTTGCCACCGCGTGATTGGCAGCAAAGGTGAGCTCACTGGTTACCGTTACGGCCTTGAGATAAAACAAAAACTGCTCGATATTGAAGGTTGCCCTCTTGTGACGGAATAGTCCCTTCTCGCTGTATTTATATCCAAGCAACCTGACGTGCAGACTGCTTAGGTATAAACCGTTCAACAAGGTATAAACCGATCAAAAAAGGTGGCAGAAGTTCTGCCACCTTTTTTCGTTTTTCGTTTTCGCTTGGGCAGTCACCCTGAACAGGCTTGACGTTTGCACGCCCCGTTCAAGGATTCACACCAATCAAGGGTGCCTCACCCGCTACTTTTTGCCGATGCCGTATTCGCGCAGTTTGTTGGCAACCGCGGTATGCGACACGCTCAAACGCTTCGCAAGCTTACGCGTTGACGGGTAGCTGCGGTACAAGTTGGTCAGAATGCCTGACTCGTAGCGCTTCATGATGTCATCCAGCGACCCGTCCATCGATTCTTCGGTTAAGAAGGCGCTTTGTTCGGTTTCTGGCAGCTGAATGTCTTCTTTGGTTAAGGTGCCATCTTCAATTTGCGTGACCGCACGGAAAAGCACGTTACGCAATTGGCGAATGTTACCGGGCCACGAGTATTGCGACAGAAAATCGGGCACACCGGATTGCAGTGCGGGGCGTTCTTGACCTAACTCCGCAGAGAACTGATTCAAGAACAATTCCGCCAGCGGTTGCACATCAGAAGGACGCTCACGCAGCGGTGGCACGGTGAGCGACAACACGTTCAAACGGTAATACAAATCTTCTCTGAACTGCCCTGCGGTGACCAACTCGGACAAGTTCTTCTGGGTTGAACAGATAACGCGAACATCCACTTTGACTTCATGTTCTTCGCCCACGCGACGGAAGGTGCCGTCTTGCATGAAGCGCAGCAATTTGATTTGCAGGTGCGGGCTCATCTCACCCACTTCGTACAAGAACACAGTGCCGCCATCGGCTTGTTCAAACTGGCCTTTCTTGCCTTCCCTCTCTGGGCCTGGCGCACAGCCGAACAATTCGGTTTCTGCCGCATCGTCTGGCATGGACACACAGTTCACCAACAAGAACGGATGTTCTGCGCGGTGTGAACGTTGATGACACGCTTTCGCGAGCAGTTCTTTCCCTGTGCCGGTTTCGCCTTGGATCAGCAACGGCGCATCCAGTAAGGCAAATTTCTTCGCTTGATTGACCAGGGCGCGGAATTTGCTGGATTGACCCACAAGATGCTCAAAACCATGCTCGCCCGGCGTGCGGTATAGGGTGGTTGGCAAGTGATTCATCGACACTTGTTTTAGCTGCACCACGGCGCTGGCTAATACATCGTTATCTTCACTGTCAGTGACATAAACCGGCATCACTTCCATTAAGTAATCAATGCCCGTTAACACCACTTGTCGGCACACTTGGCTGGCTTTTTCTCGCTCTAACCAATGCGCGAAGTTAAAGTCAGGGAACAGCACATTGGCCGATTCGCCAATGAGGTTTTCATGGTGCGACCCCATCAGCCTGAAGGCAGATTTGTTGGCCATGTCCACTTTCCCCGTTAGATTGAGGGAAAAGACGGGATCGCTCAGTGTTTCTAGCAATGCGCGCAGTTCACGATGCTCGCGCTCTGCGGGTAGGAATTGGATTTTTCGAACGTCGGTGACGCCACTAATGAGGCGAATTTCAGACATAAGCTGCCTGAACTCATCGAACTCTATCTCGGGGCAGTTAAGGTAAATAATGCCGACTTGATCGATTTCAATACCACGGAGGTCGATATTACGTCTTGCGAGAATGTCGAGAAGTTCGCGGGTTAATCCAAGTCGATCTTCACAATAGACCTGTAATCTCACGTTGATGTCCTACTTGAAAGTCGAAACACACTGTATGTGTTACTTCTGCGTTCCGACATGTTGATCAGGAAGAAGCTCGCACTTTCTGGCACGTACATTTTTTGCGCAAATTGGCGCATATAAAAAGTGTCAGGAAATGTTGACAGTTTCGGAAGTTTGCGCCCGAACACTGTATGAGTCAAGCGATGTGCTAGAAAACGTGAGAAAGAAATTTCCCTAAGGGTAAGGAATGCCTTTTTCGCTGCAAACGTTGGCGAAAAAGCGTGCTTTGGCGCGCACGATGCGAGATGCGAGATGTGAGATGCGAGATGCGAGATGCGAGATGCGAGAATACAAAGGGAAAGCGGGAAAGCAAATAGGGCCGAAGCCCTATTTGTTACTGCTAGCTGTTTACGTTAGCCGTTTGACGAACTGCCTTTCGGTGTCAACTTGCCAAGCAGTTGGCGACGCATGTCCGACAGCTTAGGGGCTGGTGCGCTTAAGTAAGGCAGCGGACGCATCAGCGCCATAGCTTTATAGCCCAAACGTGCGGTGAGCAAGCCGACACCCAAGCCTTGTGCCACACGCCCTGACAATCGACCCGCAAGATCAACGGAAAGCAGATCTGCACCGACATCCGTTAATGCTTCACTCGCGCCCGCAAAGGCCATGTTTGCCAGCACCAGGCGCAGCAAACGGATACGAGACCAATAGCCAAGTTCAACGCCGTAAATGGTTGCGACTTGTTCCAGCAAACGGAAATTACGCCACGCCACCAGCAACATGTCAGCCAACGCAAGCGGACTCATCGCCACCATCACTGCGGCTTCGCTGGCGTATTTGGTCACCATTTTTTTCGCGGCGACATCTTGCTCTGTCACGACCATGCTGTCGTAAAGCTCAAAGACTTCTTTGTCGTTATGGGTCGCAGCAAGCGCGTTCTGCCAGCGATCAAACCCTACGGTCAGTTCACCATGGCCTTGATGGGCAAGCTTTTCACAAACGGCTTTCGCTTTACCAATGCCATCTGCATCAATAATGGCTTGTACCGTCTCGCGTTCATCTTGACGCCCTTTCAAACGGCGAAGCGCGAGAAATTCTTTGCCAAGCGCCGACACACCCAGCACGGCAAGACCAGCAACAAAGCCGCTCCACCCAACGGCAAGCCAATCAGCGGTTTGTACGGCGGTGACCACGTTATCAACGGTTTGCCAGCCCACCAGCGCTAATCCTGCGGCGGCGAGCGCTCGTAAACCCCAACGTTTCTTGCGCGGTGCCAGCGTCGCTTCCAGTGCATGTTCAGCGTCGTTTTCTTCATCCATGGTGGTGATAGCAAACGTCGTCGCGTCATGATCGAATTGCTGCTGCGCCGTTAACTCAGGCGAAGCATCGGTGTCGTCTTTGGGCTCATCAAACACAATCGCTTTTTTATATTCAGTCATGTCATACCTTATCTGAGCTTATCGCCCAACAAATATTGCAGCGCTTTGTCCACGCGAATGTGGGGCAAGGGCTCATCCACATCTGACGGCATCGGGCGGAATTGGCGGAATTCAAAATGGTTGTTTTGCCAAAACGCATCCCCCGGCAGTCGAGCAGGCACATCGCCTGGGTACATCAGCATAGGTTCACCGTTTTCTAACGTGCCTCGCAGCGCAGAAATGGTTTCGCCTTTGTGATCAACCATGCCAGGTTCGGTGGCTTGAATAGACGCGAGGCTCACGCACTCCAGATCAATGCCTTCAAACGCCGCCGACTGCCACGCTTCATGGATCAATTGCTGCAGCAACGACACCAAATTCGGGTGCTGCTCGGGCGTGACGTGGTCAGCCTTGGTCGCGGCAAACAAAATCTTATCAATGCGTGGTGAGAACAAGCGGCGGAGCAAACCACTTTTGCCGTAACGGAAGCTCTGCATCAACTGTTCAAGCGCCAAGCGCATATCGTTGAATGACTCTGGCCCCGCATTCAATGGTTGCAAGGTATCCACCAGCACGATTTGGCGATCCACTTTCGAAAAGTGATCTTTGTAAAAGCCTTTCACGATGTGCTGGCAGTAGTAGTCGTAACGCTGCTTCAAGATCGCATAGTTGCTGTTTGGCGAAGCTGATGCCAGTTGGCTTTCACTGTATTGCCCGTTCGCCAAGGGGAAGAACTGCAACACAGGTGCACCGGCGTATTCACCCGGCAACACAAACCGACCCGGCTGTACCCAATGCAAACCCGCTTCGTCTTTGCAGGCATGCAGGTACGAGGTATAGCCTTCTGACAACGCAGCAATGCGCTGCTCATCGGCTTCTGCCAAGGGGTCAAATGCATCCAGCGCTTGCAGCCATTCATCAGCAAGTGCTTTACGCTTACCTTTCAAAATGGCGGCTTGCTTACGCGACCATTCGTCAAAGCTCATGCTCAACAACGGCAAATCCAACAACCACTCGCCGGGGTAATCCACCACGTCGAGGTACAAGGTTGCGGTTTCTTGCAGCAGCTTCATTGCGCCTTTTTTCGGGCGATAACGGATTGCGAGGCGGATTTCACTCACGTCTCGCGTCGGCGAAGGCCACGTTGGCGGCTGTGAACGCAATGACTGAATGCCAATGTCGTAATCAAACGCAGGAATATGAAGCTGGCTTTGCTGTACTCGGCGCGCGCCCAGCACTTGCCCGTCTCGAACAGGCTGAAAAAGCGGCATTCTTGGGTTCGTCGCGCTATGAAGAAGCTGATTGATGACCGACGTAATAAACGCCGTTTTACCCGCCCTTGAAAGGCCGGTAACAGCAAGACGAACATGGCGGTCTAAGCCACGGTTAACCCATTTGTTAACCTGATTTTTAACGGATTTCATTAAAAGCAATGACTCCTAATAAACACATACCCAAATCACTTCACTATGAAAGTATCTTCAATCAAAACAAGGCTCACGGAAGAGTTTACGCCGAAAGAAGAAACCAAACCGAAAATATGATGAGAAGAAATTTGGGTATGTCCCCCGCACAATGCGGGGGAATAAGAGGAATGCGCTTATAGCTGTTTAAACTTACGGTTTAAGTCAAACTCTGACGACGTTACATACGCCTCCATTTTTGCCACATCTTGCTCCATCTCTTTCATTTCATTGTCGATATCAACCAACAAATCGCTGGCTGTTTTTCCTCGTTGCCAAGGCTTTTGCTTGACTTGGTGATCACGCGTATGTTGCGTTTGCTGCGCTTCTTCCGGTGGCATTTTTTCGAGTATCAGCATTGCTGCGAGATACGCCACTAGCACAAAGAAGCCCATGCCGATAAGAAATGCTGTCACTGTGAGGATCCTCACCAACCATATTTCAACACCAAAGTAATCGGCGACGCCTGCACAAACACCGCCGATTTTCCCGTTTACGGGGTCACGATACAGCGTTTTGCTCATTATTTGTGTCTCCAATTTGGCGCTTCTTCATCAAGAATGCGCTCTAGGGAATGGATACGGTCTTGCAGTGATTCTGCGCGATCTGCCAAGGCTTGTAACTGTGCGAATTCATCACCACTCAAACCCTGACCAACCTGACGCTTACTGCGATAATGGAGCCATAGCCACAGTGGTGCAACAAGTACTAGAAACACCACCAGTGGGATGGATAGAAACGCCATTGACATGCTTTCTCCTTACCTTAAGCAGGTATAATTATTCTTTGTCCTTTAGCTCTGCTTTCATGCGAGCCAGCTCTTTTTCAATGTCGTCTTGCGCTTGAAGGTCAGCGAACTCATCTTCCAAACGCTTGCCTTTACCAATGCTGAGGCTGTCAGCTTCTGCTTCAAGCTCATCAATGCGGCGCTCGTACTGTTCGAATTTTGCCATTGCTTCATCCGTACGGCCAGTGTCCAATTGACGACGAACATCAAGACGATTGCCCGCTGCTTCACGACGCATCACCAAGGCTTTTTGACGTGCACGGGTTTCTGTCAATTTGGTTTCCAGTTCCGCGACTTCGTTACCGAGCTTTTCAATGGTTTCTTCAACCAAGTTGTACTCTTCTTTTAGCGTCAGCAAAATATCATGCACTTTTTGCTTTTCAATCAGTGCGGCACGCGCCAAATCTTCACGGGATTTTTGCAGGGCCAGCGTCGCTTTCTCTTGCCAGTCGTGCATTTGACGTTCGATGTTATCCACTTTACGTGCTAGCTCTTTTTTGTCAGCCAGCGCGCGTGCTGATGATGTGCGCACTTCTACCAGCGTGTCTTCCATTTCCTGAATAATCAGGCGAACCATTTTTTGTGGATCTTCTGCTTTATCAAGCAGTGAATTTACGTTTGCATTTACGATATCTGCAAAGCGAGAAAAAATACCCATTGTATTGCTCCTTTTACAATCGCGCTGAGTGCGCTAACAGGTGACGAGGTAATCCTCATATGCCTTACCTATATCAAAGTGCGTGCCAACTTTTATAGACTATATATTTCAGATACTTAACGTCTTATGTGCATTTTACGCCAATCCGCGTATGATGAAATAAACTAACAGTTGGTAAATTTAACCATGCAAAAGCCTGACAACCTGATTGGTGAATCCGACCACTTCCTTTCTGTGCTCGATCACGTCTCCCGCATTGCGCCTCTTAACCGCCCGCTTTTGATTTTGGGTGAGCGGGGTACGGGTAAAGAGCTTATCGCGAAACGCCTACACTATTTGTCACGTCGTTGGGATGGCCCCTTGGTGAGCTTGAACTGTGCGGCACTCAGCGACGGGTTGATCGACTCAGAATTGTTTGGCCATGAAGCCGGTTCGTTCAGTGGCGCAAAAGGCCGTCACAAGGGACGCTTTGAGCGTGCGGAAGGCGGCACCTTGTTTTTGGATGAGCTCGCCACCTCTCCCCTTGGCGTGCAAGAGAAGTTACTCCGCGTGATTGAATACGGCGAGTATGAACGCGTCGGCGGCAGCGACATTCTCAATGCGGATGTCAGGCTGATCTGCGCCACCAATGAAGATTTGCCGCGCTTGGCCGAAGAAGGAAAGTTTCGCGCTGACCTGCTCGACCGGTTGGCCTTTGACGTGATTCATCTGCCGCCACTGCGCGAGCGACATGGGGATATTTCACTGTTGGCGGAGTATTACGCACTGAAAATGTGTCGTGAACTGGGGTACGGCTACTTTGCAGGCTTTACCAAAGAAGCAGAAAAAACCTTAAACACCTATCACTGGCCGGGTAACGTGCGTGAGCTTAAAAACGTGGTAGAGCGTGCGATTTATCGCCATAACGATGAAGACTCTCCCGTTGATGCCATTCACTTAGACCCTTTCACTGCGCCTTGGGAATCCCTGGCTTCGGTAGAAAAAGAGGTGTCTGAGCCTGCATTTACGCTGCCTATGGATTTACGCCAGTGGCAACAGGCGCAAGAAAAAGAAATTGTTGAATTTGCGATGATACAAGCCAAGTACAACCAAAGACGTGCCGCAGAGCAACTCGGGTTAAGCTACCATCAAGTAAGGGGATTATTGCGAAAGTACAATCTCGTTGGCGATGAAAAAGAGGATTCTGAATAGAATCGCCACCATATGTCCTGATTTTTAACAGATATTCATACGGCCACTTGGTGACACACGCACTAAAGTGGTAAATTGTCTCACTTAACTTTATTACGTATTCATTGGCTTATGAGAGCACTAAGCCGCTTGCTGTTTGCAAGCGTAACCATTCTCCTTTTGGCAGGATGCGAAGATCCGTTCTCAGACAATTCAGTTCGCAACCGCGGCTTTATTTACTGTGGTCCGGGTCAACCCAACACATTCAACCCACAGTTGACCGATGGTGGGCTGACAGCGGATGCCCTTTCAAGTCAGATATTTGACCGTCTGCTGCAGCTTGATCCGAAAACGTATCAACCCGTGCCCATGCTTGCACAAAGTTGGTCGGTCAGCCCTGATGGCAAAGAATACACTTTCTCACTGCGCCGCAGCGCGAAATTCCAAGTCACGGATTGGTTCATTCCCCATCGCGGCGTGAATGCAGAAGACGTGGTGTTCAGCTTCAATCGTTTGATTGACCCCGATCACCCGTTCCACGAAGTGTCAGGCGGCGAATACCCCTGGTTCGATAGCATGGACTTTTCTGGCCTTGTCGAACGTGTTGAAGCCCTCGATGATTACACCGTTAAGTTCACCCTTTCTCGCCCTGATGTGTCGTTCCTTTCGACACTCGCCACCACCTATGCCGTTGTGCATTCTGCGGAATACGCTGAAAAGCTCCGCCGCCAAGATACGCTTTCTCGCATCGACACCCACCCTGTCGGCTCTGGTGCTTTCTACCTTGATGAATACAAGCCGCATCAAATTATTCGTTTGAAGCGCCACTGGGGATACTGGAACGGCGCAGCGCCCATGGAACAAGTGGTGTATGACGTCAGTATTCGCGGGACAGGGACATTGGCAAAGTTGGTGACGCGCGAATGTGATGTGTTGTCATCCCCCATCGCAAGCCAGCTGTCTGTTATCGAAAAAGACCCCGACTTTATTCTGTCTTCTCAAACCGGCATGAACGTGGCGTTCTTATCGCTCAATACGCGCCACCCTGCGCTGTCCGAACTTGAAGTGAGACAAGCCATTAGTTTGGCCATCAACCGTGAAGCCCTGATCCAATCTGTGTATTACGGCACGGGCACGCCAGCAACGGGGATGTTGCCGCCCATGTCTTGGGCATATAACGAGAAGACACAAACCTATTTCGACCCGCAACTCGCCATTGGTTTAATGGCCAAAGCTGGCTATCGCCACGGCTTTAACGTGAACCTGCTCGTGCCACTTACGCCTAAACCTTATAACCCAAGTCCGCGTAAAACGGCGGAGCTGATTCAATCGAATTTGAAGGCCATTGGCATCACAGTGAAGTTAATTGCTCAAGAAGACATCAACCGTAAGCAATTAAGGGAAGATTTAGACAGTTTAGATATGGTGCTAACAGGCTGGATTGCCGATAATGGCGACCCTGATAATTTTCTGCGTCCACTGCTTACATGCAACGCTAAATTTACCGGATGGAATTTATCAAACTGGTGTAACCGCTATTTTGACCGTTTCCTCGATGCTGCCATCGCCACTGATGTGCGCGCCGACCGTCGCGATCTTTATCTGCAAGCGCAAGGGATTTTGCGCGAACGTATGCCAATTATCCCTCTTGCCCACGGTGTTCATTATCAAGCGAGAAACGCCACACTGCAGGGTATTACGCTTAGTCCCTTCGGAGATAAATCTTTTGCAAACGTGTCTAGGAGCCGCTGATCTATGTTGATCTATGCTTTGCGTCGGCTCAATCTATTCATCATCACGTTGCTGATCCTCACCTTGATTGGCTACAACATTGTACGACTCGACCACTCTTCCATTTTTAACCAACAAGAATTCTGGGTCGGTTGGGTGCATTATCTGAAACAACTTCTACAAGGTGATTTAGGTGTTGCTGCAAATGGTACGCCGATCACCGAGTCACTTTCGCGGGTATTCCCTGCGACCTTGGAGCTGTGCTTTTTTGCGTTCCTGCTAGCACTCATCATTGGCATTCCCTTAGGCACACTCGCCGGTATTCGCCGTGGCTCTCCCGCAGATATCACCATTTCGTCGATCACCTTACTGACGTTCTCCATTCCGATTTTCTGGATGGCGATTTTGATGATCATGGTGTTTTCACTTTATTTGGGTTGGTTGCCTGTTTCTGGTCGCTACAACCTGCTCTTCGAAATCCCACAAGTCACGGGGTTTGCCTTGGTGGATGTGTTGATGTCTAACCACCCACAACGCTCACAAGCGCTAGAAGACATTATTCGCCACCTGATTATGCCCACTCTGGTACTCGCGGTTGCACCCACCACGGAAATCATCACTTTGCTGCGTGATTCCGTGTCAGACGTGATGGGACAAAACTACATCAAGGCGGCAGCAACCAAAGGCTTGTCGAAATCCGAAATCGTGATGCGCCATGTGCTCAAAAATGCCCTGCCGCCCATCATCCCTAAATTCGGTATTCAGATTTCTACTATGATGACATTTGCCATTATTACGGAATCCATCTTTAACTGGCCGGGCATTGGCACTTGGCTGCTTGATGCATTGAGTTTCCAAGATTACGTCGCGGTTCAAGCAGGCGTATTAACCGTAGGTAGCATTGTATTGCTTGCCAATATTTTCTCCGATTTAGCCGGTGCTGCCATCAGCCCACTGGCAAGGAAGGAATGGTATGCCCTCAAATAGTGTTTACCTAGAGCAACGCATTCCCAACCAGCTTCAACGCTGTTGGTTTGCCTTTCGTGAAAACACCCTCGCGGTCTTTGGCTTGTGGTGTTTATGTTTGCTTATCCTCATCACGATTTTCGCACCGTGGATTACCCCTTATGGCCCTCAATTCCAAACGGGCCAGCTATTGCTGCCACCGTCTTGGGACAATTTAGGGTCGGTTGATTACTTCCTCGGCACGGATGACCTAACCCGAGACATGTTGTCGCGCTTGATTGCAGGTTCACGACTCACCTTTGGCTACGCCATTTCCGTGGCCTTGGCCGCAGGTATCATCGGCGTTTTCATCGGTATTTTGGCGGGGATGACATCAGGCTTGAAGTCGAGTTTCCTTAACCACTTACTCGATACCGTACTCTCAATTCCTTCTCTGTTGCTCGCCATTATCATGGTCGCCTTTTATGGCCCTGGCGAAATGAGCATTCTTCTGGCCGTTTGGCTGGCGCTTATTCCACGCTTAATCCGCTCGGTATATACCGCTGTCCACGCGGAAATGGAAAAAGAATACATCTTGTCGTCCCGTCTTGATGGGGCGAATAGCTTCTACCTGCTTTACCACTCGGTGCTACCCAATATCCTTGTTACGCTCAGTACTGAGCTGACACGTGCAATTTCAGTGGCAATTTTGGATATTGCAGCATTGGGCTTTTTGGGATTGGGGGCGCAGGCTCCTTCACCAGAATGGGGCACCATGTTGGGCGATTCCATTGAGCTCGTCTTTACTGCACCATGGACAGTGACCTTGCCGGGCTTGGCGATCATGATGAGTGTCTTGGTTGTTAACCTCGTCGGCGATGGCCTGACACAAGCGATTAACTCGGGGACTGAATAATGCCATTGTTAGATATTCGACACCTGACCATTGAAATCGACACACCTCAAGGGCCAGTAAAAGCCGTGGATCGTATGAGTTTGACGATCAACGAAGGGGAAATTCGTGGCCTTGTGGGTGAGTCCGGTTCGGGAAAAAGCTTGGTGGCGAAGGCCATTTGTGGCGTGACCAAAGACAACTGGCGCATCAGCGCTGACCGTTTGCGTCTCGGCAACATCGATTTGCTCTCTCTGCCAGCTCGCGATCGCCGACATGTTGTTGGTAAAGACATTGCGATGATTTTCCAAGAGCCATCAACGTGTCTCGACCCTTCAGAAGCGGTTGGCTATCAGCTTGAAGAAGCCATTCCACCCAGCTCGTTCAGTGGCAGTTGGTGGCAGCGCTTAAACTGGCGTAAACAGCAATCCATCGCTTTACTCCATAAAGTGGGGATTAAAGACCACAAGCGCATCATGAACAGCTATCCGTATGAGTTAACCGACGGAGAGTGTCAAAAGGTCATGATTGCCATGGCGATTGCGAACCGCCCTCGCCTATTGATTGCCGATGAACCCACTAACGACTTGGACCCCATTACGCAGGCCCAGATTTTCCGTTTGTTGAGCCGAACCAATCAGCTTTCAAATACCACGATTTTGCTGATCAGCCATGACCTGACCACAGTGACTCAATG
This sequence comes from Enterovibrio sp., assembly GCA_042096095.1. GTDB lineage: Bacteria > Pseudomonadota > Gammaproteobacteria > Enterobacterales > Vibrionaceae > Enterovibrio. The sequence goes on from JBELME010000017.1 coordinate 16,427, forward strand.
GGCAGACCGCATTACGGTAATGTATTGCGGGCAATCGGTGGAATCCGCAAGCCGAAAACAGATTCTGCAATCACCACACCATCCGTATACCGATGCCTTGCTTCGCGCGATGCCTGATTTCAGCAAAGAGATCCCTCACAAGAGCAAACTGGAAGCACTACCCGGTGCAATTCCACCGCTTCAACACTTACCGATTGGGTGCCGTTTAGGCCCACGTTGCCCGTATGCACAGCGTAAATGTGTTGAAGTACCACGCACGCGAAAAGTGAAAAACCACAAGTTTGCCTGCCATTTCCCTCTCAATATGGAAGTCAAAAAGCATGACCGCACTGCTTGAAGTTGATGGCTTGTGTAAGAACTATCAATACCGTACAGGCCTGTTCACCAAACGCGTGATTGAGGCGGTGAAACCCGTGTCGTTCTCATTAGATGCAGGGCAAACATTGGCGATCATTGGGGAAAATGGATCAGGAAAATCGACGCTGGCGAAAATGCTGGCAGGGGTTGTTGATCCCTCTGGTGGTGAAATTCGCGTGAATGGCGAGATCATGCAGCCCAACGACTACAAGACACGTTGTAAGTTGATCCGCATGATTTTCCAAGACCCTAACACCTCACTCAACCCACGTAATCAGATCGGCCAGATCTTAGAAAGCCCGCTGAAGCGAAACACAAACATGACGCCGCAAGAGCGCGAGCGACGCGTGTCAGACACGCTCCGCCAAGTGGGTTTGCTGCCAGAGCACGCGTATTTCTATCCGCAGATGTTGGCGACAGGCCAGAAACAGCGTGTGTCACTTGCACGTGCGATTATCCTTCAACCGTGTGTGTTAGTTGCTGATGAAGCCTTGAACGGATTGGACATGTCCATGCGTTCGCAGATACTGAACCTTCTTATCGAGCTTCAAGAATTGATGGGTCTGTCTTATGTGTATGTATCGCAACACATGGGCGTGGTAAAACACATGGCGGATAAGGTCATGGTGATGCAAAACGGCGAAGTGGTCGAAGTGGGCGCGACGGAAGAGGTCTTTTCGGCCCCTAAACACGCACTGACACAACGCCTGATTGAAAGCCATTTCACGGCCCCCTCACTGGATAGGCGTTCACGTTACAACGCGGCGTAAGTCTCTCGTCTCTCGTCTCTCGTCTTTAGTGAAAATAAAACGCCCCGCAATGTGCGGGGCGTTGTTCGTTTAAGTAGCCTAGTTAACAAACCAACATTTTCACGTGTTTGACGCCTTACTCTGGCAACGCCACACCTTCAGGCATGTTGTAGGCCCTTACGACCTTACTCTGTTTGCCAAAGATGAGCTTCGCACGATCTGAGACCTCTTCAGGAGAAATACCATCAATGGTCTTATCCACATCGAGCAATGCATCCACACCCCATCCATTGAACAAATAACGGCTAAAGATATTCGCTTGGTGATGTGCATTCTCATCGAGGCCTTGAAGTGCTTCTCTCAACTGTGTCGATGCCACGGTTGCTTCATCGTCGCTTACGCCTTGAGCCATGTCTTGTACAACGCCTTCAAACAGGTCGTTCGCTTGTTTGGCTTGACGCGGATTCACTGACGCAGCAAACGCCCACCCTGTGTACTTCTCATTATCAATCGATAACTCAAACGACCCAGGTGAGTAAGACAAAGCCGCTTGTTCGCGCACGCTGTTCAGGACTTTTCTGGTGGCAATACGCGTAAGAATGTCATCAATGAATACCACCTCTGCACTCTGATCGTTCTCCACCTCAGACAATACATAAAGTGCCGAGAGCCCCTTGCCCTTTTCTTCCTCAGAAATACCGAGTACATCAGACAAAGCTGGCGACCAAGTGTCAGGCTGAATGTTCAGTTCAGGCACACTCGGTTCTGCAAACACAATGCCGCCTAAGTTGCTCGCAACAGCGCGTTTTAAGCGGTTCGGAGACAGGTTACCAACGATGTATACCTTGGTATTTCTCGCTTTGCTGAAATACACATCGTGCACGGCTGATATATCCGCAAGTGACGTGGCATCAATGTCTTCCACTGTCGATATACGGTAAGCAGGGTTGTCGTTTCTTAGCTTGTTAAAGACAGCATCGTCATACTTTCCGTTGATGGACGCATGGAAGTTTTTAAAGTCCTCGCTCACCTTCTGCTTGGACAGCGCCAGCCCCTCTTCTGTAAATGCAGGGCTTTGAATGAGGTGATGCGTCAGCGCTAACGCATCGTCCATGTAGTAGCGGTTAGTATCAATGTGCAGTGCGTGTCGAGTCGGTGTGATTTCAGGCCAAATCGCGGTGCTGCGCTCGTTGAGATAGCGGGAAATACCTTGAGCATCCTGCCCTGCTAAACCAGATAGGAACAGTGCATCGGGCATCAAGAAACTGGCTGAGACCAAGTGCTCGGGTAACAGCGCACGACCGCCCTTATCACCCACAACAATGCGAACTTGTTCTTTGGCTTTCGGGTTTTGCTGATACCACACTTCAACCCCATTGCTTAGCGTCCACACCTTTAATGTCTCGGTCTTATTCTGCTCAGCAACCACTGTCCCTTTAAGCGAGACTGCCGCCAACAAGGTATTGCCGCCACGAGAGCCTCGTTTTTTCCCTTGCTCCAACAGACGTGTATGCGCATCAACAAGTAGGTCTTCAACCTGCGCTTCTTGCTCATCGTCTAACCAAAAACCAAACACCACAGGTTCACTCGATAGCATGGTTTCAAGGTGATCACTCACACCATCACGGTTGAGTGTTCTGGACCAAGCAAGACGCAATGACAAGAGATCTTCGGTGCCAAGGGAAGGCTCTCCCCGCATTAAGTCCCACGTGAAGTTGCTGATACGATCTTTGGGCAACAAATTGTCGTCGTGCTGTTGGTAGTATTTTCGTGCATCCTGATACCAGCGAATATTCCCCACCGCTTTTTCATCGACACCACGATCACGCATACTGGCGAGCGTCTCAACAATCACGGTTTGCGCTTCCTCACGACGTTCAGCAGGGAACAATCCGCGGATGATGAGGAAATCACGTTCGCCAGCGCTGGTAATGCCCACTTCGACGCTGTTCGGCTTGCCAGTGATGCTCAGCAGTTCATCCGCTAAGCGCTCACGAATCAAATACGCCGTGCCTTCGTTGGTCCACTGATTAAAGAGCTGCCCTTTGTTTTCCGTCGCCGTCGGTCCTAAATCATAGGCAAAACTTGCGGAAGCGCCTTCCGCAGACAGTGCAGGCTGCAAAATGGTTTCTGGAAGCGGTGTTGGGATGACGTAGGTGTCGGGAGCCGGTGTGTTTCCGCGCTCCCATTTTCCAAGTTCGCGCTGAATGTGGGCTTTAATCTCTTCAACAGACACATCACCCACGACAACAATGTGCGCTAGCTGCGGTTGATACCAGGTTTCGTAAAATTGACGCAGGGAGACGTCCGTTGCGCTTTCTATGCTTGGCACCGTACCGATAGGATCACGGGCAGCAAGTTGGGATTGCGCGATCGCCTTCTCGTACATGTACATGTAAGCCGATTTGTTCTCTCTGCGGGAGTCGCGCCATTCACCGACAATTACCCCTTTTTCTTTCTCAACTTCGTTCGCGTCAAGGTTCAGCCCATTTGCGATATCACTGAACCAATTGAACGCTTTGTCGAGGTGCGCATTATTGGGTAAGTCGAGGACATACACCGTATTCTTTTCGCTCGTGTAGGCGTTAACATCGGGACCAAAGGTGGCGCCAATGCTCCGCATGTAATCGAGGATGCCATTCTGTTCGAAGTGTTCAGAACCGTTGAACGCCATATGCTCGACAAAATGCGCATAGCCTAGCTGAGCGTCTGTTTCTTGAAGGCTACCCGCTTCAAATACAAATCGGAGAGAGACAGGCGTGTGTTTGTCTGACGCGTAGATATGGTAAGTCAGACCATTTTCTAGTTCCCCTGTTACCCATTCAGGGTCTGCGTCGAGCTTGCTGTTCGACGTACTTTGACACCCCATCAGGAAAAACAGGGTAGCAAGCGTAACCAATAACCTCATCACTACCTCCTTGTAAAATAGGGATTGATAGTAATTCACATCCTGAATAAAAACGAGCACCGACCATTAACACCCATCGAACATTCAATAAGTTGCGAGAGAAATCACCCCAAAGATGTAAATGGCGCTTCTTAGCAACCACCCATTAGTGTTGCGTGCTCAAACGCAAAGCCCATAGCGTGTCGGAAACAAAAAAAAGCCGCTCATTGAGCGGCTTTAGGAGAAACGCGAGGGGCTTACGCCAGCGAGGCGTTAATCTCAGTCAACACAGCCATAGGATCGGCTGCTTGCGTGATAGGACGACCAATCACAAGGTAATCTGAACCTGCTGCAACGGCTTCAACCGGGGTCATGATGCGGCGCTGGTCGCCAGCATCACTGCCCGCAGGTCGAATACCCGGAGTAACAAGTTTGAAGTCATGGCCCAGAGACGTTTTAAGCATGTTCGATTCATGCGCTGAACATACAACACCATCGAGGCCGCTGTTGCGGGTTAGGGTTGCCAAAGACATCACATGGTCTTGTGGTGCACGCGCAATACCCACGCCTTCTAGGTCGCTTTGTTCCATGCTGGTCAGCACGGTAACGCCAATCAACAAAGGCTTGTCTTTACCATAAGGCTCCAACGCTTCTCGCGCGGCGACCATCATGCGCTCTCCGCCCGTTGCGTGAACGTTAACCATCCACACACCAAGTTCAGCCGCTGCTGCAACAGCACGCGCACAGGTGTTTGGAATATCATGAAACTTAAGGTCAAGAAATACAGTATGGCCACGCGCGTGTAACTGACGCACATAGTCAGGACCATATAGGGTAAACATCTCTTTACCCACTTTCAGATGACAACTACCCGGCTCGATACGATCAACAAAGGCTAACGCTTGATCAATGTTTGGGTAATCCAATGCAACTATTACTTTAGGGTCCTGCATTCTTGCTTATTCTCCGTCTAGCCCTCTGATAGGCTTAATTGAGCCCCACCCTTTGCACGAAGGGCAGTGCCAGTATAACGAGTGTGTTGAAAAGCCACATTTACGGCAACGGTAATGTGGTTTGATTTTTAGTTGTTCTTCTACAAGGTGTTTTAAGGTGTTCAAGCTGGCTTTTGCGCGCCCTTCTTCCGCTTGCTCGACATGAAGTTCCATCAATTTGTGGAAGCCTTTCATGGTTGGGTTTCGCGTGAGCTGTCGAGTCAGGAAGGTTTGTGCCATGGCGGCATTTTCGTGGGAGTTAATGATGTCAGACATCATCAATTCAGCAGATACACCGGTGTTCTTTTCGATGCAATGCTTGAGGAAGCGAACCAACGCCATTTCTTTGTCCATTTCTTGATAGCAGTCTTCAAGCATAGGAAGCGCTTCGCTAACAAAGTCAGGGTCTTGGTCGAGCACTGATTCCAAAGATTTCGCGGCACTTTTGTAATCGCCGTTATCAATGTCGATGCTAGCAAGCATCAAAGATGCACGGACACAGGTTTTGTCCGTCGATAAAGCTTTTCGTAGAAGTTGCCTTACGGCCTTTTCATCGCCGTCAGCCTTCGATTGCATGGCAAGTTCACAGTAAAAGTGCGATATGTCGCGCTTGAGCTTGCTCTTGCCTCCTTTCACCAAACGACTTGCTATGTCGATGGCTTTTTCCCACTCTCGGGTTTGCTGATAAATAGCGAGCAATTGTTTTAATGCAAACTCACGATAATCGGGTTCATCAATGAGTTGATGGAAGATCTTTTCTGCGCGGTCAAAGAAGCCCGCGACCATGTAGTCTTTGGCGAGTTGCTGTAAAGCAAGGTTACGTTGATCGAGCGTCAGATTGGGTCGAGCAATAAGGTTCTGGTGAATGCGAATAGCACGATCGACTTCCCCGCGAGAACGGAACAGGTTCCCGAGCGCTAAATGGGTATCAATCGTCTCGTTGTCGACTTGGAGCAGCTCAATGAAAAGGTCTACCGCCTTATCAGACTGATCAGATAAGAGAAGGTTTAAACCCGCTACATATTGACGCGATAGGTGATGAGACTGATCCTGACGACGATGACGAGCATTCCTATTACCCATATACCAACCGTAACCGGCGGCAATTGGCAGCAATAGAAACAACAGCTCAAGCATTTACGATTATTCCTTTACTGGGTCCGTACGCAGTTTGTCCAGCTCTTGGCGTTGCTTGTTAACTTGTTTTCTCAATACCGCTGTAGACATACGAGCTCGAAGGTAAAGCATGCCGCAGATCAACCAACCGAGTGCAAAGCCAGTGCCAAACACCACACCCAGAAGCAATGATAATCTGAACTCTCCTTGCGCGACCAAATAGTTGAAGTTGACCACTTCTTGGTTTTGCGCGCCTAAGGCGAGTGTGATTAGGAAACACAGAACGAGTATTACGATACCAATAATCTTCACAGTCACTCCCTCTTAAAAATTCAGCCATCAGCGAATACCGAGAATAAGCCAATATCATTCGCCGAGCTATTTATGTGTGATTATGCAGTAATTTGGCTTGTCAGACCATTATATTAGGCATAAAAAAAACGGCATACGTATAGCATGCCGTTTTTTTGTTCGAAAGCGAATCAACCAAGGTTGACGCGATCACGAAGCTCCTTGCCAGGTTTGAAGTGAGGAACGTATTTACCATCCAACTCAACTTTGTCGCCAGTTTTTGGATTGCGTCCAACGCGAGGAGCGCGATAGTGCAATGAGAAACTGCCGAAACCACGAATCTCAATTCGGTCACCCTCTTCGAGCGTAGTGGCCATGTGCTCAAGGATTTCCTTGATGGCATCTTCTACCTGTTTGGCAGAAAGATGGGTTTGCTGACTGCACAGTCTTTCGATTAACTCAGACTTGGTCATGAATACCCCGCTTTTAGTAAGTTTCTCAACAGTATAAACATAGAGGGGGAATATTTCCCCCTCATTGCACTAAATTATTCGCTTTTCGCAGCTTTGAATGCATCTGCCATTGCGTTACCGAACGCAGCATCGTCTGCTTTGTTCAGAGTCGCCATAGCTTCTTGCTCGTCTGCTTCGTCTTTCGCGCGTACAGAAAGGTTGATTACGCGGTTCTTACGGTCAACACCGGTGAACTTCGCTTCAACTTCGTCGCCAACAGCAAGAACAAGAGTCGCATCTTCAACGCGGTCACGTGATGCTTCAGAAGCACGTAGGTAACCTTCAACGCCTTCGATTAGCTCAACAGTTGCGCCTTTCGCGTCAACAGCAGTTACTTTACCCGTTACGATGGTGCCTTTTTTGTTGTCAGCAACATAGTTGTTGAACGGGTCTTCTTCCATTTGCTTGATACCTAGTGAGATACGCTCACGCTCAGCATCAACCTGAAGAACTACTGCAGAGATTTCGTCGCCTTTCTTGAAGTCACGAACTGCTTCTTCGCCTGCAACATTCCAAGAAATGTCAGACAGGTGAACAAGACCGTCGATGCCGCCGTCTAGACCGATGAAGATACCGAAGTCAGTGATAGACTTGATCTTACCAGTTACACGGTCGCCCTTGTTTTGCATTTCTGCAAATGAGTTCCAAGGGTTCGCTTTACATTGCTTCAGACCTAGGCTGATGCGACGACGCTCTTCGTCGATGTCCAGAACCATAACTTCAACTTCGTCACCCACGTTAACAACTTTAGATGGGTGAATGTTTTTGTTAGTCCAGTCCATTTCAGAAACGTGTACTAGACCTTCAACGCCTTCTTCGATTTCTACGAAGCAGCCGTAATCAGTTAGGTTAGTTACACGACCAGTTAGCTTGTGGCCTTCTGGGTAACGGTTAGCGATTGCTACCCATGGGTCTTCGCCAAGTTGCTTAAGACCTAGTGATACGCGAGTACGGTCACGGTCGAACTTAAGAACTTTAACCAGAATCTCGTCACCAACGTTAACGATTTCTGATGGGTGCTTAACGCGTTTCCAAGCCATGTCAGTGATGTGAAGCAGGCCGTCAACACCGCCTAGATCTACGAATGCACCGTAGTCAGTCAGGTTCTTAACGATACCTTTAACTTCCATACCTTCTTGCAGAGAAGCAAGCAGTTCATCACGCTCAACGCTGTTTTCAGATTCGATAACAGCACGACGAGAAACAACAACGTTGTTGCGCTTCTGGTCTAGCTTGATAACTTTGAACTCCAGCTCTTTGCCTTCCAGGTGAGCAGTGTCACGTACTGGACGAACGTCAACCAGTGAACCAGGTAGGAACGCACGGATGCCGTTAAGCTCAACAGTGAAACCGCCTTTAACTTTACCGTTGATAACACCGATAACAGTTTCAGCTTCTTCGTAAGCTTTCTCCAGTTGGATCCAAGCTTCGTGACGTTTCGCTTTTTCACGAGACAGTTGAGTTTCACCGAAACCATCTTCGATCGCGTCTAGAGCTACGTCAACTTCAGCGCCAACTTCGATCTCTAGCTCGCCAGCAGCGTTTTTGAACTGCTCAGCAGGGATAGAAGATTCTGATTTCAGGCCAGCGTCAACAAGAACGTAACCGTTCTCGATAGCTACAACAGTACCTTTAACAATGGCACCTGGGCGGGTTTCTAGCTCTTTAAGAGACTCTTCAAAGAGTGAAGCAAAAGATTCAGTCATTAATTTGATCTTCAATTATTTAAACGTCCACGGGTATCCTACCGCGTGGGGTTGATATTAATGTCGGTCATCATCCTTGCGACCAACGGCTTTGCCGCTACTTCAAGAAGTAACGGTAAATTTACTTTCAATATAGGACAATGCTTGCTCGAGCACCTGCTCAATGTTGAGAGAGGTTGAATCTAGCAATAGTGCATCGTCCGCGGGACGTAATGGCGCGACTACGCGGTTGCGATCTCGGTCATCACGTTCCTGAATTTCGTTCAAAAGGCGGTCAAAGTTAACATCTAACCCCTTTAGTTGCAACTGGTTCATGCGGCGAGTGGCGCGCTCTTCAGCACTTGCATCAAGGAAGATTTTCACTTCTGCTTTTGGAAAAACCACTGTGCCCATATCGCGACCATCCGCAACCAAACCTGGCGCTTCTGCAAATGCGCGTTGACGGCGCAGCAATGCTTCACGAACACGTGGCAATGCCGCCACTTTTGACGCCGCCATCCCCGTTTCTTCTTTGCGCAATTCGCTTGAGACGTCTTCGCCTTCTAGGATCACTTTTACAAGCTCCCCTTCCGCTTTGAATTGCACATCAAGGTGCGCAGCCAGAGGCACTAGAGCATCTTCAGATTCAGGATCGACACCATGGTGAATAGCCGCTAGCGCAAGCACGCGATAAATCGCGCCAGAGTCCAGCAGATGCCAGCCCAGCTTCTCCGCCAATAGCATACAAAGAGTTCCTTTTCCGGCTCCACTTGGACCATCAACGGTAATTACAGGCGCTTGGGTAGACATTCTTTTCTCCAAATCATTCACGTTCAGAATAGGTTAGCAGAGCATCCACAGATGCAGCAGCACAGTACCTACTCCGAAGAATCGGGGACGTATTATAAGGAAACTAGGACAAAAAAACAGGCCAGCTGTAAACTAACCTGCTCTCAATTTTATTACACGCTGTTGCGTTATCTTTCCGCTAACCCTTCAAGCTTCTCGAAATAGTCAGGAAAGGTTTTCGAGGTGCATTTCGGGTCATTAATCGTCACGGGAGTGTCGCTTAATGCAACCAGAGAGAAACACATTGCCATGCGGTGATCGTCATAGGTGTCAATCGCTGCATGTTGAAGGTTATCCGTCGGCGTGATGGTGATGTAATCTTCACCCTCTTCAACTTCCGCACCTACTTTGCGTAGCTCCGTCGCCATTGCAGCAAGTCGATCCGTTTCCTTGACTCGCCAGTTGTAAACATTACGAATAGCTGTTGTACCTTTCGCAAACAATGCTGTCGTCGCGATGGTCATGGCAGCATCTGGAATATGGTTAAAATCTAAATCCACTGCATTCAGCGTTCCGCAACGCGCAATTACATAATCATCGCCCCATTCGATCTCTGCGCCCATCGCAGCAAGTGCATCTGCAAATTGAACATCACCTTGAATGCTCTTTTTACCAATGCCCGTCACTTTCACTTCGCCGCCCTTAATGGCTGCAGCAGCAAGGAAATATGACGCAGATGAGGCATCGCCTTCGACCAAAAAGTCACCAGGCGCTTGATAGGTTTGATTGCCCTTCACCTTGAAGACTTGATAGTTGTCGTTTTCAACCGACACACCAAATTGCGCCATGATATGCAGCGTGATATCGATGTAAGGCTTAGAAACCAAATCGCCTTTGATATGAATCTCGGTGTCACCACTGAACAATGGTGCTGTCATCAAAAAGGCGGTCAAAAACTGACTTGAGATAGAACCGTCAATCTCAACGCGTCCACCTGCTATCTCACGACCGACAATTTTCAGCGGTGGGTAGTTTTCATTTTCGAGATAAGTGACGTCTGCGCCCACGGTTTTAAGCGCGTCGACCAAGTGGCCGATAGGACGTTCTTTCATGCGCGGCTCGCCGGTTAAGACGTACTCGCCTTTACCCAGACACAGCGCTGCAGCAAGGGGACGCATTGCGGTTCCCGCATTGCCAAGGAACAGCTCCATAGATTCAGACGTAGTAAATGCACCGCCTAAGCCGACAACTTCACATTCTGTTTTGTCATCTGACAAACGGTAGGTAACACCCAATTTAGCCAGTGCTGTCAGCATGTGGCGAATGTCATCGCTATCGAGAAGGTTGGTTAGGCGGGTTGTTCCGTTGGCAAGTGCTGCCAATAGCAGTGCACGGTTAGACACACTTTTTGAACCAGGAAGATTAACGGTGCCGTTAATCTTAGAAATAGGTTGTAACGTCAATTGCTCCATCTGAACTTCTGAGATCCTTTATTTTTCGTACTATGAGAGTAACGAAAAAGCAGCCGAGGGGCTACCCCCAGCTGCTCGGATGTTTCGTTTTACTGCTTTTCAGAATGATTTGCAGCTAACGCGTCATTTTCTTAACAAACACCACCACGAAGAGTGCGATAGTAAAACTGCCCGTAAATGCTTCGGTGGCAGCCACCAATCTCGACATGCCGATGGGAATAAAATCCCCATACCCCAAGGTTGTAAAGGTGACGACACTGTAATAAAGACAATCAGAAAACGCCCAGAAGTTGTCTGCGAACGTTTGTTCTGCAGAATACGCAACGGTTTCGCCAGCAAATTGTATTCCCATATAGAAGTAGATAATCGCACACCACAGAATCAGTGCTAACGAAAAGAAGATGACGCGGATAGGGCTTTCACCGTAACCACAAAATAAATCGACGGTTTTTGACATGGCGCGCTGAGTGGAAAACATGGGCATTTGGAAGCGACGCATTGTGAGTTCTTTTTGTAAAAAGTATCCCGCCATCGTAAAGATCCCCTGCGCTTCGGATGCTTTACGCAAATCACGATAGATCTCTTCTGATTGCTCATAGAGATCGAGGGCTTTCTCTAAATCTCCTTGTCGTTCGGCAACCCGACCTTCCGATTCTTGTTGGAGTAACGTCCCGATTTTAATGTTATCTATTTTAGTATCGGTGAGTTTGACGCCCAACAGGTTACAGTTGATAAAACTTGCGCAATGAATGTTGGCATCATGTAAGTCCGCCTTCATCAAACTGCCGTTATCAAACTTTGCGTTGAACAGATGTGCATTCGTCATGTTCGAACGGTAAAAATTGGCATAGCTAAGGTCATAGCCGCCGCCCGGCCCGTGCCGAACTAAATTCACGTCTTGCAAATCCGCGCGCTTAACAATGATGCCGCGTAGTTGCCCCCCTTGTTTTGCGAAGGCTTCGAGTCGCGCTTTGATGTCTTCTTGGTCTCTTGGCTGATTTTCATCATGCCAAAAACAAAAGCCTGATTCCCCTGCGACCTCAGAGCAGACGTGCTCCTTGCCATCAGGATCGAGATACTGGCATGTATGGTGATAGGATTCTGGATGTTCACTGGTGTCCAACGGCGAGCTATCCGGTGAGATAGAGCCGCTATTTTCGAGGGAAACTTGCGTTTGACTAGATGTAGAATCTGACACAATGGCTGCTCCTTTTTCTCGAGCAGCTTCAGAACGGTTTGACATAACTGCACCTCCAACTTTCTCAGTATAGAAACAAGAGGTGAGAATTGAGATAAATCAACGCTATTGAGTGCATATAAAAAGGCGACGCATTGAAGTAACAGACTCGCTACTTCAACAAACGCCATACAGAGTGCGTCGCCTTTTTGCTTTTTGAGATGTGGTTTAGTCGTCTTTTTGCTCTTGTGGCAACACAAGATTCAAGATGATGGCGGTAATACCCCCCGCCGCCATGCCTGAAGAAAGAATGTTGCGGATCCACTCTGGCATAAATTGAAGAATTTCTGGTTTCTGCGCGATGCCCAATCCCATTGAGAACGACAGCGCCATGATAAGGATCGCTCGGCGGTTCAACTCACATCGCGAAATGATACGGATCCCCGATGCGGCAATCGTGCCGAACATCACAATGGTTGCGCCACCTAAAACAGGCTCAGGGATGAGCTGAACCAAAGTTGCCACCCCTGGGAGCAAACCCAGCAGCACCAACATACCCGCAATGAAGTAACCAATGTAGCGACTCGCCACACCCGTAAGTTGGATGATGCCGTTGTTCTGGCTAAACGTGGAGTTCGGGAAGCTGTTCAAAACCGCCGCTAACGCAGAGTTCACGCCATCAGCCAACACGCCACCTTTGATACGTTTCATGTAAATTGGACCAGAAACTGGCTGCTCGGAGGTTTCTGATGTCGCGGTAATATCACCAATCGCTTCCAACGACGTCACCAAGAACACGATGACAAGCGGGATCAGCAAACCCCAATCAAACGACAAGCCATATTGCATTGGCTGAGGAATCGCAATCCATTCGACATTTTCTGCAGGCGATGTGTTTACCATGCCAAAGAAGAACGCAACCAAGGTCCCTGATGCCATAGCAATCACGATGGAAGATACGCGAAGGTAGGGATTATCAATGCGGTTAAGCAGGACAATGACACCCAGCACCGTCCCCGCAAGGGTCAAGTTCTCAAGGCTACCGAAAGTGCCGTTTTCGATCGCGGCATAACCACCGCCCATCGACGTTAAGCCAACTTGAATAAGCGTCAAACCAATCAAGGTCACAACAATGCCTGACACTAACGGCGTGATCACGCGCTGTGCATGCTCAAGAACGCGTGAAAGCAGCACTTCTGCCATGGCTGCAACCATGATGGTGCCGAAAATCGCTGCCATCATGGTTTCCACGCTCGCACCACCCGCTTTCATCGCAAGGCCTGTACCAATAATGGGGCCAAGAAAATTAAAGCTCGTCCCTTGAATGGAAAGTAAACCAGAACCCAGTGGGCCGATGGTACGGATCTGGATAAACGACGCTAACCCAGACGCAAAAAGAGACATGCTGACAATGGTGTTGGTGTCTGACGCTGGCAACCCTAACGCTTGGCAGATAATAAGAGACGGCGTAACCACGGCAACGAACATCGCAAGCAAGTGCTGAACAGCAGCGAAAAGTGTTTGTGGTAGCGGTGGCTTGTCATCAAGACGATAAACAAGTTCAGAATTTCTAACGGGCGCATCATTCGAAGACTGGGAAACACTCATACAACTCTACCTTTGAAGGTGGGACATTCACTATTACGCTGAATGGGTAATAGGCCCTGCAGGTATCTTGCTCTGTGATTGCTGTTACTCAGAACACCTGAAAGGATAAACGTCTGATGTGAAGGAAATTTCGCGTCATTCTATAGTCAGAAAACAAAATAGCAAACGTTTGCGCAAGCATCGAAGCACAAGTGCTCACCGCGTAATCAATCGTTAATATCTTGTGGTAAAAAGGTGGGGAATTTGATCGCGTAGCGACGTTACTGGCACAAAAAAGCCGTCTTTCGACGGCTTTTCTTTCGTTAGGCTGCGAATGGTCGCTTAGGCATTTTTTGCTTCAAATGCTTTCATGAAAGCTACCAGCGCTTGAACACCTTCCAACGACATCGCGTTATAGATAGACGCACGCATGCCACCCACTTCACGGTGACCTTTCAGTGCAACTAAACCTTGTGCTGCCGCTTCTTCTAGGAAAGCAGCATCCAGTTCAGGATTAGCAAGCTGGAAAGGTACATTCATTAACGAACGGTTATCTTCATGAATGTTATTTACGTAGAAGCTTGATTCATCAATGCAGCCGTAAAGCAGCGCTGCTTTCTCTTCGTTCTTAACGCGCATTGCTTCAACACCGCCTTGCGCCAGAAGCCATTTGTACACTTCACCTGCAAGGTACCAACCAAAGGTTGGCGGCGTGTTGAACATAGATTCTTTATCCACCAGCGTGGTGTAATTCAGAATGTTCGGTAGAAACTCTTTCGCTTTGCCCAGCAGATCATCACGCACGATCACCAAGGTAATGCCTGCAGGACCAATGTTCTTCTGTGCGCCGGCGTAAATCACACCGTATTTTGATACGTCGATTGGACGAGACAAAATGGTAGACGACATGTCAGCGACGATAGGCTTGTTCGTTTCTGGCAAATCGCGAATTTCAATACCATCGATCGTTTCGTTCGGGCAGAAGTGCACATAGGCCGCATCTGAACTCAATTTCCAATTTTTCGCGGGTAATACAGCGCGCTTACCATCAATGGTCGTCAGCACATTCACGACGTGCGGGGTACAATATTTCTTTGCTTCTTTAACGGCACTGTTTGCCCAGAAGCCAGCATCAATGTAATCGGCAATGGTATTGCTGCCCAGCAAGTTCATCGGCACAGCAGCAAATTGCGCGCGCGCCCCACCCTGACAATACAGGATGTGGTAATTCTCTGGGATAGAAAGTAATTCACGCAGATTTTTCTCTGCATCTGCCACTATCGCTAAAAACTCTTTGCTGCGGTGGGAGATTTCCATGACGGAAGAGCCAATGCCATTCCAATTCACTAACTCAGATTGAACGTTTGCTAAGACTTCTTGTGGCAACATCGCGGGGCCAGCTGAGAAGTTGTATACCTTTTCCATGATTATTGAATGCTCCTGCGTTACATCGCGAGACTGTAGCGTTTCCAAATACAATTGGATTATCCCTGAACCCAAATCGCGCCCTCTGCGCGGTCGTCGGAAACACTAGAAGAAAAATATGTCTCATCACCTTACCACCGTAATTGAAACGAGAAAAGCGGGACAAACATGGCTTACACACAAACAGCACGAAGATGCGCGATTCGCGCTTAGACAGGCGATTTAGGCATCAATAATGACGGGCATAAAAAAACGCAGCGAATGCTGCGTTTTTATCAGGCGCTAATAAAAGCGTGAAGATTACTCTTCGTCAGACTCGCTTTCAGCGTCGTCTTCAGCGTTTGGCGCTTCTGGTGCAGATTCTGCTGTTGGCGCTTCGGCTGATGCCTCCGAATCCTCTGCAACTTCACCGTCTTCGATGTTGTTCAACAGTTCGTTTTCATCAGGCTCTTCGATACGTTGCAGGCCGACAACCGCTTCGTCTTTGCTTGTGCGGATCAGTGTTACACCTTGGGTGTTACGACCAACCTGGCTCACTTCAGACGCACGCGTACGTACTAGGGTACCTGCGTTGGTGATCATCATGAACTCGTCGCCTTCGCTCACTTGAACCGCACCAACCACTGGGCCATTACGCTCAGACACCTTGATAGACACAACACCTTGTGTCGCACGGCTCTTCGCT
>JBELME010000018.1:0-32124 GCA_042096095.1 Enterovibrio sp.
ACATATGCACACTGAACTGTTCAAAGAATTCATGTTTGAAGCTGCCCACCATTTGCCACATGTCCCAGAGGGACATAAATGTGGCCGTTTGCATGGGCACTCTTTCCTTGTGCGTCTTTATGTGGCTGGAGAGGTTGATCCACACACAGGCTGGCTCATTGACTTTTCTGAAATCAAAGCTGCGTTTAAACCGATCTATGACCGTCTTGACCACTATTACTTGAATGACATTGAAGGGTTAGAAAACCCAACAAGTGAAGTGTTAGCGAAATGGATTTGGGATCAGTTGAAGCCTGAATTACCTTGTCTAAGCAAGGTGATGATCAAAGAAACATGTACGGCAGGGTGCATTTACACTGGCGAATAAAGCGGGTGTAACGCTCTGGCCTTTGCTCTATGCGAAAGACATCATCTAGAAACTATAAAAGGAGCCTAAGGCTCCTTTTTTTATGTCGGGATAAAAGTGCGTGTTTTGGTAGGACTGCTATGCGATATCGAGGTATTTGTGGGTCTGAATCGACAAGTGCCAATTACGCTTGATGCAGGTATCGATACACAATGCCGTTGCACGCGGCTTTTGGCTGATAGGCTGCAGGGCGATTTCTATGTTTTCACGCAGCGCAACGCCGTCTAACAGCGATTCAAGCTTTTCAATGTCGGACTCTGTGCCAACGGGGTGCTTGATTTCATTGGCGCGCTCGAGTGCGCTCTCCAAAACAGGCAGTTTCCCACGCATATTGATTTTCGGTGACACTGTCACCCATGTGGCTTCTGTCGTTTGCACAGGGTACGTACCACTGGTCTCGATTTGGCAGCGATAGCCCGCAGTCTCAAGCCTTTCGGTTAATGGGCGAAGGTCGTAGATACACGGCTCACCACCTGTGATCACTACATGTTTAGCGGTGTAGCTCTTTTGTAGATGCGTCAAAATGCCATTGGCATCGACAGCAGCCCAAATTGGGCTATCACCGGTTTTGGTGATGATTGCGCCAAAGTCGCGCTCGTCCCCAGGCAACGTGTCCCAGGTCTGTCGTGTATCGCACCAAGGGCAGCCAACAGGGCAGCCTTGTAGGCGAACAAATACGGAAGGAACGCCTGTAAAGGTGCCTTCGCCTTGAATCGTTTCAAAAATTTCGTTGACGCTGTACATACCGCTTTAACAATCAGAATCGCTCGTGGGGCTGGATTATGTCAGCTTATAGCGCGAGTGTCTTGGCTTGTTGTTCTTTGGGGTATGAAGTGCGGAAAAAACACACGATAACCCATTGATTTTTTATAGTTGGAAGTGACAAACAAAAGATATTTGATTTAGCTCGTGACGTGTATCACGACATCATCTCAATGTGCTTCACAATTACTTCGCAAAGTAAAAAAATTCAAAGATAGGATTTACTTTAGGGAAAATGGGATGATTCTTGCCCAGCCAGGACATATAGATCACATTAAGCGTAATAACGCTGGCACAGTATATAAGTTGATCGATCAGCTCGGGCCTATCTCTCGCATCGAACTATCAAAGCGCAGCCAATTAGCGCCAGCTAGCATCACCAAAATCACCAGAGAATTGATTGATGCACATCTCGTCAAAGAAACTGAATATGGAGAAACCGCAGCGCGCGGACGCCCCGCGGTAGGGCTTGAACTGAACAATGAAGGGTGGCAGTTCTTGTCTTTACGCTTGGGGCGCGGTTACTTAACCTTGGCACTGCACGAACTGGGTGGCGACATTCTGATAGAAAATCGTCATGATATTCATGTGCTCGACCAAGACCTTCTTATTGAACATGTTCTTGAACACATCAATCAATTTTTTGCTAAGCACTCCGCGGTGGTTGATCGCGTTACATCAATCGCCGTATCACTGCCTGGACTCGTTAACAGCGCTCAGGGCATTGTCCTTCAAATGCCGCACTACGATGTCCATAACATGCCTTTAGGCGCAGCGATTCATCGCGCGACAGGCTTGCCTGTCTTCATTGGTAACGACACACGTTCATGGGCATTGGCAGAAAAGTTGTTTGGCAATGCACGCGACGTAGAAAATGCAGTACTGGTGTCTATCCACCACGGTGTGGGCGCAGGCATTATGTTAGATGGAAAGGTGCTGGAAGGGCAGATCGGCAACATTGGCGAGTTAGGACATATCCAAATCAAGCCGTTTGGTAAGCGTTGTTTTTGCGGGAACAGTGGTTGCTTAGAAACGGTTGCGAGCCTTCAAGCGGTGTTGGAAGAGACTAAACTGCTGCTTGAACAAGGCCATGAAAGCATTCTACAAGATCAGCCTTTAACCATTGAGCGAATTTGTGACGCTGCGGAAGACGGTGACGGTGTCGCTGTGAAAGTTATCACCGAGTTAGGCCATCATTTAGGTCAGGCCATTGCTATCATGGTGAATCTTTTTAACCCTGAAAGAATTCTTATCGGCGGTGAGTTCAATCGCGCAAAGCGTGTGTTGTATCCTGCTATTTTCGACTGTGTCAGGAGCCAAAGCATGCCCTGTTATACCGAGAATTTGATGCTTGAAGAAACCTATTTCTATACCCAAGCGACAATGCCAGGTGCAGCGTTAGTGAAGCGGGCAATGTATAACGGTTACCTACTGATGAAGGTCTTAGAGGGCTAACCGCGCCGTTTGAAGATCGGTAAACTGACGAGTAATGAACACACAAAAAAGGAGCCTTAGGCTCCTTTTTCATTGCTCAGAATGGATACCACACAGTGGCTGCTTCGAGGTGTCGCTTATACAGCGCAAGCACAACACACAAAGCGATACCAGAAAGTACCACAATGTCTTTTGCTGTCAGTGGGCGATAGTTGTACCAAGTGCGCGCTTTGTTTCGTCCGAAGCCACGCAGCGTCATTGCATTTGAAATTTCATCTGCGCGATCGAGGCTAGAGAAAATCAACGGGATCAGGATTTTCGCTACACCTTTAAAGCGTGTCATCAACGGTGCATTCTTGGAAAAATCAACGCCACGCGCCTGTTGTGCATGCATGATGTTGATGAAGTCGCTTTTTACTTCGGGCAGATAGCGCAAGGTTAAGCTGACCGCATACGCGATTTTGTAAGGCACACCGATGCGGTTCAGGCTGGATGCAAATTCAGTTGGGTGTGTGGTGAACACAAAGACCAGTGCAATCGGGAACATGCTGAAGTATTTCAATGTGATCGTGCACAGATAGAACAGGGTTTCTTGTGTCAGCGAATATCCAGCAGGTAGCTCGAACAGTATCGTGGTTGAACCTACCCATTCAGACCCCTGTTGCGGGGCGACCAAGAACATAAAGACCGCATTCATGCTCAACACACTGATGGTACCAAGCAGCAGCGGTTTATACGCCTGAAACGCCACGCCTGTCATTTTTAACAAGGCTAACCCCAACAAGACCATCCCGACGATAATTCGCAAGTCGAAGGTTGTCAGCACCACGGTGACCCATGCCATAAACAGAGCAAACTTGGTAATGCCATTGAGTGCGTGAAGTGGCGATTTAGTATCAACGTAATTGATACCGAACTTCATTTTTGATGCTTTCATTTGGCGTTGCTCTCTGACTGAATAAATGTCTGCATAAATCCGTCGATATCTTCAATGCCAGCCCTCTCAGCAAGCTGATACAAACTTGTGGTGGTAAGGTTGGCATCATCTAACAACGCAGGTTGGCTAAATACATGTGTCATTGGCGCATCATCAATCAACTTGCTGTCTGCAATCACGACGGAACGCGTTGTGTATTCCAACACCAAGTGCATGTCGTGCGAAATGATCATCACTGTAATGCCTTGTTCTTCATTCAGCTTCTTAATGAATTCCAGCATGGAGGTGTAATTGCGGTAATCCTGACCAGCTGTCGGTTCATCTAAAATCAGCAGGTCTGGCTCCATCACCAAAATAGACGCGATGGTGACGCGTTTTTTCTGGCCATAGCTCAGGGCATCCACCGGCCAATGGCGGTATTTGCTCAAACCACACAGTTCTAAAACGTCCAGCACCCGTTTTTCGATGTCAGCGTCGCTCAGCCCTTGGTTCATTAAGCCGAAGGCCACTTCATCCTTAATCATGTGGTGTGAAATCATATGATTAGGGTTTTGCATGACAACGCCAACTTTTCGGCTGCGCTCGAAGATAGTGAGTACCGAGAAATCTGAACCATCAAAAGTGATGTTGCCTGCATCTGGGTCAATCACGCCCATGATCAGCTTGGTGATGGTGGATTTACCGGAACCATTTTTACCCAAAACAGACATCATCTCGCCGCGATTGACCGTAAAGCTGACATCTTCAAGGGCATTTTTCTCGCCGTCATAGGAGTAGGTGAGATGATTCAGTGCTAGCAAGGCTTCAGACGCGGGTTTCTTGTCGTTGGCTTGCGCATTGCGATGCCAGGTCGTTAACGCTTCTGCATATTTTTCAACGGGCAAATTAGCCATGCTTGATGGCTTATCTGATTGCTCTACCGCGCAGCCAGCATGTTTAAGCGCCGAAAGATACAACGGCTCTCGAATGCCATGGGTGCTCAGAAGTGATGATGTCAGGATCGCATCGGGTGTGGTATCAGAAACCACTACGCCGTTATCAATGAGGATCACACGGTCGATATGCTGCGTCAGCACATCTTCCAAGCGGTGCTCAATGATGATGATTGTTTTTCCAGTATCACGATGAAGTTGGTCAATGATCTCAATGGTACGTTTGCCCGTTTTAGGATCGAGTGCAGCAAGGGGCTCATCAAACAAAAGGACATCAACGTCATCCACCAAAATGCCCGCAAGGGAAACGCGTTGCTTTTGGCCACCGGACAAATCATGCGGGGCATGATGAAGCAGGTTTTGAAGGTCAACCATGTTGGCGGTGGCTTTGACCAGTGGGTACATGTCAGCGACGGACACGCATTGGTTTTCTAGTGCAAACGCAATGTCTTCGCCCACACTCAGACCGACAAACTGGCTGTCAGTGTCTTGCAGTACCGTGCCGACTTTCTCGGTGTATTCCACCAAAGTCATGTTTTGGCTGCTTTTACCATCAATCAGCAACTCGCCGTTGATGTGTCCTTCAATCGCGTGAGGTATCAGGCCATTAATGCATTGACCGAGCGTGGACTTACCACTGCCGCTTGGGCCAATGATCAAGACTTTTTCACCTTTCTCTATGGTTAAGTTGATGTTTTTTAATGTTGGATTTACCAACGCATCATAGCGAAAGGAGAAGTTTCTAAATTCGATGGTCATGGAGAAGTTCAGGCCTCAGTCAGATTACGGCACTGTCTGTTGCGTTTGGCCACAGATTGCAAAATGAAATAGCCAACAACGGCAAC
The DNA here is from genome assembly GCA_042096095.1 of Enterovibrio sp. Classification (GTDB taxonomy): domain Bacteria; phylum Pseudomonadota; class Gammaproteobacteria; order Enterobacterales; family Vibrionaceae; genus Enterovibrio. The sequence goes on from JBELME010000018.1 coordinate 5,317, forward strand.
CAGCAAGGCGTTACCTGCTGCAATAATACAAAGCTGAATGAAGACTTTGGTAAAGGGTTCGGCATAAAGCACGGTATCAAGGAAAGCTGATGTGCCGTACCCAATCACGTTGCCAAGCAACGCAAGCAAGGCGAAAAGGACGACATCAATCGGGCCAAAGTTGCCGTATTTGAGGCGACGTTTGGTCAAAATAGGGAAGAAACCGATCACGAAACCCACGATGCCAGAACCTAACACCCAGGTTAGCCATACACCCCAGCCCGCGAACATGTCGGTGACCCAGTGGCCGATGAAGCCAACGAAAAAGCCCACACCCGGGCCGAACAATACAGAGAACAGCGCAAGAATGGCCATTGCAGGCTTGAGCGTCGTGTTTGCGAAAACAGGAATGCCGAACATTGGCAAGCCGCCAATACCGTAAAGCGCAGCACCAATAGCAATGATAACGACAGTCTTTGCTGAGAAATTCATAGATAAACCTTCGTGCTGGACAGGATCTATTTGTCCAACGCATATTTTGACGCCAGTTGTTTTAAGTGGCTCACAAAAAAGAGGCGGGATTATAAAGATAAACGCTTAGAAAGGAAAGCTAACAGTCTAGACGTCTAAAAATGTCTGTAAACCAAGATACACAGATTGTGAAGTTGTGAGCGGGTCAGAGTTGAGAACGCCGAAATTTAGCGCGATAAGCGGAAGTGTGGTGTTGATACGTATTTATGAAGAGGCCTAGGGATGTGCAGATTTATTACCTTTTCTGCGCCACGGTTCGGCGCGGCGATGCAGTAAAAACAAAAAAGGCGCAGAGGCGCCTTTTTTGGGTGAACAAGGTGTTGCGCTTATTTCACTGTCGACGTTTGCAGTTCTTCTGCTTCTTTTCCGCGGCATGCTGCAGCGGTAAAGACAACGTCCGTTGAGCTGTTCAATGCCGTTTCTGCTGAGTCTTGAACAACACCAATGATGAAACCCACTGCGACCACTTGCATTGCGATGTCGTTTGGAATACCAAACAAATTACAAGCCAACGGGATCAACAGAAGTGAACCACCCGCCACACCTGATGCGCCACATGCAGAAACGGCAGCAACGATGCTCAGTAGGATGGCTGTCGCGATATCTACTTGAATCCCCATGGTGTTAACGGCTGCAAGCGTCAATACCGTGATGGTAATTGCTGCACCGCCCATATTGATGGTTGCGCCCAATGGGATGGAGACAGAGTAGGTGTCTTTATCCAGTTTTAATCTGCTACATAGCTGCATATTCACAGGAATGTTCGCTGCAGAGCTACGCGTAAAGAATGCCGTTACACCACTTTCACGCAGACATTGGAAGACCAATGGGTAAGGGTTTGTGTGTGTTTTGAGGTAAACAATCAATGGGTTCACAACCAAGGCGATAATCGCCATGCTTCCTAACAATACCGCAAGTAAGTGCGCGTAGCCCACGAGTGCTTCAAAGCCCGTTTGCGCAAAGGTTTTAGCAACCAAACCGAAAATACCGATTGGTGCGAGTTTGATGATGAAGCGAACGATGAAAGAAATACTTTCAGCAACATCGCCAAACACGGTTTTGGTGGTGTCTGATGCGTGGTGAAGCGCAATGCCTAAGCCAATGGCCCATGCAAGAATACCGATAAAGTTACCGTTCATCAGTGCATGAATAGGGTTATCAACAATGCTGAACAGCAAGGTTTGAATCACCTGGACAATGCCTTCAGGTGGCGCGATGGCAGAATCTGTTGTTGTTAGCGTAAGCTCTGTCGGGAACAAAAAACTCATGGTGACAGCCGTGATCGCTGCAGCGAAAGTACCAAGTAAGTAAAGGATAATGATTGGACGAAGATGGGTGTGTTGGTTTTTCTTCTGATTTGCGATTGATGCTGCAACCAATACAAACACCAAGATGGGTGCGACGGCTTTTAAAGCATTTACAAATAAACCGCCTAGGAAACCGACGGCTATAGCACTTTCTGGCGAAATGCTAGCGAGGGCAACACCGGCAATAATACCTACCAAAATCTGAACAACCAGACTGGCGCTAGTGACATGTGCTAAAGGGGAGTTTTCTTGCTTCATTTTTCTCACTTCACTGTGTATGAGCTGTTAACGTTTGGATTAAATCAGGTGAATTACTCATCTGTAAAGCAGTAAATGAAATAAAATATGATGATAGATCGCATATGCCTGATTATATATAGAAATGAAGATTTACGGCGATGTAAAATATTACGGAGATAGATGTAATGAAGATGTAAACTCCGAAAAAGAAAAAGCGCCACTGAGGGCGCTTTGACATGTGGTAGGCGTGTTAACTGATTACTTTAATTAGTAAATAACGCGACCAACAGCATTTAACAACTGGCTGACGCCTTTCGTAAAGTGTAGAGGCGCATCTGAAACGGTGTAACACAGACAACCATCATGGGTTTGAGGCGTATGATGATTGTTCCCATCCAACACAATAAAATCTCCCGGCACGTAGGTGTCGTGTTCATCTTCGAAGTGTCCACCTAACAATAAGGTAAGCTCGATACCTTTGTGTGTGTGGCTAGGAACACTACCGTTCATGCCAATGTGCAAAAGGCTGGCGCGTGTATCGCCTTCGTTCAGTGGAAGACGCGCGCGGCTAAGGGTGCCAATCGAACTCCAACCTAGTTGATGGTAACGTCGCAATGCGCGCGGCAATGCGTAGGTCTCCCCACAGACGCTAATCTCCGTTTTCGGTGATGGTGTGACGAGGGTTTTCGGTACCGTTTCGTCAGACATGATGTCTGCCAACATAGAGCCAAACATTGTATTCATATCGAACGATTCTTCGCTGGCGGCATCGGTACTATCCGCTGCGGTGTTTTTAGCTTTCGACGAGGGTGCATCAAATGCTTGCTGCGCGGCTTGTTCAGTAAAAAGCGCAACTTTCTCAGCACACTGGTCGCACATTTCGCAATGCGCTGATACTGCAATGGCCATTGATGCAGGGAGTTCACCAAGAGCATGTGCCATTAACATTTCGTCAGTAGGGTGATACTTAATCATCATTCACCTCCAAGTGTGTACGAAGCTTTTGAAGGCCTAAACGCAGACGGGATTTAATCGTTCCTAGGGGAACATCTAGCTGTTCAGCGAGTTCTTGATGGGTTAATTGCTTCAAGTAAACACCTCTAACAACCTGTTGTTGTAAATCGGGCAAAAGGTCGATGTAAGAAAGAAGTTGACTTTGGATCTGATTCTGCAACGCTTCGTCTTCTTGATCACCTGACTCGCCGTCAATGAGTGGCCAAATATCGCCGCTCAGACAATCTTCTCTGTTGCTCTTCACTTTGCGTAGCATGTCAAAACTGACGTTTCGCATGATAGTGAAAACCCATGTTGATGCGCCCCCTTTGGAGCCATCATACAGGTGCGCTTTGCGCCACACTAAAATCATGGTTTCTTGAACAAGCTCCATGGCGTGTCCGTCGACGCGAAGGTGACGTAATCCGTATGCACGGACTTTGGGTGCGAAATGTTTGAACAAAGCCGCGAATGCTGCTTCGTCACGCGTCTCAGCAACGCATTGTAATAGCTCTGCTAACTTCTCGGGAGTGGGTACTGACATAGGTGTCTGACTACTCAAACGTTTTGTGTTGTTAGCATTATACGTACTTCTGGCCAATTCCATGATCAATGTTTCCTGCATGTGCCAAATTGTGACATATATTAGTTAACGTAATGAAATCAGGAATGGATCAGTATTAATTTTGTATTTCTTCAGTGAGGAGCACGGTTATGAACTGCTTCGCATCTTCTGCGTCTTTCTGTGCGATGAACCACTGGCGTTGATTATTCGCTAATGGCAAAACCTCTAACCACCGCTGGCATACCCAATTCACATCGCTGAAATGCAGTTCATCGCTGTACTGAGATGCATGTTCAGGGTGTGCTTTGAATAACGCTTCCAACGCTTCGCTTAATAACCCAGGTGTTGCATTGCTCTTTGACCAATCGGGTAACGTTTCAGTGCTACCTATCCATAGACCATCATCTTCTTGATCAATGTGAGAGAGCTTGACGCGTGACAAGCCTTTTATGGTAACGCCAAGTAACCCGTCTGGCAGGGTTTCAAAGTCGATGATTTGAACGTGCGTACCGTACGTGCAGATAGCATCGCCTTCTTTCATCGCGAGGACGAACCCTTTCTGTTCAGCCATGGACTCTTTCACGAGGCGAACATAACGAGGTTCGAAGATACGAAGTTTAGTGATGCCCCCAGGGAGCAAAAACAGGGGTAGCGGAAATAAACCCAATTGCATGAAGAACCTCCATAAATAACGTTAGAATTTACGGAGGCGTTTCATGATGCGATCACTTCGGCCATCAATTAAACGCCGCACAACACGGCGTATACGTGCTTATGACATGCTTTCGACAGCATGTTCAATAGCATCAACCAGTTTTTGCAGTTGATCTTCACGCATATCAAAGGGCGGCATGATGTAAATAAGGCGTCCAAAAGGACGAATCCACACACCTGATTCAACAAAGTGTTTCTGAATTGACTCGACATGCACGGGTGTATTGAGTTCAACAACCCCAATTGCCCCAAGCCATCTCACCCCTTTTACGGCGGTAAGGGTTTCTAACGGAGGCAACATATGGGCGAGGTGTGACTCAATGGTCAGCACTTTTTCCTGCCATGGTGTGTCTTTTAAAAGTTGTAAACTTGCGTTTGCCACGGCGCTGGCAAGAGGATTGCCCATAAAGGTGGGTCCATGCATAAAGCAACCGGCTTCACCACTGCACACGGTATCAGCGACGTGCTTTGTTGTGATTGTGGCGGCCATTGTCATATAGCCTCCCGTCAGTGCCTTACCCAAACACATGATATCTGGCGAAATACCCGCATGCTCACAGGCGAAGAGTTTACCCGTTCGGCCAAATCCTGTCGCAATTTCATCGCAAATGAGCAACACCCCGTGTTCATCACACAGCTCACGCACACGTTTTAAAAACGTAGGGTGGTAAATACGCATGCCGCCTGCACCTTGAACGATAGGCTCAAGGATAACAGCCGCAATGTCGCTAACGTTATCAATCAGTTTGGCCTTGAAATCGGCAATATCTTTTTCTTGCCATTCATCATAGAAACTACACTTGGGCGAATCGGCAAAGATGTGTTCGGGAAGAAAGCCCTTATAGAGCTTGTGCATGGAATTGTCTGGATCGGTGACGGACATTGCCGCAAAACTGTCACCGTGATAACCGTGTCGCAGTGTAAGAAATTTCGATTTTGGTTCGCCTTTCGCGTGCCAAAACTGCAGCGCCATTTTGAGCGCAACTTCCACAGAGATCGATCCTGAATCACACAGAAACACTTTATCTAACGGCGCGGGTGTCATGTCGACAAGCTGTTTACAAAGCGCAATCGCGGGCTCGTGAGTGATCCCGCCAAACATCACATGGGACATCTTTCCGGCTTGAGCCATCAAGGCTTTATTCAACACAGGATGGTTGTAACCATGGATCGCAGCCCACCAGGAAGACATACCATCAATAAGCTCGGTACCATCCTCTAAATAAAGATAAACACCTTCTGCGCGTGCGATGGGATAGCACGGAAGCGGGTTGATGGTTGAGGTATATGGGTGCCAAATATGTTCACGATCGAAAGCAATATCCATGTATAAAAAATATCCAGTTGTAAACAATAGAAATTAATCACCGTTGACATTGTAAGGCTTCACTTTAGACTGAACAAGTCACCATACCCAAATCACTTTGTTTTCTCGCCATTTACGAGTAAGGGTTGGCACTCAGGTGCGTCTCATTAGGTGTTTTGGGTATGTCATTCATTCCAAATTGAGGTATTACAGGTGGAAGTTCGCCATAATTGGACTGTCGAGGAAGTGCAGGCCTTATTCGAAAAACCTTTTATGGATCTGATGTTTGAAGCGCAGCAGGTTCATCGACAGTTTCATCCCGCCAATGAAGTGCAAGTGAGCACACTGCTTTCTATCAAAACGGGTGCATGCCCAGAAGATTGCAAATACTGCCCTCAAAGTGCCCATTACCGTACCGATGTTGAAAAAGAGCGCCTGCTAGAAGTCGAGCGCGTTTTGGATGCCGCGGATAAAGCTAAACGTTCTGGCGCAACCCGATTCTGTATGGGTGCTGCGTGGAAAAACCCCAAAGCGCGTGACATGCCATACCTCAAGGAAATGATCCAAGGGGTGAAAGGCATGGGGCTAGAAACTTGCATGACCTTGGGCATGTTAGATGAATCACAAGCCACAGAGCTGGCAGATGCAGGTTTGGATTACTACAACCACAACCTGGATACGTCACCAGAATACTACGGCAACATTATTACCACACGCACATACCAAGATCGCTTAGACACCTTGTCAAATGTGCGTGGTGCAGGGATGAAAGTCTGTTCAGGCGGCATCATCGGTTTGGGTGAAAATGCCCGTGACCGTGTGGGTTTGTTGATGGAACTGGCTAACTTGCCTCACCATCCTGAAAGTGTACCCATCAATATGCTGGTGAAAGTGAAAGGCACACCGCTAGAAGACGTTGAGGATGTTGAACCCTTCGATTTCGTTCGTATTATTGCCGTTGCGCGCATCATGATGCCAAAATCTGCTGTTCGCCTTTCAGCGGGCCGTGAAAACATGAATGAGCAAATGCAGACCATGTGTTTTATGGCCGGTGCAAACTCAATCTTCTACGGGTGCAAGCTGCTTACTACGCCAAATCCAGACGAAGACGCAGACATGATGCTGTTTAAAAAGCTGGGTATTAATAGCGAACAACGTGCTCAAAAACCGGATGCAATCCAAGAAGAAACCTTGCTTGCTGAAGTGGCAGAGCGTGTCGCGGCGCGTCCTGACAAGGATGACTTGTTTTACGAAGCCAGCGTTTAGGTGCCAAGTTATCCATGAGCGGAACAAGCCAACTGCCAAGCCGTATCGCGCAGAAGCTTGCTGAGCGTCAGCAGCAAGGGCTTCATCGTTCAGTCAAGGCTTTCCATCACCAAGATGGAAAGCTCATTGACGAACACAACAAGACGTACCTGAACTTCTCGGGTAACGACTATCTTGGCCTAGCCAGCGATCCGGCGTTGGTTTCAGCGTGGCAGGAAGGCTTATCTCTTTACGGTGCAGGCAGCACAGCATCGCCGTTGGTGACGGGCTTTTCACACGCGCATCAAGCGTTAGAAGCATCGCTGTGTGAATGGCTTGGTTTTGACAACGCGCTGCTGTTCAATAGCGGTTTCTCTGCGAATCAAGCGGTGATCTTTTCCTTGCTTGAAAAAGGGGACGTGCTGTTTCAAGACAAGCTTAACCACGCGTCGTTAATGGAAGCGGGTATCTTGTCTGATGCCACCATGCTTCGATTCCTTCACAACAACACCGCCAAACTCGAGAATGCACTAGAAAACCACGCCGATGCGCCTTCTCGCTTTGTCGTCACAGAAGGTGTATTCAGCATGGACGGCGATCTGTCGCCACTCGCAGACATTGCGTCTGTGTGTCGCGCCAACAACGCCTGTTTGATGGTTGATGATGCGCATGGCATTGGTGTGTTGGGAAAAGAAGGAAGAGGATCTTGCGACCATGCAGGCATTCAGCCTGACATCTTGATTGTGACCTTCGGTAAAGCCTTTGGAATGATGGGCGCCGCTGTGATGTGCAGCGCGCAAGTTCATGACTATCTGACGCAGTTCGCACGGCACTACGTTTACTCCACCGCCATGTCGCCCGCACAGGCTCATGCATTAACGAAAGCCGTAAGCTTGATTAGAAAAGACAACTGGCGCAGAGAAAAACTGCATGAACTGTCTTCGCGGTTCCACCGTGTGCTAAGTGATCACTATGAAGTCATTGAAACACAAACACCGATAAAACCCGTTGTGCTTGGTGATGTCACTAATATGCTGACTGTCGCAGAACACCTTAAATCTGCAGGCTTTTGGACGGGTGCCATTCGGCCACCGACTGTGCCACCGAATTCATCGCGTCTCCGTATTACCTTGTCCGTGAGTCAATCACTGGATGACGTAAATGCGTTAGCCAGCAAGCTACATCACTTATTAGAAGGGGATCGACATGAGTAACGCCGTATCACTCGGTTCCTTGTTTGATCAACAGTTAAACCAGCAACAACACGACGATAAATCCGCAATCAAAGCCGCGTTTGGCCGAGCGGCGAACTCGTACGATAAAAGTGCGGCCTTCCAGCGCCGTGTTGGTCACGAACTGATGACCATGCATCAAGATTGGCAAGGCAAGCGTATTCTCGACTTGGGCTGCGGGACGGGCTATTTCAGTGCGCAATTGACAAGCAAAGGAGCGTCAGTCATCGCGCTCGATTTGTCTGACCGCATGCTTGAAAAAGCACGAGAGCGCTGCGGTGACTCACTGCGATATATCTCGGGCGATGCTGAAGCATTACCACTGGCATCAAACAGTGTCGACATGGCGTTTAGCTCACTGGCATTGCAATGGTGTAAGGATCTCTCCGTTCCTTTGTCTGAATTACGGCGCGTAGTGAAACCCGGAGGAAAGATTTTATTTTCAACGCTGCTTGATGGTTCGCTGTTAGAACTTAAAAAGGCGTGGGAAGTTGTCGATTCTGAGCAGCACGTGAACGCCTTTGTAGACACTAAGACGGTAAACATTGCGCTTGCTCAATCTGGCTTTACCGGGTTTACCCTAGAATGCAAAGCGATGGCAGAAAGCTATCCTTCGGCTTTTGCACTGATGAAGGACCTGAAAGGCATTGGTGCAACGCATTTAGACGAAGGAAGAAAGGCGGGATTAAACGGTAGAAAAGCATTGGTCACATTAGAATCGGCGTATCGTCAATTTCATCGTGCTGATGGTACCGTGCCCGCAACTTATCAAGTTTGCTTTGGAGCGATAACCAATGACTAAAAGCTATTTCGTGACCGGCACGGATACTGAGGTGGGTAAAACAGTCGCCTCTGTAGCAATAATGCAAGCAGTGGCGAAAACAGGGCTGATTGTCGGTGGCTACAAACCGATTGCAGCGGGCAGTGAGGAAACAAGCGAAGGGCTAACCAATGAAGATGCGGTGTGCTTACGTGCTTCGTCAAATCTGACTCTTAACTACGACGAGGTAAACCCGTGTTTGCTTCATGAACCGTGTTCACCGCATATTGCCGCTGAGTTAGAAGACAAAGAGATTGCGTTTTCACTGTTAACGGAAGGATTGAAAAACATCCAAGCAAAAACGGATTTCGTCTTAGTGGAAGGTGCCGGTGGCTGGCGCGTGCCTGTTACATACGATGCGACCTTGGCGGATTGGGTCAAAGAAGAAAAACTCCCCGTTATCCTCGTTGTTGGCATTAAACTGGGTTGTTTAAATCACGCCTATCTCACTGCAGAAGCGATTCGTCGTGACGGGTTGGAGATTGCTGGCTGGGTGGCAAACCGGATTAATCCGAGAACAGAACACTACAGCGATATCGTCAAAACGCTAGAACACCACTTGCAGGTGCCAAAGCTCGGTGAAATACCTTATATGACGAAAGTGAAAACCCGTGATCTAAGCGAGTACATTGATCTAAAGCCTCTTGGACTTTAGTCTGATAAGTGGCTCTATAGAAATGAAAAACACTAGACATGAATAACAAAAAGCCAGCACGAATGCTGGCTTTCCAATATTCTTTATCTGCTTAATGCAGTACGACTAGTTGCTGTCTTCTAGCAATCCCATAAGAGATTGCTGCATTTCGGAAACCTGTTGCAACTTGTGATTCTCGTTATCAGCGAGACCAAGCTCTGCGCAAGCCTCGTCAAAGCTCATGCCTAAGTGACAGCAAAGTATATCGATAGCGACACGATAATTCTCTTTGTCAGCCATGGTTTTCTCTCCTTAGAATCGCATCCAAACTTGGATGCAAAAGCGTATCAACCTGATGCGCTCACCGTTTCAAACACACTATTCTGGTTAGTGTCTAAACACAACTCGACCAAAGTCTAATCCGTTAAGACTTTTTAAGGGTCGGCTGTTCTGTATATAAAAGAGGCCGCGTTCTAATTCGTCAAGCTAATGCGTAACAAATTGCTACATGGACTTGTTTTTCGCACGTTTGACCCTACTATCTCACCTGAGCGCTTCAATCATTTCGGAGACAAGATTACTCATGAAACGCATAGCTTTATTCCTGTTGACCAACCTCGCGGTTGTTTTCGTCTTCAGTATTGTTCTTAACATCGTATATGCCGTCACTGGCATGAACCCTGGCAGCCTGTCAGGGTTGTTGTTGATGGCTGCGTTATTCGGTTTTGGTGGGTCATTGATTTCTTTGATGATGTCGAAATCAATGGCGCTACGTTCAGTCGGTGGTCAAGTGATTGAACACCCGCGCGACGAAACAGAACACTGGTTAATGAGCACAGTAAGCCGCCAAGCGCAGCAAGCGGGCATTGGTATGCCAACCGTTGCTATTTACTACTCAGACGACATTAACGCGTTTGCAACGGGTGCAAAGCGTGATGACTCGCTGGTAGCAGTATCAAGTGGCCTACTTGAAAACATGACACGCGACGAAGCAGAAGCTGTTCTTGCACACGAAGTCAGCCACATCGCGAACGGCGACATGGTGACGCTGACCTTGATGCAAGGCGTCGTGAATACCTTCGTTATCTTTATCTCTCGTCTCATCGCTGGCGCGATCAGTGGCGTGAACAATGATGAAGAAGGCGAGGGCGGTGGTAGCTTTTTGACCTACTTCATCTTGTCATCGATTCTCGAAGTGGTGTTCGGTATTTTGGCGAGCATTATTACCATGTGGTTTAGTCGTCATCGCGAATTTTACGCAGATGCTGGCTCAGCGAATTTGGTTGGCCGTGAAAAGATGATCGCTGCACTTGAGCGTTTGAAAGTGAGCCATGAAAGCCGCCTTGAAGGTTCAATGGTCGCTTTCGGTATTAACGGTAAAAAATCACTGAGTGAATTGTTCATGACGCACCCGCCGTTGGACAAACGTATTGATGCGCTGCGTCGTGGTGAATACGTTAAATAATTCCTGAGTTCGAGAAAAAGCCTCCATTTATGGGGGCTTTTTTCGTTTTGTGAGTTTGTAAAAAGCACCATGCGCTACGGTTAATCAAAGTGATAGCGAGTCTGCCAAAAGACATAGGAGTCTAAAATGAACCCAGTGACTTGGTTTGAATTTCCCGTTGAAGACATGGAAAGTGGAAAGAGCCATCGTTTTTTATGAGCGCGTGTTTGCTATTTCTCTCAAGCGACATGATATGAACGGCACGGACATGGCGTGGTTTCCTGCTGAAAAAGGGGAAGTATACGGTGCGACCGGTACACTTATTGCGGGTGATGGATGCATACCAAGTGCGGCAGGCGTGATGGTGTAAATCAACGTTGAAAACATGGATGACGTACTCGACCGTGCAGAAAAAGAAACGGATGTGCTCGTGCCTAAAACCGACATTGGCGGCAATGGTGTATTCGCCCATATAAAAGACAGCGAAGGAAATCGTATTGGTATTCATAGTCATTAGGCTTTATTTAGGCACCTTGCCTAATTAGCTATAACACGTTACCCATTAAAACCACTAATCCCTACATCGTTATTGAGACCGTCTTCATTTAGTGCCCTGTATTGTGAATTGACTATTTTGTGTTCAGCATCAATGTGATGAAATGGTATGCATAGTCAATCTAGGTATATCCTGAATGTATAGATAACGACTAAACAGTTTGACTCTTAGGGTGTAAGGATATTTCCTAAAGCGAACAGAACACGTTCTTTCGCTTTGGTCTGAGGTTTAGGGACATGTTTAATAAGATCAGGGTGATCCTCGTAGCGCTAATATTGCTTGGCTTGTTTGCCACAGCAGTATTTTATGGTGCGCTCACGATCAGCTTGCCGACATTGTCGGGAAGCACGGTATCCTCTATCATTTCTAAACCGACGCTTTTACGTCGCGATGAGCTTGGTACAGCCATTGTCCATGCAGAGAATCGATTAGATGCGTCTTATGCGCTTGGTTATGCTCATGGCCAAGATCGTTTCTTTCAGATGGATTTACTCCGCCGCAACGCTGCTGGCGAACTTGCAGAATTATTTGGTGCTTCTGCATTGCCACTTGATGAGAACGCGCGTTTTCATCAACTTAGAAAACGTAGCCAAAAAATGCTCGCCACCTTTCCCGAGCAGCAAAAAGAGATTTTGTCGGTTTATGCCAAAGGTGTTAACGATGCACTTTCCCATGCTTCTTTCCCGACATTTGAGTATTTAATCACCCAGTCTGATAGAAAACCTTGGAAGCCTGAAGATTCATTGCTGGTGGTGTACAGCATGTATTTGGATTTACAGGGGCTGAGCATTGACAGAGATCTTGTTTATCACGCCATTGAACAAACTTTTGGCAAGGAAACACTCGCTTTTCTTGCGCAACCTAGCCAGTTTCAAGCTGCAATAGACGGCAGTCGCCTTCCACTGAAAAAGGTATCTGTTCCAGAGATAGATAGTATTTTCTTAAAAACAGCGACGGTTACACCTATCGAGAAAAACGCAGAGGTTGGCAGCAATAACTGGGCGGTGAGCGGTGCGCTGACCCGAAATGGCAAAGCCATGTTGTCTGACGATATGCATCTCATGCTAAACACCCCCGTGATTTGGTACCGCGCACAGTTCAACATCACCAACAACGAACAAGAGACACAGGTGACAGGTGTCAGCTTGCCCGGCGTGCCTGCTATTGTTGTGGGTTCGAACAACAAGATTGCGTGGGGATTTACCAATTCTTATATCGATACCGCTGATTGGATAAAGCTTTCAGAGAAAGACAAAACAGCGCTGGATGCGGAGAGTATCCCACTGCCAGATGGCGAGAAGACATTCTATGTTGAAGTGAGTCACTTCGGGCCAGTAAGAAGGGTCGATAACGAGAAGTATGCGCTGACTTGGGTGGGTTATCAGGACTATGCCATCAACCTGAATTTAATGAATCTTGAAATGGCAGAGTCCGTCTCCGACGCACTTGCTGTGAGCAAGAGTATTGGCATACCGGCGCAGAACATGGTGGTCGCGGATAGCAGCGGTGATATCGCATGGCAAATCACAGGTGCGGTACCTGATAGGCGCAATCCTGCGGATACACCGATACCATCGACGCGCTTTGATGGCGCATGGTCGCAACAGGCGCGTGACCTTCCCGCGGTGGTGAGCCCGAAAGATCAGCGAATTTGGACGGCGAACAGCCGCGCTGTGAGCACTTCTCAACATCGTCGGTTTGGCGATGGTGGTTATGCGTTGGGTGCGCGAAGCGAACAGATTAAAACGCGACTGTTTGAGAAGGACTTGTTCGACATAGAAGACTTCTACCAGATTCAATTAGATAACGAGGCGTTGTTTCTGGCGCGTTGGCAGGGCTTCTTACTTGATGTGTTAAAAACAGAGCCCGAATTATTTGCTGAAGACATCAAAGAAGTTGAAGGCTGGCAAGGTTGTGCCTGTGCGGATTCCGTCGGTTACAGCTTGGTGAAACATTATCGAGATACACTCATCGATCAACTGTTTGCACCTATTGAATCTCAACTCGCCGCACAGAACCTCAGCTTAACGCTCATTGAAAGGCAACTTGAGCCCGCGTTATGGCAGCTTGTGCAAGCGCAAACGGACAGTTGGAAACCTCATGGCGTGCCTAATTGGGATACTTTTTTCACGACGTCATACATTGATATGCGGGAACAACTCATGGTTGAGATGACAGGGCATGCAACAGGGCCTTTGAAAGCGCTGCGGTGGGGAGGTATAAATCTTCTTCAAGTACAACATCCGTTCAGTCAGCAAATTCCCGTACTGAGTAATCTGCTTAACATGCCTGAGGTAGAAGGGTTTGGAGACAGGTTTATGCCCGCGGTGCAGGGCAAACGATATGGGGCATCACAACGTTTGATTGTTCAGCCAGGCGACGAAATCAATGGGGTGCTTACCCTGCCTGGTGGGCAGAGCGGCCATCCACTTTCACCGTTTTATCGCGCGGGCTTTGATGCGTATGCCAATCAAGGTTCAACCCCTTTCTTACCCGGTAATGTCCTTCACCAAATCGAATTCCTCCCTGAATCGCCTTAGTGCGTTACACCTAATTAAAACAAGCGCTAACAGGCTTTTTTTATACGATATAATTCATGCGTAAAATTAATCGAAATAAATTACGCTAATTAAAGGGGGAGAAATAACTGAATTTCCAATGCCTTGCGAAGTATTATTACAAACTCCCGTTGCAATAATTAGAATAATAGAGTCGGTTACATCATTACACTGTAAATAGTCAATAATGTAAGTGTTTTAAATGTGAGATTTAACCTATTACTCTGATTCTCTCCCAATAAATAGATCGACTTTATTTGCAGAGTGAAAGATATGAATATTCTTAAATGTGTGTCCAATGGTTCAAAAGTGATACTTGGTGGTAAAAATAAAAATCACTTTTGCCCGACTCATTTAAGGGTAATTGATATGCGATTTGATTCTTTCACACATGCTTCACGTTGGTTGGATCTCGCGACGTTTGGTCCGAAGCAGGGCGAGGCAAATGCATTAGTCAACAAACGCGCTAAGGCTTGGTTCGATGAACAAGTGAACCTGCCAGTTTCCTCTCACTTAAAACAATGCGAAAAACAATTCGCCGCTCAGGGTTACGGAAAAATGATATCTCGCTCGACACGTATTCGTGCTTGGCTAGATATCGCGCTGTATGGCGATGACCAACTACGACAAAAAGTAGGTTATGCGCTAAGCCAAATCTTTGTCGCCTCAGATCAAGATGCCACGCTCATTAATCACACACCTGCAATCGCTCACTATAACGATTTGCTCTGTGAAAACGCATTTGGAAATTACCGCGATTTGTTAAAGGCGGTGTCTCTATCACCTGTGATGGGGCATTACTTGACCATGGTAGGTAATCAAATGGGTGACCCGCTAACAGGGCGTCGTCCAGACGAAAACTTTGCGCGTGAGATTTTACAGCTATTTTCTGTTGGGCTGTATGAACGTGACATTGATGGTTCCTACATCATGGGAAAAAATGGCCAGCCCTTGGCCTGCTACGACGAAAAAGACATTCAAGAACTGGCTCGCGTCTTCACTGGCTGGGACAGTCTTGATAGCCACATGATCGAAGCCATGACCAACAACGGTCAGTACCATGACCCAGGTGAAAAGACGATCATGGGACACCGTTTCCCTAAGAACGTCGATGCCGCTGTGGAAATGGATCGTGTGATGGATGTATTGCTGCATCACCCTTCTACTGCGCCTAACATCAGTCAAGGGTTAATCCAAAAACTCACCACGTCTAACCCTTCACCAGACTATGTTCGCCGTGTAACCGAAGTCTTCCTGAATAATGGAGAGGGGGTTGTTGGCGATTTGAAAGCCGTAGTTTGGGCAATACTTGCAGACGAAGAAGTCTACACCGCTACGCCGATGAGCATGAGTAAGATCCGTGAACCTTGGTTATCTTTGGTTTACATCTACCGTGCACTAGATGCACAACCGGGCGCAGGCAGCCAATTTGTAGAAACAGATCTAGTCTATTTGAAAACCTGTAACCAATATCCACTGGGCTCACCGTCCGTGTTTAATTTTTACTTACCGGATTACGCACCCAACGGTGTAGTCAGTGAAAACAATTTGGTTTCCCCTGAATTACAGATTATTGATTGGTCCCATATTATTTATGTTCACAATTTTATCTATGGGATATTCAGGCTTAATCTACAAGATAAAAATAAGCCACTGAAAAAACAGCTTTATATCAACGTTGAAGATTTTAAAGCGCCATTCGACACAAAAGATATTCATGGATTTATCACCGAAGTGTCGGAACGATTTTTTAATGGCGCTATGCCGGTAGAACTGCAACACATATTGTCTGATCACTATAACGGTCTTGATATGCATGCAGGTAAGTGGGTTCAGCGATTAATGTTTATCGCTTTATCTTCCCCATATTTCCATGTTCAGGAGAACCGCGCATCATGAAACTAACACGTAGAGATTTCATCAAATCAGCCGGTATTGCAGGCGCTGCAGCCGCTACGCCTATGAGCTTTAGCCTTCAAGCACGAGGCGCAGAAGACTACAAAGCCTTGATCTGCATTTTTCTGAATGGCGGGAACGATTTCTTCCATCAGGTATTGCCTCTGGATAAAGAGAACTTCAACAAATTCAACGCGTCACGCCAAAGCATTGCTGTACCGAGCAGTCAGGTTTTACCACTCAGCATCAAAGATAAAAATGGTGTGCAGTTTGGCCTGAATAAATCCATGCAAGCACTCATGCCGTTGTTTGAAAAAAACCAAGCCAATGTCGTGATGAACGTGGGGCCGTTATTAGAACCTACGTCGAAAGACGATCTTGAATCCGGTCGTGTTGAAGTGCCGCCGTATCTGTTTGCTCACAACAAACAACAAGAGGTGTGGCAACACAGTTGGATGGGGGAAGCTTACAGTGAGAATGGTTGGCTGGGGATGTCGATGGACGTGATGGCCCGTTCTATGGCGGACATGCCAAACTGCTTCTACACAGGCCCTAACTCCATCTTGAATAGCTACTCTACGGATACGATGTTCGTCAACAAAAATGGCTTTCAAGAGTTGCAAGCGTTGTCGAGCGCAGTCATTCGCTCTAGTTACGAAACCATGGCAAATCAACATTACGATTCGCCGTTGGTGGCAGGGTATGCCAACGTTGTACAACAAGCCGTGTCGGCGCAAAAACAAATGGAGCCGATTGTTGAAGGCATCCCTATGGATGACCGCATTCCAACCTCGAACCTGGGCACCCAATTGCGTGGCATCAAGCAAATGATCGACGCAGCACAGCTTCTGGGTCACAACCGTCAGGTGTTCTATGTCGCTATCGGTGGTTTTGACACCCACGATAATCAGGTTCGCCGTCAAGATCACCTGATGAAAGAATTTTCAGAAGCGGTTGCAGGGCTTTATGACGCGCTAGAAGCAGATGGTTTATCTGAAAACGTGCTGACTTGTTCATTGTCAGAGTTTGGACGCACCATGCACGATAATGCCCGTAAGGGCACAGACCATGGTTGGGGCGGTGGACAGTTTATGTTCGGCGGACCAACGCGCGGCGGCGAGTGTTGTGGTGAGTACCCAGATTTCACGCGCGGCGGCAAAGATGACAACGGTGAAGGGCGTATCATCCCCAAAATTGCGCATGAGCAATACGCCGCTTACATGGTGAAGTGGTTAGGGCTAGGGAATGGCGCGCTTAATACCGTGTTCCCAACCTTGCCTAAATTTGGCGGTCCGATGGAAATGAAATTAGTGTCGCGCTGATCTACTCTGTCAAACCAAAACATTGTGTAAGCCAGAGCCTATTGCTCTGGCTTTTTTTATGTCGAAAATTTGTGTTATCTAGGCAAGAGGTGAACCAATAACTCAATACGCTATAAAACGCATCAGGATTGGTGGCAGCGAATAGTGATTTGCCCTAGTATTTTTCTATCATTCGCCAAGCCGTAGGAAGCAGAACATGAGTAAAAGCTGGGATGATATGGCTGCAGAGTGGGATTCCAATGCAGCGGTTATCGCCTATTCGGAAAAAGTAGCCAGAGCGTTGGCGAACGTTGTGGCAATCAAAGGAAGTAAGATCTTCGATTTTGGGTGTGGCACGGGTTTGTTGACAGAAAAGTTGTCGCCGAAAGTGACCTCAATCACTGCCATCGATCCCTCTTTAGAAATGATCAATGCATTGAAAGCAAAACAGTTGCCGAACGTGAGCACCGTGGTCGGTGTGGTTGATGAAATGTTCGTTCGAGAATACAAACAAGCGGGCCAGCGTTTTGACGTGATTGTGGCGTCATCGTCCCTAGCATTTGTGCCAGATTATCAAGAAACCATCGCGTTGTTAGCCATGCTGTTGGTGGATGGTGGTTTGCTCGTGCAGTGGGATTGGGAAAAGAGCGAGAGTTCAAGTGCCGGATTCACTGTGAGTGAAATTGAAGAAGCGTATGCGAACGCAGGTTTGAATGTGATTTCAACCTCCATTCCTTTCAATATGGGGGACATGCGTGTGCTGATGGGGGTCGGTCAGCGCACGGCATAAACAAAAAAACCGCCGAAAAGGGCGGTTTTTTTCTATGCCTTACATTGTGTCTATGACTTACGTTGTTTTGATGAATTATGCTGCTTGTGGGCTTTCTTCCATCGTCGCGCGGTTGCCGCTCCAGCTCAGAACAAGACCCAGTGCGACTGCAGCCGCCGCACCCATCATTACCGCAGAAACTGTCAGTAGACCGCTCACTGCCATTGCAGACACAATGCCACTCGCCACAAAACAAATCATGGTTTGCAGGAAGTTCAACAAACCTGCCGCGGTCGCACTGCAATGTTTGAAACCTTCCAACGCTTTGTTGACGACGATCGGGTAAATTGCACCGTTCGCGACAGCCAAGAAACAGAATGGAATCAACACAGGCCAGATGTTTGTAACCTCAGATTGCCAAGACACAACGAAAATGGCTGATACGCTTGCAATGAACAGACCCACAAACCAAGGCAACACAACAGAACCGTCGTATTTGTTCAACATGGCACGACAGCTGTAACCACCAACGATGAAAGCGATGGTTTGAGGGACATAGCTCATACCAATGTCAGCGCCGCTATAGCCCATTTCTGTCATCACAAATGGAGAACCTGTTAGCCACGCGAAGAACGCTGCAGAACAGCCTGCAAAAATCAGCATGTTGCCAACAAACTTACGAGAACTCAGGATGTGTATGTAGTCACCAATTAGCTTCGCGCCAACTTTCTCTGAGGTATCAACCGCCGGTGCGCTTTCTTCTTGGCGAAGGGTGGTGGCTACCAACAATACGCCTAAACCAACCAACGCAATAAAGATGCTGCGCCAGCCGAAGTGTGATTCTAACGCTGCGCCAGCAAGTGGTGCCAGTGCAGGAGACAAAGCCACTAACGGCATGACCGTAGCAAATACACGTTGAGAGGTTTTGCTGTCATAGCGGTCAATCACGATGGCTTGCCAGATGACGGATGCGCTACATGCGCCCAGTGCCTGTACAAAGCGAGCAGCCAGGAACACTTCAATACTGTCTGACAAGAAGCACGCAACCGTTGCAACGGTAAACAGCGCCATACCACCAACCAACACTTTGATGCGGCCGATGCGGTCAGAAAAAGGACCATAAACCACTTGGCCTAACGCCATGCCCAACAGGAACACGGTCAGTGACAGGCCGATCATGGATTGCGTTGTACCCATTTCAAGACGGATGTTTTCAAAAGCGGGTAGGTACATATCGGTCGCAAGGAAGCCAAGCATGCTCAAACCTGCAAACCAAACCATGGTGGTCATAGGAACAGAATTTTTCATTTTTCGTTGTCCGTTCGTTTATCAATGGCGTGGAGTGTATCTGCCACAAAAAAGTCTGTGAAACGGTAAAATTTCTCAAATGCTTTCAAAAAATTTGATTTGAAGGCTAAGTGTGACCAATATAAGGCAATAGTTGTTCGCGCTTTAGTGAACAGCTCAATGAAAAAGGGCTTCTATCCTCATGTTCTCTTATCCCGATCTTCAAGTTATTGACGCTGTGGCAAGACGCGGTAGTTTCTCGGCTGCGGCTGAAGAGCTTCATAAGGTGCCGAGTGCGGTGAGCTATACCGTTCGACAAATGGAAGAGAAGCTTGCTGTGAATTTATTTGAACGCTTACATCGTTCAGTGAAACTCACGCCTGCAGGCGAGTTTTTTGTCGACGAAGCGTGCCGATTACTCAAACAAATGGATGAGATTCGAGTACAAACTCAACGTGTCGCTAATGGATGGACATGCAGCGTGTCGCTCGCGCTGGATAACGTGGTGCGAGAAGATCGAGTCGATTCACTGGTGCGTGATTTTTACGATGCGTTTCCCGATGTCGAACTGCTGCTGACGATGGAAGTGTTTAATGGCGTATGGGATGCCTTGGCTTACGACCGCGCTGACATTGCAATCGGAGCGACAGCGGCGGTGCCTGTCAGTGGAAATTTAAGCTATCGAGACATGGGGATTTTGACTTGGCGGTTTGTCGTGTCGAAAGACCACCCATTAGCCAGTGAGCAAGAACCGATTCGTCACGAACAGCTATTGGGTTTCCCCGCCATTTGTTTGGAAGACACCTCGCGCATTTTACCGAAGCGAGCCACATGGTTGCTGGACAACCAACGTCGATTAACCGTGCCTAACTGGCACAGTGCAATTCAGTGTTTTCGCAGTGGATTAGGGATTGGCGCAATGCCATCACACATGGCGGAACCGTATTTGAAAAGTGGCGAGTTAATCGAAAAAACATTGGTTGAGCCGCCAAGTAAAAGCCCATGTTGTATCGCATGGCGAACCGACAAAGAAAACCCTGCTGTGAATTGGATTCTGGATTACTTAGGTGATGCAGAAAAAGCGCACAGAGAGTGGCTAGAGTAGCCACTTTAGGATTCGAAAAAGCAGGGGTTTCTGAATATTGACCAAAGTCAGCCTCAAAGGTGACTTTGGTCGTTCTTGTTACAGCTTACGGAATCGATACCGCCCAAGCTTCTTTCATGTTCAAAGCAAATGAGCGGTTGCTTGGCGTGCTTCTTTTTCCATGGGTGCGTTGTAGTAGCCGTAAATGAACATTTGCATGAGGTATTGTCGTGTTTGTTCAGTCAGCCCTAACTCTTCTGCTTGTTTTACATGAACAAGCTCATGGGGAAGCAGATCACGCTGATTCTTATAACGATGGTGTATCCATATACCATAGCCGTAGGCGTAGCCCGCCATATTCGGGTTGGTATACCCCACGCGCTTAGCGATTTCTAGGAGCTCAGGGTCTGTGGGTGTAGGCAATTTATCAACGTAATAAACGCGCACTTTTTCAGGGTGTTGAACACCCATTTCCTTCGCAATCACAATTTGAGCATCGGTGAGAGGTTGTCCCTTTTTTAGCGCCTCTTTTTGGGCGTCATGGACAAACTCACTCGCGGCGGGTATCAACTTATTGACACCATCAATCAATTCTTGCGGTGGATTCGCATATATCTCATCTCGGTTTACACATCCCGTTAAAACGAGCAAAGCTAAGCAAAGCGTACATACCTTTTTATTCATTATGACACCCCATAATTTCTGTTAGTTTGGGGAAAACTATCATCAAAATAGGTGGGCTGGATTGTTGTCAAAAATGTTTTTGGAGACAATACACAGTGTGGAGAGAGTCTGATGTAACACGTGGATTGACGACCCTTGCTGTTGGCACGTAATCTGTTTCTCTGTTGTCTGGTGACTAAAAAGAGAAAAGGCCGTGGATCTGCTTTCATTACTGCTTTTTGTGCCCGCATGTTTTGCGTTGAACATGACACCGGGGCCGAATAATCTACTCGCGATGAACAATGCACGTTGTTACGGGTTCTCGTCTGCGATGTTTGCAAGCTTAGGGAGGCTTGTTGCATTTTCCGTCATGATTGCGCTTACTGCCTCTGGGTTGGCGGTCATTCTCTATGCATCTGAAACGGTCTTTTTTGCCATTAAGCTGTTTGGGGCACTGTATTTGTTTTGGATTGCTTTTCAATTATGGCGATCCACTGCGCTACCGATAGTAGAGGGTAAGCCTCAAAAAAGTGTGCGTGCTCTATTGCAGCAAGAGTTTACGTTAGCGGCGGGTAACCCGAAGGCAATTCTAATTTTCACTGCTTTCTTGCCACAGTTTGTCGATGTAGCGGGCAGTGTTAATCATCAATTCTTTGTGCTTGGCGCAACATTCTTAGGGCTAGAGTTCTTAGCGATTGCGGTTTATGCCTTGTTTGGTCTTTATATTCGTCACTGGTTTAGCAACCCGAAAATGGCAGCATGGTTCAATCGAGGTTGCGCTGCGGTGTTGGGCGTGTCTGGTGGCAATTTACTGCTGATGGACAAGCAGTCGTAGGTCGTAGCTGGAAATGCAGAAAATCAAAGCCATCCGAGAGGATGGCTTTTTTTAAGTCGCTTTACGTCATGCTCCATTTTTTGATGACAACACGTTAAAGGATGCAAGTACGTTAAATGCAGTGCGAACCTCATTGCATGACACAGAAGCGGTGTTCTTCAGCGCTCTTTTCAAATGACCTGCCGTTTAAAAGAAAAAAGCAGCCCAATAAAAGCTACAAAATGTTGGACTCGATGCCGCATGTGAACGTAGTGCTGTTCTGCGGTTCTTGTTATAGCGTTCGCTATCCAATTCCTCCGAGTGAGGATACCGTTGAAATAAAGCTCTTCGCGCCTAAAAAGATGGTGATCAAGCTAATCAGAATACCAAAGCCGAGAGACACTTTGCTGTTAACGTATTCACGCATGAACTTTGCTTGGCTCGTTATCATGACCAGTAATATAACGGCAATGGGCAGGATAATGCCGTTCAATACCTGCGCGGAGATGATGACGAAAACAGGGTTTAAACCCGTTGCGGAAATGAAAATACCAAAAATCAAAATAGACAGATTGGTAAAGAAAAAACGATTATCTGATTTGTCGTACTTCCAACCAAACAGGCCAGCCAGCACATACGACGCGCCAAGCGGTGTCACAATGGCTGACGATAATCCCGCTGCTATCAATCCTACACTCAGAAACGGGCTCGCAAAATCGCCAAGTACAGGTTCGAGCGCTTTCGCCATCGACGCAATGCTTTCTACCGACGTGCCCTTGATAACGGTACCGGCTGTGATCAGGACTGCGGCAGTGATAAAGCCCCCCACGGTGATCGCAACGATGATATCGAGTTTGGACAACTCTAACTGATCGGTACTGGTAAACGCCTTTTTTGGCATTAATGACATGAACAAAGAAGTTGTAAGGCACAATCGTCGTACCAATCAACCCCAGAACCAAAAACATGCTGCCATCAGGAATAGAAGGAATAAGCCCGCTGGCAACGTCAGACCAGTTGGGACCAACCGCGAAGACAGCGACAAGAAACACGACCGCCATGGTAGCCACTAACACCATGAGTAGCTTTTCTATCAGCGCAAACGGGCCGAAGTTGAAAAGCACCAAAATAGTAATGCCGACCAGTGGTCCAAATATTTGCGTAGACACGCCAGTGAGTGTCGATAACCTAGCGGCTGAGCCAGTGAGATCGCCGCCCATATAAGCGATACAGCCAAGGGGAATCGCGACACCTACAAGGCATCTCGCTAAGTTTTTAAGC
This sequence comes from Enterovibrio sp., assembly GCA_042096095.1. Lineage (GTDB taxonomy): Bacteria > Pseudomonadota > Gammaproteobacteria > Enterobacterales > Vibrionaceae > Enterovibrio. The sequence goes on from JBELME010000018.1 coordinate 28,536, forward strand.
GCATTGTTTTCGAAGGTTTTCGAAATGGCTTCAGACAAACCTTGTCGCGTGACGACCCCTAAACGTGCCGCCATTTCTTGTAAAACGATGGTCGCGACGATGGCAAAAAGGATGGTCCATAGTAAGTCGTAGCCGAAGTCTGCGCCAGTTCGTGTTGCCGTGGTTATGGTGCCTGGGCCAATGAACGAACCGGTGATGACAACCGCAGGGCCAATGGCTTTCACTTTATCTAAAAATGTGTATTTCGTTGCTGATGATGTGGTGTTTGAGGCCGACATATAATCCCTCCTTGGGCGTACTGCATATGTTCTCGCTAAAGTCTGGTGTCGCTTCTAGTAAGCGGACCCCTCTGGGTTATTGAGATCGTGTTTTTCGGTGCCTGAAAGGGGTGGGTTGAACACACTCACCAAAATCAGGTCTTCCGATTGGCCTCCGCGCAAGAAGTGTGGGTCGTGTTGATCCAGCACATAAATGTCACCCGTTTTGATTGGGTACACATTGCCATTCATGTCCTCGACTTCCCCATGACCCGCAATGCAGTAACACGCCTCAAGGTGATTTCGATAATGCAGCTTGGATTCTGTACCCGCGCGAACCACGGTGTGCAGACCGTAAAGCCCACACCATCTTGTTGGGTGAGCAATCGATGGCTGGTGCCATTGCCCCAGTCGACGAATCTGTCTGTTGATTCAACATCGTTAAGTGATCGAATGAACATCGCTTTTCCTACTGTTAGAAAATATAAAAATTCTGAACTTCAAGCGTGCCGTCACAATCGTTGAGATTGCGACAAACCTGAGTGTATGAGGCTGCTAGCCTTTGAAAAGATGATGAATTGAAGCGCAATGCTGAACAATTGATCTAATTTCAACCAAGGTGTTAGATTTTCTTACAATGAAATTACCCCCTTTATCGTCAATAAAAGCGTTTGAAGCGACGGCGAGAAACCTGTCATTTTCCAAAGCAGCAGAGGAACTGTTTGTCACTCACGCTGCGGTGAGCCACCAAATAAAGAACCTTGAAGAATGGTTTGGAACCAAATTGTTCATTCGAGAGGGAAGGGGTATTCGTCTTTCACGCTCCGGAGAGTCGCTGTACCGAAAAGTGTCACCGGCATTGTTTGATATTGCCGATGCGTGTCGAACCGTGAAAATGCTGGTCAATAAAGAATCGCTCACCGTGGGATGTATTCCCTCCATTGCGAACCGCTGGCTAGTGCCAAACTTGAACACATTTACCTCTTCTCGCCCTGATATCGACGTGAAGATTGTTTATGCCACCGTTGATGACACATTAGAAGACAATGAGTTGGATGTGCTGATCACCACAGGGAAGGAAAAAGGACATCACGTTGTCTCGCGTTGGCTATTTTCACGTGCCAATAAACCAGTATGCAGCAAAGCGTTTCTTCATTCTCAAGGCCCATTGGATACGCCTGAACAGATGCTCACCGCACCACTCATCCACGATGAAAACGAAGTTGGTGACAGAATCACGCACCGAGTCGGATTGCATTGAAATGACATGCAGTTCCATGCCCAATGGACGTTGGTCGTCTAATTCTGCAATGCGTGCTTTTACCGCATCACCCATGTCGACTACGTTACGGCCGGTGACATTGGAGATACCAAAGCCAATCGCGCGTTCGCCGTTGTAGCGCATCAGCATGGATGCCGGTTCTTTGTAGCCGCGTGTGACGTCAGCAATGTCGCCCAAACGCAGCACGGTATTGTTGTTGCCAACGGCGATTTGCAGGTTCTTCAAGTCAGCGAACGAATCAATGCTTGAGCTTGGAATAACCGGAATACGCATGGCGTCGGTTTCGATACTGCCTGCCACGGTCACCATGTTCTGCTTTTGCAGCACTTGATAGACTTTCTCCGCAGATACGCCGAATTTCGCTAAACGTTCGCTGGAGATTTCAACAAAGATGGTTTCTTGTTGTTCGGCTAACGTGGCGGTTTTTGCAACCCCTGGCACCAGCACTAAGTCACGACGTAAGGTATCGACGTAGTCTTGCAGTTGCTTGTCGGTAAACCCTTCGCCGGTGACGGCAAAGAAAAGGGCATACACGTCGGCGAAATCATCGTTGACGATAGAAGGGCCAGCGCCGGGAGGGAGTTGTTGCTGCACATCGAAAATCTTGCGGCGAAGTTTGTCCCACACTTGCTGTAAATCCGCCGCGCTTTTGGCGAACTCGAGTTTGATTTCGACCGTGACTTCGGACATGCCTTGTTTCGACACGGATTTCACTTCTTTAAGTTCTTGAAGCGATTGCACCGCGCCTTCAATCACGTCCGTGACTTCGTCTGACACTTCTTGTGCGGTTGCACCTGAATATGGTGTATTGATAACAGCCTGACGGATAACGAACTCAGGGTCTTCAAAGCGCCCGAGCTTCAAATAACTGATGTAGCCACCCAGCAGCGTGAGGGCAATCAATACCCAAACACTGGTGCGTTTGGCGATGGTAATACGTGCTAAGTCCATCGATTACGCTCCGCCATTGTTTTTAGCAGACGCTTTGTCTGTGTAAGGACGTACTTCCAACCCTTCGCGAATGCTCGACACACCTGCGATCACTACACGCTCTCCTTTCGCGAGGTGACTTTTGACTACGATGCGGTTTTTACTTAGTGCGCCGACTTCGATAAAGCGTTTCTCAGCTTTGTTGTCGTCGTTGATCACCCACACAAACTGTTTGCCTTGGTTATCAGGAACGACCGCAGTGAGAGGCAGCGTTAAAACTTGTGCTTGTTCTTGACCATCGCTCGCGTCAGCAGGGACGACTTTCACCGCCATGCCCGGTAAGGCACGGAAGCCTTTTAAATCTTCAAAGCCCAAAACAACGGGGTAGGTTTGGGAAACAGGGTCTGCTTCGGTGGCATAGGTACGGAGAACCAGCGGGAATTGTTGACCCGGAATCGCGGACAGCTCTGCCAAGGCTTTGGTTTGATTGAGGCCAGACAACATCACTTTGTGAGGAATGTTGATCACCACTTCCAAATCACTCAGATCCTGCAACGCCACGATGGTTTCGTTCGCTTGAATTTGAACGTGGTTATCGACGAATTTACGGCCAATGATGCCGTCAAAAGGGGCTTTTAATTCGGTGTATTCAAGCTGACGCGTTGCATCGTCCACACGGTTCTTCGCTAAGTCATAGCGCGTGGTGATGGCGTCCAAATCGCTTTTTGAAATGGCTTGGCTCTTGTCGAAAATGGCCTTCGCACGGCGGTATTCCACTTCGGTGTTTTTCAGTTCTAGCTTGGCGGATTCCAATGCAGTTTTTGCATCACGCGCATCAAGCACTGCCAACACTTGGCCTTTTTTGACTTGGTCGCCTTCTTTTACAAACACATCGGTGAGACGGCCGCCAACACGAAACGCGAGATCAGCACGTTCAGCCGCACGGATCACGCCATTGAAACTCAGTTTATCACTGCCACGTGCTGACACAAGTTCGGTAAGGGCTTGTTTAACTGCGGGGGCAGCCACTTGCTGAACCTCTTTCTCGCCACAGCCACTCAATAGAAGGACATATATGGACGCTACCCGAACGTCAAGTCAATACGCTCTTATCGTTTCG
>JBELME010000019.1:0-31989 GCA_042096095.1 Enterovibrio sp.
GCTATGGCTTCGTCAGTGCTGATGTTGGTGCCGGGTTTTCCGCTGATCAATGCGGTATCTGACATGGTGAAAGGTTACGTCAATATGGGGATTGCCCGTTGGGTGATGGCGAGTCTACTCACTCTCGCCACAAGCCTTGGCATTGTGGGCGCGATGAATGTAACGGGCATTTGGGGGTGGTTATGACTCTGCTACTTGGCCTCCTTCATGACATGCTGTTTGCTGCGATACCCGCTGTTGGGTTTGCCTTGGTGTTCAATGTGCCCGTGAAGGCACTAAAGTACTGTGCCATTGGGGCGGCGCTTGGGCATGGCAGTCGATACCTTTTGATGCACTACGGCGTGCCGATTCAGTGGGCGACATTGTGTGCAGCAACTTTGGTCGGCATGGTGGGTGTGTATTGGTCTCAACGCTTTATGGCGCACCCTAAAGTGTTTACCGTTGCAGCCATTATCCCGATGGTTACGGGGGTGTTTGCGTTCAAGGCCATGATTGCATTGGTGGAAATAAACAGCTTGGGGTTCAGTGATGCTCTCTGGGCAACCATGATGAATAATGGCATTAAAGCACTGTTTATTATTGCTGCATTGGCGATCGGCCTAGCAATGCCAGGACTCTTGTTTTACCGCAGAAAATCCGTGGTGTAGCATAGCGATTCATCTCTATATGCATTGGCTCATAAACTCAAAGGAAAAGCGCTCACAATGATAATCAGCATGATCGCAGCGATGGCTAAAAATCGAATCATTGGTAAAGACAATACGATGCCATGGCACTTGCCAGCCGACTTTGGTTGGTTCAAACGCAACACCTTGGGGAAGCCTGTGATCATGGGGCGGAAAACGTATGAATCTATTGGTAGGCCGCTACCAGGACGTCGAAATATCATCATCAGTCGCAACAGCGAATGGCAAGCCGAAGGTGTTGAGAGCGTGACCAGCATTGGGCAAGCATTGGCCTTGGTTGACGGAGTGGAAGAGGCTGTGATCATTGGTGGCGGGACGATCTATGAAGCGTCACTCCCTAAGGCGGATCGTCTGTATTTAACCTTTATCGATGCAGAGATTGATGGCGACACCTGTTTTCCCGCTTGGGGGGAGGAATGGCAAACCAGTCATTCTGAGCACTATGTTGCGGATGAGAAGAATAAGTACAACATGGAGTTTGTTGTACTCGATAGATAAGTCGATCTTTGGTTTAGATTTTAATGAGCATGTATTGGGCAAGGAAGAGTAAATCTTTGCCCATCTTCCCAGCGCATCATCGTCAGCGCACCGCCCCAGACACACCCCGTATCGAGCCCTAAGATATTCTCTTGAAACACGCCATTCAATGCCGCCCAATGGCCAAACACCATCGTCTCTTTCATGGGTTTATTGCGCTGAACCTCAAACCAAGGAAGGAGTGCATTGTTACGTACCTTATCGGGTGGGAGTTTACACGCCATGTCCAAGCCGCCTTCGGAGGTGAGAAAGCGCATGCGGGTAAATGCATTAATGGTGTAGCGAAGTTGTTCGATACCTTCTAAGGATTTAGACCATACAGAGGGCTCATTCGCATACATGTTTTGCAGAAGCCATAGGTAGCGATCGCTGCGTAAAACGGCCTCAACGTCTTGGGCGTGTTTTTTGGCTTTAGCGAGATCCCAAATGGGTGGTACGCCAGCGTGTGTCATGACAAAGCCCGGCGATGTGCCGTTATCTAATGCCTTATGAATAAGTAGAGGCTGTTGTCGAAGCCAAGTCAGTAACACCTTGCTATCAGGTGCGTCGAGTATGGGCAGTGTTTTGTCTTTTGCCTTGACCTTCATGATCCCTTCCGCAACCGCAAGAAGGTGAAGATCGTGGTTCCCTAGAACGGCATGCCCATGTTCGCCAAGATCGCGCACAAAGCGAAGTACGGCTAGTGAATCAGGGCCTCGCGCGACAAGATCACCTGCGATGTAAAGATGATCGATGTTGGGATCAAATTTGGCGATATCAAGCAAGTTGCGAAGATCGGAGTAGCAACCTTGAATATCGCCAATAAGATAGGTAGCCAAGAAAACGCCTAGTGAAGGATATTTGGCAGAGCAAGACGGAAAGGCGCGATGTCGATGGTGAATGGCGTTTCATCGTCATCATACTGCATGGCGTAATGGCCTTGCATCACACCCACGGGAGTTTCTATCACCGTACCGCTGGTATAAGTGTATTGATCACCCGCTTTGATCACCGGCTGCTCGCCGACAACGCCTTCCCCTTCAATCACTAACTTCTTCTCGTTTGCGTCTGTAACCAGCCATTTACGACGTAAAAGCTGTGAATCACGGTCACCATTGTTTTCAATCGTGACCGTGTATGAGAACACATAACGTTTATTATCCGGTTCAGATTGTTCTTCAACATAATGCGTCAACACGCGAACCGTAAAATTATTGTTTACCATCCCTGTAATGTGTCCTTTTCTATTTATTATTGGTTGTTTGCATCTAACCAGTTGGCCATAGCAACAAACTGCGCCAGAGTGAGGTTCTCGGGGCGTGTTGTTGGATCAATGTCGAGTTCAACCAGCGTATCGACCTCAATTAACGCTTTGAAGCAGTTACGGACGGTTTTACGGCGTTGGTTAAAACCTTCTCGGCAAACACGTTCCAGCCACTTAAGGCTCGTTGCTGGATGCGGTAGTTCTTTATGCGGGATCAATCTGACGACCGCTGAATCGACTTTAGGTGCAGGTGTAAACGCTTCTGGTGGCACTTCAAGTACTGGAACAACCTTGCAGTAATATTGTGCCATCACGGTCAAACGACCATATGCTTTACTACCAGGGCCCGCAGCCAGACGGTTAACCACTTCTTTTTGCAACATAAAGTGCATGTCTTTCACAGCGCCAGCGAAAGTGAAAAGGTGGAACATCAAAGGCGTTGATACGTTGTACGGCAGGTTACCGAAAATACGTAGCGGGTTTTCTGGTGAAGACAGCGCCGTGAAATCAAACTTCATGGCATCGCCTTCATAAATCGTCAACTTCTTCGACAATACTGGGTGGTGGCGCAGACGCTCAGCCAAATCGCGATCCAGTTCAACCACGCTCAGTTTATCGACTTCGTTTGCCACAGGCTCAGTCAGTGCACCAAGGCCAGGACCGATTTCTACCAAGTTTTCACCTGGCAGTGGGTTGATGGCCGATACAATGCCGTCAATGATGTACGGATCGTTAAGGAAGTTCTGGCCGAAGCGCTTACGGGCGCGGTGACCTAAGTGGACGTTATCGCTCATGCTTTCTTATCTACTAATTCAAGGGCGTGGGAGAGCGCTGTCCGCAGGCTTCCAGTATCCGCCGTTCCGGTACCTGCTAAATCCAATGCGGTACCATGATCTACAGAAGTTCGGATAAAAGGCAGTCCAAGTGTAATGTTGACTGACTTACCAAATCCTTTAAATTTTAACACAGGCAGGCCCTGATCGTGATACATCGCTAACACGGCATCTGCTTCTTTCAGGTACTTGTCTTGGAAAAGGGTATCTGCGGGCAATGGACCCACCAGATTCATCCCTTGTTCACGCAACGTTTCAAGAGCAGGTTCAATCACTTCGATCTCTTCTCTGCCCAAGCAGCCGTCTTCACCCGCATGCGGATTTAAACCACACACATAGATTTTAGGCTCTGCAATCCCGAATTTAGATTTTAAATCATCATGCAAAATGTGGATGACTTGAAAAAGCCGTTCTTCGGTAATGGCTTTTGACACATAAGCGAGCGGGATATGCGTTGTCACCAGTGCAACGCGCAAGCCTTCAGTGGCCAGCATCATCACGACTTGTTGCACATTGGCTTGGTGTTGGAAAAACTCTGTGTGCCCACTGAACGAAACGCCAGAGCGATTAATCACGCCTTTGTGGACAGGTCCCGTTACCACGGCGGCAAACTCGCCTTGCATGTTACCTTCAGCCGCGCGGCTCAATGTGTTTAGCACATACTTGCCATTCGCTTCATTGAGCTGGCCTGCAACAACCTCGGCATCCAATGGCTCATCACACACAACGAGCGTGCCCGGCGTGTGCGCTTTCGGTGCAGCGTCGGGGTTGTAATCCACTAAGGTAACGTCGAGACCCAATAGCTTGGCACGCTGTGCCAGCATTTCTTTGTTTCCGCAAATGACTAACTCATGCGCCCATTTGTCATGTGCAAGTGCCAACACCAGATCTGGACCTATGCCAGCGGGCTCTCCCGGCGTAATGGCAATGCGTTGTGGACTAGCTGTTGTCATTTTCATCACCTACTTGTTCAACATATGCACCTGCACGAAGCTCTTGCAGCCATGCTTGTGCTTCTTCATTGAACTTACGATTTAGGAGCATACGGTATGCGCGGTTTTGCATGGCAGCGTCCGTACGATCAGCTTGGCGACGATCAAGGACTTCTACAATGTGCCAACCATGAACGGTTTTAAACGGTTCGCTGATAACGCCTTCTGAAAGCGTATCGACTTTGTCTTTAAACTCAGGGACGTAAATTTCCGTAGTTTGCCAGCCTAAGTCACCACCTTTAACGGCTGAGCCAGAATCGGCGCTGTATTGTTCTGCCAGTTCTTCAAAGGTTTTGTCACCGCCATTGATTTGTTGAGTAATCAATTTCAATTGGCGCTGTGCACCTTCATCACTCAAGACAATAGACGGTTTAATGAGAATGTGACGCGCTTTTACTTCGGTAACCGCCACGGACTCAAGGCCTTTAACATCCGTAATTTTAAGGATGTGATAACCCACACCGCTTCGGAAAGGACCGATGATGGCGCCTTTACCATTATTACCGATGTGATCGGCAAAAATCGTTGGCATTTCTTCGAGTCGCATCCATCCCCAATCCCCCCCATCTAAGGCTTTAGGACCTTTGGAATTGGCAAGAGCAAGGGCGGCAATGTCACGGCCTGTTTTTAGCTCTGTCACGATCTCATCAGCGTTGTCAGAGACGCTATCGCGTTCTGCTTTATCTGCATCTTCGTCGACGCGAAGTTGGATATGACTGAGGCGGTACTCGACTTTCTCAAGATTTTTGGCATTAAGCTGCGTTGCCAACGATTCCACTTCTTGCGGTAAGATACTGAGGCGACGACGAACCTGCGCATTTCGCGCTTCGCTGATGGTCATCTCACGACGAATTTGGTCGCGATACTGAACCCAAGATATGCCGTTGGCTTTTAATTCGCTACGAAGCTGTTTTACTGAGGTGTTTTTGTCTTTTGCAATGCCATTAATGGCTTGCTCCAAACGCGAATCATCAATTCGAATACCAAGGCGTTTCGCTTCTTGAAGCTGCAATTCTTCAAGAATCAGTTGGTCGAGGATCTGCTGTTCGAGCACATCTTCTGGCGGCAAATTTTCCGCCTTAGCGTTGAGTGATACCGTTTTCTTTAGTGCATGAATATCGCTAGAAAGAATAACGCCTTCATTGACCACGGTAATGACGCGATCAAGTTCTGCCGGAGCGGCCGACACTGATAACGAACTGGCAGAGATAGCAACGGCCAGTAAAGCTTTCGTCCATTTTTTCATTTGCTTTTCCAAAGATGTCGTCATTAATTTTTTAATCCGAATGGGCTGCGATACCCCAATGCATTACCGCTTGCGGTGCTGTAGCCAAATCCTGCACCATCACCTAGACCAAGGAGACTAAATGATAAGGAAACACTGTTGTCATATCGTGCATCGTTATTGATGTTACTGCGCGACAGTAGATACTCGTTGTAGTTCAGGCCTATCACCCAACAATCGGAGCGGTACGTGAAGCCAAATTGGCTTTCCAGCATGATATTTTGTGTCAGGTCTTGGAAGTACTGGCCTCTGAAGCTCACGCCTTTCCCTATTGGGAAACCAGTCACGATACCCGCTTGAGAAATACCGTCTTCGGTAATCAAATCTAAATTTTCAGAGCCAATAGTGCTGGAAATGTACTCTTTTGATACGTAACGGTAACTGGTTTGCGCGAAGAAACCGCCATCGCGGTATTCCACGGTCGCATTACCAAACTGTAAGCTCTCGATATTGCTGTCGTATTCCACCGAGCCGCGAACAAACCATTGATCATTCACGTTTAGCTCGGTCTCAACGGCCCAGGCTGAATAGTTGATGGCATTGTCGGTTTGGCTGTTTTGTCTATCGAGATAATAAATTTGACCAAAGGCGATGTTGAAACGCTCTTTGTATCCATCATCAAAGAAGCGAGAGGCGGCACCAATGGTAAATTGGTTCGCGGGGTTGATGTAGTCCACGCTGCTGAACTGGTTCGCACGAAACAGGCCATAGTAGTCCGTTTGCAGTCGGGCCGTGTCATAGCCACCGCCTGAGTAATTTACAGGGTTATAGATACCACTTTGATCAACGTCTTTGATGTAAAGGTATTGAACCTGTGGCTCTAAGGTTTGGGTGTAGTCACTTCCCCAAATTGAGGTATCACGTTCTAGCGTGATCACGCTGTGCAGTCTTGCCATCGGCACCACGCGAGACACTGTAGACTCTAATGTTTCGCCATTTATGCCTTGTACGCCTTCAATGTTGGTTTGATCGTAATAGGTATAAAACACTTTACCCTCGGCGGTCGCAGTCAGCCATGGCAAGGTGTAAGGCAGTGTCAGTGTTGGTTCCACATTGATACGCGTTGAGTCAGGTTTGCTATCATCGTCGGTAGCGAACTTGCTGATTTGGCTTGGCATGGAAAAGTCCAAGCCATAGACCATCTCAGGACGGTAGTAGTTAAAGGCAAGTTGAGGTAACAGACGATAGACCGACGCATTGTCACTCAATGCTTGAAAGTTTCGGACGTTTAAGGTGCTGTTCCAATTCTCATCACGGTAAGACACACTGCCGGTTTGTAGCAAGGTGTTGTCTTCACGGTTACCAACGCGAGAGTCGGTGTGACGCGTAAAATAGTTGATGTCGCTGACTTTGCTGTAATCGACGTCATACTTCCAATGATCTTGAATACCCGCATGTTGCCAGTTAAAGCCCCAGCTTTTCGAATAATCGGTGTAGAGATCATCTTGGCCCATGTACTCAATGACCATGGAGCCGCTGCCTGCTTTTGTCAGGTAACGAGGTTCAACCGTTAAGAAGGTACCGCGGTTTGACATGTACTTCGGTGTGATCAGCATGTCCGTTTGCGGGTGGATGTTCCAATAAAATGGCGTCGACAGTTCGACCCCGTCATTGTCATTCCAGCTGATCGACGGATAGAGGAAGCCCGTTAGTCGGCCATCTTCAACCGGCACGCGAAGGTACGGGAGATAAAAAACCGGCGTGTCGAGTACTTCGAAGCGCGCATGGTAGAGGTCGGCAAAGATGTCACCGTCTTCTTTTTCGATTTTACCCGCACTGAAACGCCAACTGTCATCGTTGTCAGGACAAGTTGTGTAGGTGCCGTCTTCGAGCTCGTAGAACGTGGTGCCATTTTTAAAGACGCGTTTCGCTTGCCCGCGCCCCGGCTCACACATCATTTGGTATTCAGCATCGAGCAGCGTGGTGTCTTCGGTATCTAAGTTACTTTGCAGTGACTTGCCGGATACCGCCATTTCGCCATCATGAAAATACACATTGCCTTCAGCCGTCACGATATTTTCAGGCTGGCGCAAGGTTGCTGTGTCAGACTTCATGGTGCGATGACCTTGAGTAACGACAACATCCCCGCTATAAATCGCCTTGTCATTTGCTTTCGCTTCTGCGCGATCCGCAACGATAGTGACAGGTGCGTTGTTAACGTCTTCGACTTGCTCTTTTTTGTTAAGGCAGCGGTATTCTGGCGCGAGGCAGGTATCCGTTGGGATTACCAGTGGTGCTTGGCCGTCCTGTGCGGCAGGATTCTCTTCCGCCATGGCTTGTCCATAGAGGGCAAAGCAAATCATGGTGGACAAAAAACTTCTTGCTGTCAGTGACATTAAAAACTCAATCCTGTTGTTGGCGTACAGCACTGGTATACTCTTGCGCTGCGCCCTAGCAATTTTTGCTGAAAAATGTGGGTTATGATAATGCAAATTGCGTCTAACAGCACCTGCTAGGTTCCAGATGTCTGGCGCAAATAAGATAAATCAACCAATAGAGAAAGATTGATGATGGTTTGGGGGAAAGTGCTGGGGGCATTCTTTGGCTTCCTGCTGGGGAACATTCCGGGCTTATTGTTGGGCCTCTTTTTAGGTCATAAGTTCGATAAAGCGAAACAAAATGTCGCCTTTGGTGGTGGATTTCGCGGGGCGAACCAACAGCAGCGCCAGCAAGCGTATTTTCATGGTGCCTTTGCAGTGATGGGGCACGTGGCCAAAGCCAAAGGGCAGGTCACCGAAAATGAAATCCGTTTAGCGTCGGAAATCATGGATCGCATGGGGTTGCAGGGGGAATCCCGTCGACAAGCACAAGATGCCTTTCGTGAAGGGAAAGAAAGCGGCTTCCCGTTGGATGACGTGCTGGATGATGTTCGCCGCAACTGTGGCGGACGATTTGATCTCCTCCAATTTTTCCTCGAGTTGCAAATTCAGGCAGCTTACGCCGATGGCTCGATGCACCCTAGCGAGCGTCAGATTTTGTTTACTGTTGCATCGGCATTTGGCTTTTCTCGACAGCAGCTTGAACAGCGCCTTGCGATGCAAGAAGCGTCGTTTAAGTTCTATCGCCAAGGTGGGGGAGGCCAGCAACATTGGCAACCAGAGCATTCCGCCAACCGCGTGCAAGACGCGTATAAAATTCTGGGTGTGGATGAAAATTCAACCGGACAAGAGATCAAACGTGCTCACCGCAAGCTGATGAATGAACATCACCCTGACAAGCTGGTGGCAAAGGGGCTGCCTCCTGAAATGATGAAAATGGCGAAGCAAAAAGCCCAAGAAATCCAAGCCGCTTACGATCTCATCAAAAAAGAAAAGGGCTTCAAATAAGCCCTTCTTTGCCATCCTAAATAACGCTCAGAAGCTTATCGCCCTGAGCGCTTTTTTATCAACGTCTCTCATTAAGCGTTTCATTTTAAACGAGGTTTTGAGGCGTTCCAGCAACAAACGCATCAAGGTTCTCAATCAAGATATTAGCCAGAGTTTGAATGCTGGAATCTGATCCCCAAGCCACATGGGGCGTCAACATCAGGTTCGGCATACCGGCATGGGCAAGCAGTGGATTGGAGATTGACGCGGGCTCTTGCGTGAAAACATCCACCCCAGCACCTGCTATGTCCCCCTTTTTCAGTGCTTCAACCAGTGCGAATTCGTCGACCAATCCGCCGCGTCCGGTATTGATTAAAATGGAAGAAGGTTTCATGCGTTCGAGTTCTTCTCGACCAATGAGGTTGGATGTCGATGCATCGAGCGGGCAATGCAAAGTAACAATGTCTGCGTGCTCTAGCATGGTATTAAACGAGACATAACCTTCACGGAGGTTGGTGGCATCTTTACGTTCAGCTTTCATGACTGTCATGCCAACGGCTTTTGCTAACGCTTCAACCCCTTGCCCTAAACTGCCCGATCCCACAATGCCGATCGTTGCTCCTGAAATGTCACCGATAGGGTGCGTGAAAAAGCAAAACTGGTTTTTCTGTTGCCAAACGCCATCTTCAATGTCGCGATGATAGGCAGTGAGGTTACGGCGAAGGGCAAAGCTTAACGCGATGACATGTTCGGGAACGGAGCGCGTGGCATAGCCGCGAATATTGCATACAGGCAATTTATGCTCATGACACCATGCTAGATCGATATTGTTATAACCCGTCGCTGAAACAGCAATGAGCTTAAGATGAGGGAGTTGACTCAGTGTATTCGCGTCTAAAACCACTTTGTTGGCGATCACCATGGTGGCATCAGCAAGACGTTCAATAACCTGATGGGGCGCGGTGTCTTCGTGGCTTACCCATTGATGGTCAAACGACGGTGTCGGCATGTGGATATGAGCAGGGATAGTGGCACTGTCGAGAAAGACGATCTTTTCCATGGCGGGCTTCCTTTTTCCGCCACTGTAAAAGTTAGTGAGCGTTATTTCAATAAGCTCGGGTCAGCTTCGATACCGCGTGTGACCAAGGTATCGCTCGGCGCGTTTTGATAGAACTCACAGGGTGCAGAGAGATGCATCGGCTCACCTGAACCTGGGTGCAAAAATGCCAGCTCTGCAGCATGAAGTTGAAGCCTTGGTGAGTACTTTAGCGCTTGTGGATGTGCATAAAAATCATCGCCGACGATGGGATGATCGAGTGAAAGCATGTGCACGCGAAGTTGATGCGATCGGCCAGTGATCGGCAGTAAACGTAACAAGGTGGTTTTCTTTTCACGTTTGATCACTTCGTAGTTGGTCACAGAAGGCTTACCGTGCTCGAAACAGACTTTTTGTAACGGACGGTTTGGCCAGTCACAAATCAACGGCAGGTCAATACGATCCGCATCTTGCTCAACCACACCCCAAACACGCGCGTAGTAAAGCTTATGTGTCACGCGTTCGCGGAATTGAGCCTTGAGGTGACGCTCGGCATCTTTATGTTTGCCAAATACGATCAGTCCTGACGTCGACATATCGAGGCGATGCACCAGTTCAGCGTCTGGGTATTCCGCTTTCACGCGAGACCAAGCGCTGTCGTAGTGTGCGGGATCACGGCCGGGGTTCGTCAGCAAACCGCTTGGTTTGTTGATAGCAATGATGTCGTCATCCTGATAAATAACATCTAGCCAAGGCTCCGTTGGCGGATTGTAGATAAAATCGCTCATGTTTTCGCTCGATATTTGGACGGACGGAAGTTTAGCACGACAGGCTTGAAAGAGAAGAGGGTGAGCAGCGTGCAGATAAAAAAGAAGGCACAGCCGACGCTGTGCCTTTCGCGTTTACACGTGAAGCGTTAGCGCAGATTACTGATGACTTACCACGATCACACGCAGCGCATCGAGGCGAACCTGTGCTTGGTTGATATAACCACGTAAATCACCCATTTGTGATTCCAAGCTTTCTAGCTCATCGTCACGAATGTTTGGGTTCACCGCTTTTAGGGCTTGAAGGCGATCAAGCTCTGCGCGCAGTTTTTGTGTCATCTCTGCTTCCGCATTTTCTTTCACAGTCGCGAGTTGCTTTTGTGCCATTGGGTCGGCTCGTTCGATCAAACCGTGGATTTGGGTTTGAACGGACGACACCAGTTTGCTTGCCAAATGACGGTTCACCGGACTTAGCTGACGATGGAAGCCTTCAAACTCCACTTTCTCTGCCAAGTTGTTGCCGTTAGCATCGAGCAGAACGCGAATCGGCGTTGCAGGTAAGAACTGATGGATTCCCGAGCTCTTCGGCGCTTGCGCATCGGCAACAAACAACATTTCCAAGAACAACGTACCTACTGGCAATGCTTTGTTTTTCAGCAATGACACAGCTGTCGTTCCCACATCTTCGGACAGTATCAAATCGATACCTCCTTGGATCATTGGGTGTTCCCAGCTCATGAAGCGCATGTCTTCACGAGACAGGGCGGTTTCACGATCGAAGGTAATGGTGCAGCCTTCGTCTGACAGTCCTGGATAGCTAGAAACCAGCATGTGCTCTGATGGGGTCACCACAATGGCGTTCTCGCCTTTGTCATCTTGGTTCAAACCCACGGTATCGAACAGGCCCAACGCGAACGTCACCAAGTTCGTATCGCCATCAAAAGAGGCAATCTTTTCAGCCAAGGCTTTCGCTTCATCACCGCCGTTGGAGTGCATTTCCAACAAGCGGTCACGGCCTTTCTCAAGCGCCGCCTTTAGGCGGTGGTGCATGTCGGCACTGGTTTCAATTAACGCGTCCAACGACGCATCAATGCTGCCTTTGGCAAGTAGCGTCAAAAGATCACTTTGAACGTGTTCAAACACGGCGCGACCGGTTGGGCAGGTTTCTTCAAACGCATTTAAGCCTTCGTTGTACCAACGCGCGAGCAGGGCTTGCGATGTCCCTTCCATGAATGGCACGTGGATTTCGATATCACGCTGTTGACCAATACGGTCAAGACGGCCAATACGTTGTTCCAGCAAGTCAGGGTTCATTGGAAGATCAAACATCACCAGTTGGTTCGCGAACTGGAAGTTACGACCTTCTGAGCCGATTTCAGAACAGATCAGCACTTGCGCACCGCTCTCTTCTTGCGCGAAATAGGCAGCAGCTTTATCGCGTTCAAGGATCGACATGCCTTCTTGGAAGACGGTGCCACGAATACCCTCACGCTCACGCAATGCTTGCTCAAGAGACAGCGCCGTTTGGGCACGGGAACAGATCACTAAAATCTTTTCGTTGCGGTTTGATTTAAGCAAATCAAGCAACCAATCGATACGTGGGTCGAAGCCCCACCAGCTGGCGTTTTCGCCTTCGAATTGCTGGTAGATATCTTCTGGGTACAGCCATTGCACGGCTTTCTGCTCAATGCTTTGGCTGCCGCCCATCATGCCTGCTACGCGCATCGCAGTCTGGTATTGGCTTGGTAATGCCAATGGGTACACGTTCAAATGGCGTTCAGGGAAACCTTGGATCGCCGCACGGGTGTTACGGAACAAAACGCGTCCGGTACCGTGGCGGTCCATGAGGTTGTCGATCAATTCGTTACGGGCATCGCGACGTTGTTGGTCTTCGACATCACCCGCTTCAATGATGCGCAGTAAGGGTTCAACATCTTGCTCAGACAGCAATTCGGTGATGCTGTTTTTCGCGTCATTGCTCAAGGCATCAGTTGACAACAATTGGCTTACCGCATCCGCAACAGGCGCATATTGGCGCTCTTCGTCAACGAAGGCTTGGTAATCGTAAAAGCGATCTGGGTCGAGTAGACGAAGACGAGCAAAGTGGCTCTCATGGCCCAATTGCTCAGGGGTTGCTGTAAGCAGCAATACGCCTGGCGTGTTTTCAGCAATGCCTTCGATCACTTGGTATTCGCGGCTTGGTTTTGCTTCGCTCCACTCAAGGTGGTGCGCTTCATCAACCACCAACAGATCCCATTCACCTTCCGCGGCTTGTTCCGCGCGTTTACGGCTCTTGCGAAGGAAATCTAATGAACACAGCACCAATTGCGCGGTATCGAATGGGTTATCCGCGTCGGCAAAGGCTTCAATACAGCGCTCTTCATCAAACACAGAAAAGTGCAGGTTGAAGCGACGAAGCATTTCAACCAACCATTGATGCTGTAAGGTCTCAGGCACAACCACCAGAATGCGAGAAGCGCGGCCTGACAACACTTGCTGGTGGATGATCATGCCCGCTTCGATGGTTTTACCTAGGCCAACTTCATCGGCAAGTAAAACGCGTGGTGCGTGACGACGACCCACTTCATGCGCAATGAAAAGCTGGTGCGGGATCAAGCCTGCACGCATACCACAAAGGCCACGCATTGGGCTCTTGTGTTGCTCATATTGATTTTTTAATGCGCGATAGCGAAGTGCAAAGCGATCCATCCGGTCTATTTGACCTGCGAATAATTTATCTTGAGGTTTATTAAATCGGATGTGGTGATTGAGCAGAATCTCGCGCAGTTGCACGTTTTCTTCACCGGTGTCAGTACGGGTACCGATATACGTAAGCACACCTTGTTGCTCAGTGACCTGTTCAACGTTTAGCGACCAACCTTCGTGGTTTTCGATGGTGTCCCCCACATTGAACATCACGCGGGTAATAGGTGCATCACTGCTGGCGTATAAGCGGTTTTCTTCGCTGGCCGGAAACATGAGGGTAACGGTGCGTGCGTCAATGGCGACGACAGTACCGAGACCAAGATCACTTTCAGTATCGCTGATCCAACGTTGTCCGATGGCGTATGACATAGGGAGAGAAACCTCTGGTTAAAGCTGACTTAATTCGAAACTACAGGCCCCAGATGAGAACTACAGTGTAGGCCATGATTCGCATAGCGAAATGGCCGACAATGGTACTTGAAGTTGTGAGCATGGTCACGGTCAAAGTAGGAATTTCGGGCTGTGTAACAGATAAGTAACATTTTAATGAAAATGTGCAGTAGTCGACATGTAATACGCTGAATTTGTCTTACGATTAAGATAATACCCAATTGACCTACGCTACACGGTAAAAACGGGTAGTGGTGAGTTGGGGTAGATGTGGGGTAACCCACGTGCCTGTACTACCAAGGAGGTGCCTATGGGCGATGCCGATCGGAAATTCTTTGTGCTAGATACCAATATCTTGCTTCATGAACCTTTCGCCATCTATTCGTTCCAAGAACACGATGTGGTCATTCCTATGACCGTCCTAGAAGAACTCGACCGAATCAAAGACAGTAAACGTGACATTGCCCGCGATGCGCGTGTTGCGATTCGAGCGCTCGAAGACATCTTCAAGGATGCAACGCCCGACCAAATTACCGAAGGTATCGTGGTCGGTAAGGAAGGCGGTACTGGTACCGTTTCCATTGTTGCAGACTTTGAAATCAAAGAAACGGTACAAGCCTTCGCGGATAAAGCGGGTGATAACCGAATCCTCAATGCAGTGTTATTCCTCCAAGCCAAACGTGCTCCTCGAAAAGTGGTCCTCGTCACCAAAGACATAAACATGCGATTGCGTGCCAAAGGGGCGGGCGTATTGTATGTTGAGGATTACCGTACCGACCAATTGATCGATGATGTGAAGTTACTGACCAAGGGTTTCCAAATCGTTGAAGGTAACTTCTGGGACAAAGTAGGTCAGGTCGAAACGCAAAATAGCGGCCGAACCACATTGCACACTGTGCCTCGTGAGTTGGTGGAAAACACCTATGTTAATCAATACGTATTGGATGAAAGTGACGATTTTGCAGGACGCGTGGTCGCGCTCAGCGATCAAGAAATGCAATTGAAAGACACCAGTCGTGAACGCTTAATGCACAGAGAGGCATGGGGCGTGCGACCGAAGAACATTTACCAGGGAATGGCGGTAGACGCCTTACTCGACCCCAATGTTGACCTTGTCATTCTCACCGGCCCTGCAGGGTGCGGTAAAACCATTCTAGCGATGGCTGCGGCGCTTGAGCAAGTGGTTGAGAAGGGCATGTACGACAAAATTATCGTGACGCGAAATACACCAGAAATTGCGGAATCGATAGGCTTCTTGCCAGGCACGGAAGAAGAAAAAATGATGCCTTGGCTGGGAGCGGTGACAGATACGCTTGAAGCGCTGCACAAGAATGACGAGTGTACCGAAGGCTCAATGCGTTACATCATGGATAAAGCGAATCTTCAATTTAAGTCGATCAACTTTATGCGCGGACGCTCAATTCAAAATGCGTTTGTGATCCTTGATGAGTGTCAGAATTTGACGGCCTCGCAGCTAAAAACCATCATCACACGTTGTGGTGAAGGGACCAAGATTGTGTGTTCCGGTAACTTGGCACAGATTGATAGTCCATACCTCACCCCAGTGACATCGGGGCTTACTTACATTGTGGAGCGCTTCAAAAACTTTGAAGGCAGTGCGTGCGTCTACCTCAACGGCGTTGTGCGTAGCCGCTTGGCAGAATTTGCAGAAGAGAATTTGTAATCCTGAATGAGGACAGGCCAAATGTAAGAAAAAAGCTGCCAATCGGCAGCTTTTTTTATGGGTAACAGCGAGGCAAAAGTGAGAGAGTCATTACGCCCAGTGGCGGCTTAGCCCCGATTCTTTTGCGTCGATTTCATTGTCTGCCGTGAAACCATAGTTTGGTTTGTTCGCACGCATACGAGATGTTGCAATACGCACAAGTGCCTCACCGTCTTCGCTGTCGTAAGGGTAACAGGCAACACCTGCACTCACTTTGACTGGCACAACGAGTTGGTCGATGTGCAAAGGGCTCAATTGCAGCGCTTTTTGAAGCTGTTGCACTTTACGTGTGGCTTGGCTGTTATCACTCAAATCAAACAAGACCGCAAACTGCCCACCACCAAGACGCGCATAGAAAGTACGATTCGACATTTGTAGACGAAGCTGCATCGAGAGATGCTTTAGCGCCATGTCACCAATGTCTTGGCCGTAGTTTTCGTTAATGTGCTTGAGCATGTCGATATCGACCACCGCTACTACGTAAGGTGTGGGCGAGAAACGCTTATCCGCCAACTGTGTGAAGAACTGATGGCGTGTTTTTGCGCCCGTGAGCGCATCATTCTGCACAGCACTTTCAAGACGTTCATTGGAATCTTTTAACGCTTCAACCATGGTCTTTAACTGTTCTGTGCGATTGTTCAGTAATCTGCGATAGAAAATCAGACCCGTAATCAGCAACAGCATGGCAGTGGCAAAAATGAGGTGTTGCGAGTGTTTGTCCAGCCAAGGTAGCGCGAGGTGCATTTTGTTTGGCGGCATCCACTTATCATAGATTTGCTGAACATCTTGCTCATTAATGCGGTGTAAACCGTGCTCGATGATCGCAATGTCTTCTTGTGCGCTCTTACTTACAGCGAAATGCAGCGGGAAGGAATACAGTTTACCACGAGGCGTGAACAGTCCCATGTGTCCCTTGTGGCGCATGTCATAGAGGGCGGTATTCAAATCGTCGATAAACACATCGACTTCACCGCGATATGCAGCTTCGTTAAGCGCACCAAAGGTGGAGAATATTTTGATGTTTTCTTCAGGAATACGGGCGCTCAAAAACGCATGTTTTGTACTTTGATTGACAGAGCCGACAATCACGGAATCCAGCACATTTAGATCGTCAAAAGGAAGATCTTTCTGAACAAACAGATTAACGTTGTAACGTTTCAAAGGGAGTTCACGTGAGAATGCAAGGGCTTCAGCGCGCTCGCCAGTGTACCCTAAACCGCCATGTACAACGCCTGGATGCGTTGCGGCATAGGTAAGCGATTCGCTCCAAGGCAAGAGTTTGAACTCGATATCCACATCGTTGATCGCGCCATATAATCGCCAATAGTCGATCATAATGCCGTCAGGTTTGCCTTCTCGGTTGATATAAGAGAAAGGCTGCCACGTGGAAGAGCCTGTAATGATCAGTTGTTTCGGCGAAGCCACAGAAAGTGGAGACGCGAACAAAAAGAGCAATGTCAGTGAAATAGATACAAACTGGCGGATGCCGGACATAAAAACCAACTCTAAAAACAACCCTGTCTAGATTCCCTGACGAGGATTATACGCAACTACACATGGCGAGGGAATGACTAAATAAAACTAATGTCAATCCTTCAACGTTGTTTAAATTGCAACCAATCTCTCAAAAAGAAGCCGCCAAATGAGGCGGTTTCTTTAAATACACGTGTGAGATCTTAGAAAAGCTCGACGTCGTCTTCAGGAACCAATGATTTTAGCTCTCCGCTAGCAATCAAATCTTCATAGAAGGCGACCTGATTACGTCCATTTTGTTTGGCTTTATAGAGCGCTTGGTCGGCGAAACCTAATACGGTGATGGCGTTAAGCTCTTGGTCGTTAATGGAGGCTGCGCCCATTGATATCGACACATCTTTGGCTTGTCCATAATCACGGGTGTTAACGGCATGGAAAAAGCTTCTGACGGTCTCTTCCATGTCCTCGCGAGATTGAGGGTGCATGATGGCAACGAATTCATCACCGCCGTAGCGGAACAAAATGTCTTCATCATCAAAGTTTTGCTTCATCATTGCAGTAATGAGCAAGATAACTTCATCTCCAAACACATGGCCTAGTGTGTCATTAATTTGTTTAAAATGGTCGATGTCAAAAATGCAGACCCAGTGATGATGCGTTGGGTCGTCCGTAATGCTTGACCCTTGAACAAGAAAACGGTCAAGGAGTAGGTCGATTTTCGTCGTGAGGACTTTTCGATTGTAGAGACCTGTTAATCCGTCGCGCTCGCTGGCAGAAATAATCTTTTGATAGTTTTCGTAGATCTTTGCCAGCCCTTCGATGAGCTGTACTTCATCACCCTTCACCTGATCGCACTTGCAGAACACCACCGCATGAATCTCGTCTTTCTCACCAAAACGAATGGGCACCGCGAGCAAAGATTGGTTATCTGTTTTGCTGTATTCCACAACGTTATCGCCAATGGCAACACAGCTTCGAAGGACGCGCTCAATGGCGTCTTTCTCTTCTTCGAAGAGAAAGATATCTGAGCATGCGACGACCATGAAATCAGGGTTGGTGTCTGGGTTGTAGTCGAGAACCAAAACCTGATTAGCCGGCGTTAACTGCAAGATGGTCGTGATGAGGCTTTCGGAAATGGTATCTGACTCTGTCTGTGCTGTGATATCAACCACCGAGTCCAGCACATCAATACTGGTAACAGTCACAATCGCATCTCTCTTATGGGTTAAGTGTCTTAAAAATAAGTATAGATGCGGTTGTTTGATGCGCAATGTTTGTCAGGAAACCTCGTAAGATTGTCAGTATAGATAGGGCTTAATGTTGTCGTTAGGGGCATCGAGTTCCGCAATATCAGCGTGATAGGCGACAGTGCCTTTATCGATAAACAGCACATGATCAGCGACCGCTTTCGCATCTTCAGGGTGGTGTGTCACCATGAGAATCGTGGTGCCAAATTGCTTCGCCAGCGTCTTCACTTGCTCGAGCATGTCTCGGCGTAATGATGGGTCGAGTGCAGAAAACGGTTCATCTAAGAGCAGTAAAGGCCGATTGCGCACTAAGCATCGCGCCAATGCAATGCGTTGTTTTTGGCCGCCAGACAATTGCCCTGGAAGACGATCAAGGTAGCTCTCGAGCCCGACGTTACAGGCAGCCTGCTGAACGTGCTGCTTTTGTTCAGGGTTCAGGTTTAAGCGCGGATCGATGCCTAAAGCGATATTGTTGAATGCACTTAAATGCCCGAACAAATTGTGTTCCTGAAACAAGATCGATAATGGACGCTCGTGGGCAGGCAATTGCGTGAACTCAAGATCATTAAACGCGACGCTTCCGCCACTCGGTGGTAAAAGGCCGCAAAGCAGAGAGAGTAACGTGCTTTTCCCTGCGCCACTGGGGCCTAAAATCGCGGTAATAGAGCCAGGCTCAAGATCAAACGTAAACGACAACGTTTCTGTCTGGTACTGATACGACAGCGCGTTAACCTTGAGCATGGGAATTCCTCGTGATGACTTTTTCAATGAGCGCGTAACTGCCAAGGCTCACTGCAAACAAAATAAGTGATGCAGCTGCCGCCGCATCCATTTGATAGCTGCCCATCAAACGAAAGAGATATAAAGGCAAGGTCTCGAACCCTTGCCCACCGACCAGCGCGACCGCACCAAGATCACCTGTCGATAAAACAAAGCTAATTGCCAGCGCACGTGCAATAGGGGCTTTGAGTGCGCGCCACTCAATCAAACGTAAGCGATTGAGGCCTTTGACACCGAGGCTGCTGCACAAACCATTGTATTGCTGTGCAAGCTGGTAAGCAGGTTGGCTGAGCACTTTGACCACGTAAGGCAATGCCATCAAGGTATTCACTGCGAGCACCAGCCAATAGGCTGAGCTGAATACATCGACATGCTCTCGAAGCATCAAAAAAAGCCCCGTACTGAGCACGACGCTTGGCACAACGAGCACTAAAGAAGCAGTCATTTCAATGCCGTCCGCTTGAGAGCGTTTGCCCAATAGTCGCCAGTATCGGCTCGTCAACACGATGGTGGCACCGAGCGCAAAGGCGCTAAGGGCTGAACCGCTGGCCAGTAACAAGGAGTTTGCGGTGGCGTGCCAAATCGCTGATTCCGTCAATATGGCAAGGGCACTGGGATTTAACCCACTCAAGACAACCATTAACAACGGAGGGATAACGAGTAACACGGCGGCGCAAATCCACGCGCCATCCCAGACTTTCTCCGCGATACTGTCTAAACGAGGAGGAAGAGAGATGTTGCTGTCTTTACCCTGTTGCGCGATAGGCTTCGTGAGTCTTTGAACGAAAATGTGGAAGAAACCACAAAGCAAAAGTTGCCATAGCGCTAATAACGCGCCGGTTTGCAAATCAAAGTCGAATCGAATGGCCTGATAGATCGCAAGCTCAATCGTGGTGGCACTTGGGCCGCCACCTAGCGCCATCACCGTGGCGAAGCTGGTGAAGCACAACATAAACACCAAGCCAATGGCGTGAGGTAATTGTTGGCGTAAGTAAGGCCATTCGAGCAAGGTGAATTGAGACCAGCCGCGCATCCCTAATTGTTGGGCAAGACGACGCTGATCGCTTGGAATTTGATCCAGAGCTTGAACGAGAAGTTGAACGGAAAAGGGCAGGTTGAAGAACACGTGGGCCAACAAAATACCGGATAAACCGTAAATGTTGATGTCCCACTCCATACCGATGGCAGGAAGAGCACTTGCTAGCCATCCGCTTTTGCCATAAATCGCAAGAATGCCGAATACACCAACCAACACGGGCAACACCAATGTCATGGAGAAGAGTTTTAACAGCAGAGCTTTGCCGACGAACGTTCGCCTTGATAAAGCATGCGCGACAGGGACAGCGAGACCGACGGACAGCAAGGTAGAAAGGAGCGCCTGCTTGAGACTGAACACGGTGACATGCTGCAAATACGGATCTTGCCAGAGAGATGCGATGTTTAGGCTCGGTGCCTGAGACAGCAAAGAAAACAACGCGGCGCTAATAAGCACCGCGATTAACGATGCCGAGACAAGGCCCGGCCACGTTCTTGAAGGGGTTAGCACAGTATTACTTCACCAATGCTGATTGCCATTCACGGATCCAAGTACGACGGTTATCCGCCACGTTCTCAGGGGTGAATTGCAGACTTTTTACGGGTACAGACAAGGTATTGAAACCGTCTGGTAAAGCAACATCGGTCACTGGGTACATCCAGTTGCCCGTCGGGATGGTGTTCTGGAAGCCATCACTCAAGATAAACTGCATGAACTTATCGGCGAGTGCTTGGTTTTCCGAGGCTTTTACTTTGGCTGCGACTTCCACCTGCATGTAGTGGCCTTCTTCGAAATTCGCGCTTGTGAAGTTCGGATTTTCTTCCGCTATCAGGTGGTAAGCCGGTGACGTGGTGTAGGACAACACCATGTCGGATTCGCCCTTCAGGAACATGTTGTACGCTTCAGACCATCCCTTAGTGACAGTCACGGTTTTCGAGGCCAGTTGTTGCCAAGCATCGGAAACGTCATCACCATAAACTGTCTTCATCCAAAGCATTAAACCTTGCCCTGGCGTAGAAGTGCGCGGGTCTTGGTAAATCACAGATATATCATCACGAGACTCCACCAATTCTTTTAGGCTTTTAGGTGGATTCTGTAGCTTGGTTTTGTCGTAGACAAAGGCGAAGTAGCCATAATCGTAAGGGACAAAGGTGCCGTTGCTCCAGCCATCAGGCAGTGAGATGGCTTTGGTATCAACACGGTGAGCCGCGAGTAATCCGGTTTTCTCTGCTTCGGCCATCAAGTTGGTGTCTAACCCGAGCACAACATCGGCTTTGCTGTTTTTCCCTTCTAAACGCAAGCGGTTAAGAATGGTCACGCCATCATCCAATGCGACGAGATTCAAGGTGCAATCACATTGCGATTCAAAGGCTTTCTTAACAGCAGGACCAGGGCCCCAATCCGCAGCAAAAGAGTCGTAAGTGTATACGGTTAAGGTATCATAAGGGTCTGCTAACACAGGACCTGCCATGGCCATAGTTAACATCATTGCAGAAACGCGGATTTTCATGGTTGCCTCACTTCATGTTCGGCGAGGCTTGAGGTGGGTTGATCCAAGTTCGGATCATCTCAATTCCTACGCCAGCATTATCTGGATCAGGTCTATGGGTTTAGCTTTCGCAATCTCAGCCTGTGCGAATAGCACGAGCTCCCCACGAGATGTCAGATATTGTAAACCATGAAGATGGCGAGAGATACCCGCACCTGTCTAAGGTACGGGATCTGTGGTTGATCATTGTGTTTCAACACATGAACAATCTGAAAACTAAGGTTGATTGAGAGACCAATCGTATTCGTATTTGATTTTTCCTGACCAACCTTCCAGTTTCTTGCCGTCTCGGTACTTGTCAATCTCACGCAAGATCGCTTGTTCATTGTCGCCAAAGTCTGAGCCATACCAATCGTAGATAGAAGAGAGTGTGAGCGTGTTCCCCTCTATACGCGCGCCTTTTTCACTGTTAGTAAAATGCGAGGCGGCACTGTCGAGCAGCACTTCTTTGTTTTTTGAGGTGAACGCCTCTGAAGCGAGGTTAGGACAGCCAAAGCTGGCACAGTTAACGGCGTAATGAATGCGTGAATCATTCCAAATAGGCCTGAGTATTCGGTGCTCTATATCATTGAGCGTCAGTTTTTGCCCCGCGACGGTTGTAATGTCGTCATCCCAGGGCCCAAAACTTAAAAAACCACCAAGCTTGGTAATGGACTTAATGGGGTATTCTTCAAGGATTAACTGAACGGTTAGTGCATTGTAAAGATTCACCCAATATGCGAACTGCTCATCCAATGAGTAACTGCGGGGATCTTGCGATGTGATAGTGGCAATGTATTGATCAAGCGCCGCTTTATCTGCTGTCGAGACCGCACTGTAATTGAACAGATTGTGCTGCCCTTTTTCTACAAGGTAAGTGTCGAGAGTTTGCTGCCATGCGTTGTGCTCAATGGCACTGCTATTGTTTTGATCACTCTTGTCCCAGAATGACCAAAGTTCACTTTTTGGCGCGGCTACCGCCTGGCTTGTGGCTAGAAGTAACGCCAGAACAATTGGCGCTTTGATTAGCAGTGGTCTACTCATATGATTCCCCAAAAATGCGTCTATTCATTAAGACCTCGTTTGATGGATTTTTATTTCTCTCCAGAATAGGAATTTATGATCCGGGACCAATTGCGTCGCTTTGCCTCGTATTCGTCAACGCAAAACATATCTCTGTCCAAGTCACGAAGTTCATCGTTGAGGATATCTGCGTATTTCTCAGGATTACTGCCGTAAATAAGACAAAGTGAAGCGGCGTATCGTTGAGCATCAAGGCTGTGCTCACCCCAGAAATGGCGTTCAGTGAACGTCTCGGTATCTAGGTCTTCTAAGGCAAATAAGTCGGCTGCAACAAAGGCGGCATCATCATTATCGAATTCATCGAGCAAAATGATCGTTGCGAAATTATCGACAGCATCTTCCTCTTTCCCGACAATGGGGATGTCCCAGCTAAAGATATAAGCATGGCCATATTCATGCAGCAGAGTATGAAGTAAAGCGAACTGGGTGGCCTCATCGGCAGAGACGTCCGCTAAAGCGGGTTCTGCATTGCTATATCTTTGATGTATCTCTTTTAAAAAGAAGTAAGGAATTTGGATAGTGAGCGCTTGAGGGTCAAACAACGGCCCATCATTACCTCCAAGTTGAAGGGTTAGCTCATCATTGATGGGTAATGAGGTATTCGCAAAATCAACAAATTCTTTGGTCACTTCATTTGATAACGCTTGCCAATGTTCGTCGCCGGGCGCTTGTGGTGCCAGTACATCGATTTTTATGCGAGCCGAAAGGTTTTGAGACGTTAATAAAATCAAGATAAAGATAAACAAACGCATAATTGGTTGGCCTTTAGACGTATTGATGCCACAACGAGTTAAGAGTAGAAAAAAACCGGCGATGAGGCGCCGGTTTTGAATGTATTCCTGCTGATGCGAGAATGTCTGTTGCACTTACGCCAAGAAAGAAGGGATCTTCGCTTCGTACTCGGCAATCTTATCGCTGTGTTGCAGCGTCAAGCCGATGCTATCCAAGCCTTCGAGTAAGCAGTGACGACGGAACTCATCGATTTCAAACGAATAGGATTTACCGCCTGCTGTGACCGTTTGCGCTTCAAGATCGAGTGCGATCTCTGCGCCTTCGTTGTTTTCAACAAAGGTAAATAGCTCATCCACTTCCGCTTCTGTTAGCTTCACAGGCACCATCTGGTTGTTGATGGAGTTACCGTAAAAAATGTCAGCAAAGCTCGGGGCGATCATTACTTGGAAACCAAAGTCTGCCAATGCCCAAGGAGCGTGTTCGCGGGAAGAACCACAGCCAAAGTTTTCACGTGCAAGCAGCACACTCGCGCCTTTGTAGCGAGGTTGGTTCAGCACAAACTCAGGGTTGTCTTGTTGGCCTGCTTCATCCAGAAAACGCCAGTCGTGGAAAAGGTGCTTACCAAATCCAGTGCGGTTTACTTTCTGCAAAAATTGCTTCGGGATGATGGCATCAGTATCGACGTTTGCTGCGTCCAGCGGTGCCACCAAACCGGTATGTTGTTTAATTCCTGACATGGTGATTCCTTATAAGCTGTTAACGTCAACAAAGTGGCCAGCAACGGCGGCAGCCGCTGCCATTGCAGGGCTCACCAAGTGCGTACGACCTTCACGGCCCTGACGGCCTTCGAAGTTACGGTTACTGGTCGATGCGCAGCGCTCTTTTGGACCTAAGCGGTCGTTGTTCATCGCCAAACACATAGAGCAACCCGGCAGACGCCATTCAAAGCCTGCATCAACAAAGATTTTATCCAAACCTTCCGCTTCTGCTTGTGCTTTTACTTGCTCAGAGCCCGGTACAACCAAGGCTTGAACGCCAGCCGCTACTTTACGGCCTTTTGCAATTGCCGCGGCAGCGCGCATGTCTTCAATGCGTGAGTTGGTGCAAGAACCAATAAAGACTTTATCGATGTTGATGTCAGTGATTTTCTGACCCGCTTCAATGCCCATGTATTTTAGCGCGCGCTCTGCAGAGTGACGCTCAATCGGGTCGTTAAAGCTTTCAGGGGCTGGAACCACACCGTTGATGCCAACAACCTGACCTGGGTTTGTTCCCCAAGTCACTTGATTGTTGATGTCAGCAGCTTCCAATGTCACGACAGCATCAAACTGTGCGTCGTCATCGGTTTTCAGTGTTTTCCAGTAGGCTACTGCGGCATCCCAATCCGCGCCAGTTGGCGAGAATTTACGGCCTTGCAGATAGTCGAAGGTGGTTTGGTCTGGTGCAACCAGACCCGCTTTCGCACCCAGTTCGATAGCCATGTTACATACCGTCATACGGCCTTCCATGGTCAAATCTTCAATGGCTTGACCACAGAACTCCACCACATAGCCTGTACCGCCTGCATGGCCCACTTTGCCGATGATGGCAAGCACGATGTCTTTTGCCGTCACGCCTTCAGCGACTTTGCCTTTGACCTCGATTTTCATGGTCTTGGCGGAGCCTTGCTTCAGGGTTTGTGTCGCAAGAACGTGCTCAACTTCTGACGTACCGATACCGAACGCCAAGGCGCCAAACGCACCGTGGGTTGCGGTGTGTGAATCACCACAAACAATGGTCGTGCCCGGCAGAGTGATACCCAGTTCAGGGCCCATGACGTGAACGATACCCTGGTATGGGTGGTTCAAATCGTAAAGGGTGACGCCAAACTCTTCACAGTTTTTCGCCAGCGTTTCCATTTGGATTTTCGCCATCTCGCCAGAGGCGTTGATGTCTTTGGTTTGTGTGGAAACGTTGTGATCCATGGTCGCGAAGGTTTTCGATACCTGACGTACAGGACGCCCTTTTTCACGCAAGCCATCAAAGGCTTGAGGAGAAGTCACTTCGTGCACCAAGTGGCGATCGATATACAACAAAGGCGTTTCGCCTTCTGCCGCTACCACCACATGGGCGTCGTAGACTTTTTCGTATAGTGTTTTTGCCGACATTGCCTAATCCTTTTTCTCATCATCATCGCGTTCACAGGGAATTATTGGTGGCGTAGCACCGGCCTGAGAACGCCATGAGTTGGAACTATTATGATCCGTATGATTTTTATGCTTCGCTGACATAAGCGGCGATCTTATCACCCATTTCTGACGTGGTCAGAGGGGTGCTGTCGCCTGCGAGGTCTGCGGTTAGCTCGCCCGCTTCGAGTGCTTTGCTCACGGCATCTTCGATAGCACGTGCCGCATTTTCTTCACCCAAGCTGTAGCGAAGCATCAGTGCTGCAGACAAGATCTGCGCCACTGGGTTGGCAATGTTTTTGCCTGCGATATCTGGCGCGGAACCACCTGCTGGTTCGTACATGCCGAACTTACTGTCGTTCAGGCTGGCAGAAGGTAGCATGCCCATGGAGCCTGTGATCATCGCGCACTCATCAGAGATGATGTCGCCGAAGATGTTTGAACACAGCATGACGTCGAACTGCGAAGGGTCTTTGATCAGCTGCATGGTTGCGTTGTCGATGTAGATGTGTGAAAGCTCAACATCTGGGTACTCTTTGGCAATCTCTTCAACCACTTCACGCCATAGGATAGAGCTTTGCAGAACGTTCGCTTTATCCACTGACATAACTTTCTTGCGACGAAGGCGCGCTGATTCAAACGCGATGCGAGCAATACGTTCGATTTCGTAACGGTGGTACACCTCGGTATCAAACGCTTTCTCTTCAGGGCCAGAGCCTTCACGGCCTTTTGGTTGCCCAAAGTAAATGCCGCCCGTCAGCTCACGTACAACGACGATGTCGAAGCCGCGCTCAGAGATGTCAGCACGCAATGGCGAGAACGCTTCAAGTCCTGCATGAATTTGCGCAGGGCGAAGGTTACAGAAAAGCTGAAAGTGCTTACGCAAAGGCAGCAATGCGCCGCGCTCTGGTTGCTCGTTTGGTGGCAGGTGTTCCCATTTCGGGCCGCCGACTGAACCAAACAGAACCGCGTCAGAATCTTCACAACCTTTTAGGGTTGCGTCTGGCAGTGGTGAGCCATGGTTATCAATGGCAATGCCGCCCACATCGAACTCTTGCTTTTCGAATCGGATATCGAATTTTTTAGAAACCGCATCCAGCACCTTGTGCGCTTGTTGCATGACTTCTGGGCCAATTCCGTCGCCCGGTAGAACGGCAATTTTGTACGTACCTGCCATGGTTACACTGTCTCCGTTTTTAAAGTTGCTTGTTCTTTTATTTGAGCGATGCGGTTAGCGCGATAAATGCTGTTGATGACGTGTAGCAACGCTTGTCCCGACGCTTCAATGATATCTGTCGACACGCCTGTACCGTGGTACTTGCGGCCTTTGTAGTTTGCGATGATATCTGCTTGACCCAGACCATCTTCCCCTTCGCCTTTTGCGGTGAGGTCGAATTTGTCCAGCACGATGTCATAACCTGTAATGCGGTAAATCGCTTGGTACAACGAATCCACCGGGCCGTTACCAATGGCGGCATCGCTAACTTCTTCATCGCCACACTGCAAGCTGATGGTCGCGGTCGCTTTCACGCTGCCGCTTTGTACACTGAGGTACTTCAACTTGTAGAAGTCATCTTCTTCTTGCAGGTTATTGAAGAACATCAGTGCTTCCAAGTCATAATCGAAAACTTGGCCTTTTCGGTCGGCCAACTTCAAAAATGATTGGTACAGACTATCCAAATCGTAATCACTGTCGTTGTAACCCATGGTATCCATGTGGTTTTTCACCGCTGCGCGACCAGAACGGCTGGTTAGGTTCAAGGCTTTCTGACCAAGACCTATGGACTGAGGTGTCATGATTTCGTAGGTGTTCTTGTTTTTGATCATGCCATCTTGGTGAATGCCAGAGCTGTGGCTGAATGCATTTGTGCCCACAATCGCTTTGTTCGATTGAATCGGCATGTTGCAAAGTTGGCTGACCATTTTGCTGGTGCGGCTGATTTCTGAGTGATTAATGCCAGTATCAACACCCAGCAGTTCGCTGCGGGTTTTGATGATCATGGCAATTTCTTCCAATGCACAGTTACCCGCGCGCTCACCAATACCGTTGATCGTGCCTTCGATTTGACGTGCACCCGCTTGAACCGCCGCAATGGAGTTGGCGACCGACATGCCCAAGTCATCGTGACAGTGAACAGAAATCACCGCTTTATCGATGTTAGGAACACGGTTGAACAGGGTTTCGATGATGCCACCAAACTCACCCGGCACGGTGTAGCCGACGGTGTCAGGGATGTTAACCGTGGTTGCGCCTGCTTTAATGGCTTCTTCAACCATGCGGCACAAGTTATCGATGGGTGTACGGCCTGCATCTTCACACGAGAATTCAACGTCATCGGTATAACGACGCGCACGTTTCACTGCGTTAACACCCATTTCAACCACTTGGTCGTAGCTGCGGCGTAATTTGTCTTGAACGTGAATGGTCGAGGTCGACAGGAAAGTGTGTATACGGAACGCTTCTGCCACCTTCAAGGACTCCGCAGCAACATCAATGTCTTTATTGACGGCGCGAGACAGACCACAAATGCGGCTGTTCTTGACGGTTTTCGCAATGGTTTGAACGGATTCAAAATCGCCTGGGCTTGAAACTGGGAAACCCGCTTCAATCACGTCCACACCCAAACGCTCGAGTGCGAGTGCAATCTGCAGCTTCTCTTTCACAGTTAGGCTGGCAGACAGCGCTTGTTCGCCGTCACGTAAGGTGGTGTCAAATATGATGACTCGGTCTTTCATGGTCGTTCCCTCATTTGCCCGTTTCTTTGGTTAATCCGCACCGCTGGCAGGCCATACGAAAAACCCGCGCTCTTGGCGCGGGTTTCGTATGTCTTGGTGAATGCTATTTTCAGTCCATGACTACCCGCGCGAAAAATTCACGAGAAGGAGTAGGTCTAGGAGGAAAATACGTTGCATCATTTTTACAGTTCTCTAAAAGGCTCTGCACAAATGAATACCAAACCATTTACTATTACGTCAATATCAAATTAGAAAATAACAAGAAAGCATTATCTATGCTGTTAACTGTGGTGCAAAACACTGCTTTTTGTGTTGGTTTTTGGTTTTATTCACTAACTAGAGATTTGGGCGATATTTGAACTTCGTCAGCACTTGGGGCTGATTGACGTCATATCACCACGTTGACGAACAAAGATGCGCATGTGACGTCTTGAAGTGCTAAAGGCGTTCTCTAACCAGCAATGTCACAGATTGCATATTCTACAATGCAATGTTTTGTAAATTGAGAGAAAAGCTGGATGTTCCGACGTAGTATTTGTCATTAAATAAGCCATTCATGCTCGCAACATGAACTTTTATTCGCCAAAAGGCAATAAGCACCCAGTTAGATATGGAGGTCTTCACAATGACACTGCGCCGAAAGCTGCTTTTCTTCCCTGTTCTTGCGATTGGCATTTTGGTGTTGGTGGTGGCGATTAAGACTCGCCCAGACATTCCGGTGAAACCCGCGCAATCAAAAGCGCGGCCTGTTGATGTTCTCACGTTAACACAGCAAACCATTTCGCCTGTGGTGACGGGCTTTGGACGGGTGACGCCAAAGCTCACCTGGCAAGCCATTGCGGAAGTGAACGGCAAAGTTATTTACCGCAACCCCGCGCTTGAAAAAGGCAGCATCTTACCGGCGGGCACTGAGCTGCTTCGTATCGATCCGACAGATTATCAACTGGCTGTTGCCCAAGCACAGGCCGATGTGAGCGCCAAAAAAGCGCGTTTAGCCAAATTAGATTTGGACAGCAGCAATCTAAAAACCACGCTGAACATTGAGAAACGTCGTTTAGCCCTGAGCAAAGACGAGCTAACGCGAAAGAAAAACCTGCGCCAAAAAGGCCTCACCTCGCAATCGGATCTCGACACCGAGCAGCAAGCCTACCTGTCGCAACAAACCCGCGTGCAAGATTTAGAAAGCCAACTGAAAGTGCTGCCTGACGAGCGCCTGATCACCGAAGCCGAGCTGGATGCAAGCCAGCTGGCACTCACGCAAGCAGAGCGCGATCTGGAAAAAACCCACGTTGTGTTGCCAGTGAGCAGCCGCATTGCTGAAGTGAACATCGAAAAAGACCAGTTTGTCACGCCGCAGAAAATCATGGTGGTGGCACACGGGTTAAAAGCCGTAGAAGTTGATGCGCAAGTCTCGATTCATGACATGCAAACCCTGTTTGATTCTTTGAATGCGGCATCTAGCCTTAGCCAAAATGGCAACCAAAGCGACATGCAATCCGCAGCGAATGGGCACTTAGAGAGATTGACTGCCAATGTTGCGCTCTCCAGTGGCAGCTTTAATCAAACATGGTCTGCCAACGTGGCGCGATTGAGCGACACCGTGAATCTGAATCAGGCAACCGTCGGGGTGATCCTCGAAATCCCTCTTAACCTTTCATCATCACAATCAGATGCGACAATACAAAATCCTCTGGCCGCTTTGCCTTCTTTGGTGAATGGCATGTTTGTTCAAGCCACGATCGAAGGGCAACCTGTGGCGCATTGGGTGATCCCAGAACAAGCGCTGCGTGGCGATAAAGTGTATTTGATGGAAGAAGGCGTGCTGACCGTTGAGCCTGTCGATGTGTTATTCCGTCACGACGATTTGGTCGCGATCGCGGGTGATCTCAAAGACGGCCAGCAATTGGTGGTGAATGATCTCCTGCCTGCTGTACCGGGTATGGCACTGCGAACCTTTACGCTCGATGGGGAACGCGTGGTTGCTGATATGGCTGTTGACGATGAACAAGCTGCCAATGCTGAAAGTGAAAACGCAGCGAATGAGGATGCATCATGATCCGCTATTTCGCGCGGCATCCCACCGCGGCCAATTTGCTGATGCTTGCGTTGATCTTAATTGGCTTAACCTCATTGCCTAAGCTCAAGCGGGAAACCTTCCCCGAGTTTGCTCCACCCTTTATTCTCGCCAATGTCGTTTATCCAGGCGCGAGCCCTGAGCAAGTAGAACAAAACATTTGTTTGCTGATGGAAGAAGCCGTTGATGGTCTGTCGAATATCGAAGAAACACGCTGTGAAGCCTTAGAAGGTTCAGCCTCTTTGGTGGTGAAGCTGGATAAAACCGCCGATATCTCTCGCATGCTGGTGGATATTCAAACGCAGATCAATGCCGTGAATAACTTCCCCAGTGACATTGAACCGCCTGTTGTCCGTGAGCTAGATTGGAATGAACCTGTCGTGGATGTCGCTATTGCTGCAGACACCGACTGGGTGGGGTTAAAAGCCTACGCCGAATCCCTCAAACAAACGTTAAAACAAGACTATGACGTGCCACTTGTCAGTGTCGCTGGCTTTTCTGATCACCAAATCCGCGTCGAAGTAAAAGAAAGTGCAGTGCGACAACTTGGGTTGAGCGTGTCTGATATTGCCGAGCAAATCAGTGCGCAGAACATCAACTTGCCGAGCGGTAACGTTGAACTGGCTGACAAAAGTTTGCTGATTCGTTTTGATGAAAGACGCATTACCGCAGACACGCTAGGCCGTGTGGTGGTGGCTGCAGATAGCCAAGGTGGCGTGATCCGATTGCAGGACATCGCCACGCTGACGGAACGTTTTGAGTTAGATGAACAACAAGTGTGGTTTGATGACAAACCGTCAGCGATGCTCAAGATAAGCAAAAACAAAGCCGACGATGCCCTGCGCATCAAAGCGCGGGTCGAGCAATTTGTTAACGATCAACAAGCCATTGCGCCGAATGGCGTCACCTTAAACCTCACCAACGATTTTTCCTCGCTGCTTTGGGATCGCCTCACCATGATGGCACGCAACGCATTGCAGGGTATCCTTTTGGTGTTTGGTGTCATGTGGCTTTTCTTCTCGTTCCGTTACTCCTTCTGGGTTGCGGCAGGCTTGCCCGTGGCCTTCTTGGGCGGATTTTTCTTGATGGCACAACTGGGCTTGTCGATAAACATCATGTCGCTTGTCGGGTTGTTGATGGCCATCGGTATCATGATGGATGACGCCATTGTGATATCCGAATCCATTGCGGCCCACATAGACAGGGGGCAAAAACTTGAAGACGCCGTGGTCAATGGCGTGAAGAAGGTCATGCCAGGGGTCGTGTCTTCCTATCTCACTACCGTGTGTATTTTCGGTAGCCTGATTTTCCTTCAAGGAGAAATGGGGGCCGTGCTTCGCGTCGTGCCCATGGTGCTGATATTGGTACTGACCTTAAGTTTGGTTGAAGCCTTCTTAATCTTGCCCCATCACCTTCAACATTCTTTATCCCATGCGGGCGAGCCTAAGCCCGATTTGGCGTTTAAGCGCCGCTTCTTGGCGGCATTTGAACGATTCCGTGCAGGCACGCTCGCCACGCTAGTCACCCGTGTTGTTGAATGGCGGTATGCCTTCGTTGGCGGAGTGATGGCGATGTTATTGATCTCGTTTGCACTGCTTGCGTCAGGGTCTTTGCGGTTTGTGGGTTTCCCTG
>JBELME010000020.1:0-30691 GCA_042096095.1 Enterovibrio sp.
ACACAAAGACGGTAACCAAATATGGGTGCGTGTTTTCGTCTCGCTCACCACTGATTCAGAATTTGCGCCAAACAATGACAAGGTGCGTTACGTTATCGCTGTAATAGATATCCACGAAGAGAAGCAACTGCAAAATGTGATTACCACGTCCGAACGCCGTTTCCGCGCCATTGCCGAAAACATCAGTTCTGTGGTGTGGATGTCGGGCGCTGATCCCCAACGCGTGCTTTATGTGAACAAATGCTATCGCAGTGTGTGGGAAGAGCCTGTCGACAAACTTTACAGCGATGCGCGTTCATTTCTCGACAAAGTACACCCTGCGGACAGGGAAATTGCAGAATCTATTCGCTTCAACACATCCGGTGATTCTTGGAGTATTAATTACCGTTTGTTGTTTGATGATGGGCGTATCAAGCACTTGCGCGACAGCGGGCATTGCGTTTTTGATAGCAACGGCGAGCTGATTTATCGCGTTGTGACGTCAACCGACATCACGTCAGAAATTAGCCAGCGCGACAACATGGTCGTTATGGCGAAGAAGTTAAAAGAATTAGTGGATTACGATTCTCTGACAGGCTTGAAGTCTCGCCATGCCATCATGACAGACATTCAAGAGAGTTTTCAGCACTTTAAACAAACCGATGATCCCTCCGTACTTGTATACATCGATGCGGATGGTTTTAAAGGCATCAATGACACACTGGGGCACGATGTCGGTGACAAAGTGCTCTGTGCCATCGCAAATCACTTAACCAGTCATATTCGCGATACGGATGTGGCAGGGCGTATTGGGGGCGACGAATTTATTGTTTTGCTCCGTCATACCTCTCTGAAAGATGTAGCGCAAATTCTTGAGCGATTATGCAGTGAGATACACGACGTAAGCTTACCGGATGACATGAAAGTGTCATTGAGCCTGGGTGCTTACGACCTAAGTGACGACGTTGTCTCTGCAGCACAATGGCTTAATGACGCTGATAAAACCATGTATCACAATAAAAGGGCACGAAAACGTGCGCGAAAATCACAACTAAAAACGCAGTGACTCTTATTGCTCTCAGCGAGTGTTAGAACTTTCTACTGATATAGTGCAGTTGTATTTTTATTGAGACAGTTCTTTGTATTGCATCAGAGTATTCTCTTAGTTGTATAACAGAGGGATTGACCATGCAGAGTGTTGTGGAAGTTTTCGGTACTGCGCTAGCCAGCTATTACAACGGCAATAAATCAGGAAAACTCATTGTTAGGGAAAACAATGGAACATCAGTGATCCCAACATCTGATTTCTTTCGACGACCAGAGGATGTGGCGACAGACCGCATTGCGTTGTCGTACTGTCGACGAAGTGTTCTGAATATCGGCGCAAGCAGCGGGGAGCACTCACTGTACCTCGTGGCGAAAGGTATCAAAGTCACATCAATAGACAGTTCACCCATTGCTTGTGCGATCATGCATCAGCGAGGCGTTCCGTCTGTCATCTGCGGTCATCTTTTTGATCAACACCCAATGTTCGATCGCACCTTCACTTGGCTCGCTTTACGTGGCGTTGTCGGGCAGCTTGGTAACATTCGCAACTTCTTCCACTTTCTGGATCTTGCGCATCGCAATTTGTATCCGGGTGGGCGGTTGATCCTCAGCTCTGAAAATCTTCGTTATGAAGGATATCGTACTCGCCATTTGACGTTTGAGTTTGATGGAAGAGTGAGTGAAGAAATGCCGTGGTTTGACATTGGCATGTCAACGTTAAGGCGTGTTGCGGAAAGTAAGAACTTTAACTGTCGAACTGTGTACTGTGATGACAGCAATAAGTACGTAGCACTGCTGACAAAACGTTAATTAAATGACGTTGTCACTTTCTGTTACTTAAAGTTTGGTGGCGCGTGAGCCACCATAACTCTCAGATAATTCAGTGATTAATTGAAGGGGGGCGGTTATAGCCCCATCATTTTTGAATATTTTTCTACACAGTGTTCAAAGTGCTCGCGCATGGCATCTTCGGTTTGTGCCTGTGCTTGCTTTGCAAGAATGCCGCGTTCCGCCACCCCATTTTTCAACTGCCATACGGCGTATGAGGCTTGCTTATCAAGCTCGATCATCTGTTTTTCATCTGCTGGCAATAGCGCTAAGTTTTGACCCATGCTGACTCTCTGTAGAAATTAAACCGCAAAAACGTGCATAACATAGCTGAGACTCGCATTAACGACAAGCGCTTACCGTCCCCTTACGATAATCTGACACAGTTTTGATGGATCCTGATTACTATTGACGCTTCATCGCGTTAGGCAGTAACAAGGCGGATATATGGAATTCACTTACCAAGACAGACAAACCCTATACGATGCTTGGATGTCTTACAAAGCCAAGTTGAGAATCACTCAAATTGAGATGGCGAAGCGCTTAGGCATCAATCAATTGGATTTTTCGCGTGTACTGAGAGGCGACGTGCCTCTCGATCAAGGCTTTGTTTACCGTTTTTGCAAAGAAATCGGCATCGAGCCTGACCAATCGCTTCCAAGTTTAAAAGCCCTTCGCGGTGTTTCAGCGCCTTCTGGTCCTGTTACTGTAAGAACCTCACTCACGGTCGACGGCACCATTTCAAAAGTGGAATACCGAGGAAACCAAGTCTTCATCGAGTTTGAAACGCTGCCATAAAAAAAACCATCTTTCGATGGCTTTTCGCATTTTTAGTCAAAACAGGGCACAGGCATGCGCGGATTAGGTATTCGCAATGGCAGGGCGTTCAGCCACACGTTGTTGCCATTTCTGAAGCGCTGGCAAGTTGTCATCAATGTGTATATCGAGGTTTTTTATAAAACCGCACATGACAAACGCGGTGATATCCGCAACCGTAAATGTGTCACCCGCGATATATGCAGAGTGTTCCAATCGTGCCTCTAAACGCGGCAGGAACTCAATCACACGTTGCTTTGACTCTTCACCCCAAGAAGGGACGCAACGCTCTCTGTCATTATAAATGCCTGTTATGTTTCGAAATGCTTGGAACGCAGGAAACAAACCATCCAGCTCAACAATACGGTTCCACATTTCGACGTGTCCAATCGCTAACGGCGTGTCACCAAACAGGTGATTGTCGGTAGGGAATGCGGCGTCAATGTATCGGCAAATGGCCATGGACTCACACAAGCTGGTGCCATCATCCAATATTAACACCGGGATCTTTTTATTGAAGCTTAGCGCAGCAAATTCGTCGGAGAGGTTTTCACCACCACCGATGTCGACATTCACGCGTGGAATTTCAATGTTCTTCTCTGCAAGAAACAGACTGACGCGTCGAGCACTGGGCGCGGGGCCTTTTTCATAGATCTTCATCGTTTCTCCTTGCCGTTTTCATGGGCGACGGGTTTTTCTACTTGGGTGATCGTCGCGTTACTTGGGTGAAAGAGGAAGCCACACCGTCACGCTTACGCCGTTTTGTGTCTGTAAATTCTGGATAGAAAGCTCTCCACCATGAAATTCTGACACTAAGCGCGCGATATAAAGGCCTAAGCCCAAATGCGGTTTATCTGACTTTTGTTTTTCCTCACGCACAGAGACCATGGAATTGAGTAATTGATTTCCCATATTTTTAGGCAGTGTCGGCCCAAAATTCGAAACTGTGATGCAAGCTCGGCTATCAATACGGTTAAGCTGAACCGTAATGGCGCTTTCAGGCGCGTGAAACTCGACGGCATTGGCCACCAATTTATCAAGCAACTGAGCGATATACTCAGGCACACCGAGCATCACATAGCCGTTGGATTGCGCAGAAACATCCATGCTGAAGGCTTGATCTGGGTATGCGTATTCATAGCCTTGCACGCACCCTTTGATCACTTCGTCAAGCGGGAATACCTGGGTATCTGCATGGTTAAAGCTTTGCTCTAAACGCGTCGCTTCCGTCATGCTGGACAGGATGGTCGCCAATCGAGAAACACCCTCTTGCGCACGGTCGATGTAGCGTTGTTGGTCGTCATCCGTGGTAACAAACGAGAGGTTTTCTAATGAAGAGCGCACCACAGCCACAGGCGTTCTGAGTTCGTGAGAGAGGCTGGACGACATTTTCTCTAGGTAGCTGTTGTACTCAGATTGTCGGTTAACCATGTTAGACAAGGTACGCGAAAGGTCGCCAATTTCGTCCTTACTTTGCGCAGGAGAGAGTTGGTGGCGAACACGTCCTTGCGGGTCGATTGCGCTCTCTGCATCATCCCTGAGCTTCCTCACACGGCGCGAAATGTGCGAACCGAACAGCAGCAAGACGACAACGCCAATACAAATGACAGCCAGTAACACATTAAACAACTGTTCCAGCGCTTTGTTACGCAGCGTTTTGATGCCCTTGGTGTTCTCTTCAACAACCACTGCGCCAACCACTTGATGGTTGATCTTGATGGGGTAAGCGGCAGATAAGATCATCGCCCCTTGGTCGGGTGTTAATCGCCAATTCGCGTAAGGTCGCCCCAATAGTGCTTGTTGCACTTCAATACCTCGAAACACCGCTGCATTTTGCATGGTGTCGACGATGGATTCGGGTGGACGCTCAAGCCATTGGTAGTAGAGCGGGTTTAATATGTGGGTTTGCAGCCAGCCCATGATGCCGCTTGGTGGCTCTTGGTATTCAACGGTGGTTTCCCACACGCCATTTGCAGTTTGCAGATCGCCACTTTTGGCCAATACGCGCGCATGACGGTCGACAACCCACACCCGAGAACCGTCATCGTTAATGGTATTGAGCACGCGCTCCAATTCAGTTGAGGGTGTAAGCAGAGTCCCCAGCGTTTCCGCATTTTTTGGGTTGGAAGTGGCGATGATGGTTTCGATTTCTCGATTGAACGGGTCGTTAACGTTATAAAATGCGAACCCTAATTTTTCGCCGATGAGCCAGTTGGGGATTGCTATCTCAATCACATGGCCTGTTGACGTTTCTTGCCACCATGCCTTTATCGCATTAGACGGGAAAATACTGTCCTCTGAACCGACTGATTCTTCGATTAAATCAACGTGTGCGCGTCCGCTTTGCGTTGCAGTGACGGCGTAACGTTTTAGCGCGCCTTCTGGTGTTGTTAATACCACAATGAGGTGGTCATTTCGGTCAACGCGTTTTATTCCTTTGCGCTTCAATACAGGCGCGGTGTCGGTCACATCAAGAAGGGCGTAAACATCGTCGCCGTCACTGCCCATGACCAAATCGAACTTTATGTTGTCGGGCTTGTAGGTGTTCTTACTGAAGATCACATGCTTGGATGTATAAGACTTAAAATGCTTGCGATAGCGCTCCCAATCAAGAGGACTACCATCAAGATCGATATGCGTGTTGAGGTCAAAGGCATACAAGTCTTTACCGTCGTCTAAACGCGGTTTCGTAAAACGCTGACGTTCAAATAAGCGAGGCTGCTGATTAAGCGCCATAGAGAAAGCGCGGGCTGAGCCCATCACGGTTTGTTCTTGGCCTTGGCGGAGCACGTCCTCAAGTTCCCACACATAGTTGTAACCAATAAACGGCAACAACAGTAGTAAACCTGAAAGCAACACCACTTTGGTGCGAATGCCTGATACCCACCGAAGCATGCGCTCAATCAGCGATGTCATTTGTTGCTATCCCAGCGGTAACCCATACCATACACGGTATCGATATGGTCAAAGTGGCTATCCAACGCAATAAATTTTTTGCGAATGCGTTTCACGTGCGACGTGATGGTGCTGTCGTCGACAACCACATGTGCTTCTTGCATCAAATCTTGGCGGCTCCTTACGTGACCAGGTCGTTTAGCCAAGGCATGCACCAGCCAAAACTCTGTCACCGTTAGATCAACGGTCTGATCGTCCCACTTTACTTGCATACGGTTGAGATCAAGGGTGAGGTTGTCGCGCTCGAGAAGAGATTCTGTGTCTGTTGCTGCTTGGCTCAGCAATTCACTGCGACGGAAAAGTGCTGCAATTCGCGCCATTAAGTGTGGGAGGCTAATGTCTTTGGTTAAGTAATCGTCTGCGCCCATGCGAAGGCCAACCACCGTATCAATGTCGCTGTCGCGTGCGGTTAAGAAAATAATGGGAATGGTGGCGGACATTGCGCGTAGCGATTGGCAAAGCTGAAATCCACCATCAATTTCATCAGCAAGTCCGATGTCAATGATTGCCAAGTCGGGCAGGCGTTGCTTAAAGCCATCTTCTGCATCTTGTCGGTTGGCATAGGGAGACACTGCGTAACCTTGCTTGCGGAGTACGTCCGAATAGTTTTCTCGAATAGCCGGTTCATCTTCTACGATAGCAATACGTTTCATTTTTTCTCAAGTAATCAATCAGTAGTTGGTTTGACTATACCCGAATTTATTCAAGGAAAAAGGGGGGGAAATGCGTCAGAAGTGA
Source organism: Enterovibrio sp. (assembly GCA_042096095.1). Lineage (GTDB taxonomy): Bacteria > Pseudomonadota > Gammaproteobacteria > Enterobacterales > Vibrionaceae > Enterovibrio. The sequence goes on from JBELME010000020.1 coordinate 6,364, forward strand.
AAAGCCATTTTTTTGCCACATTTGATCGGCACATTGCCCGATTTGTTCCCAAAGCCTGCCATTTTGCCTTGGTTTAATAACCTCATCGAAACACACATTAACGCAGTAACCGGTTCATACCGAACCCGAACAAAAAAACGTTAACACCTAAACGGATGAGGAATTCACCATGAAAACGACGAACAAAACTTTGATCGCACTGGCGCTTACTATTCCAATGGCAGCATCAACGGCATTTGCTTCTGGTAACAATATATCGACGGAGCGTGATGAAAACATCGGCGCGATTGGTTTCGGTGGTGGCGCAGCACTTGGCGCGGTGGTTGGCGGCCCTGTGGGTGCAGTCGCTGGGGCGCTCGTTGGCGGGTTGATTGGCCAGCTTGTGAGCTTCGAAGACTATAGCCAAGAGCAAGATAACGTTATCGCCAACATGAGCCAGCGTAACCTCGAGCTAGAAGAAGTGAGCGAACTGTATGCGCAAAACCAACTTGAGATCGCCAACCTTAAAGCGGCGTTGAACGAGAAAAATATCGAGCTAGAGCTGGCGATGGACATCCAGTTCCGCACTAACTCTGCTGACATTGAACCGCACTTCCAGTACCAACTTGATGAAATCGCCTTCTTGATGCGCCAACAGCCTGACATGTTCTGGGATCTTGAAGGACATGCGGATGTACGCGGGAATCAAGACTACAACTTGCAGCTTTCGCAAAAGCGTGTCGGGTCTGTTTATCAGTACCTTGTCTCTCAAGGCGTCGCACCAGAGCAATTGATTCAAACGGCATACGGTGCGCAGTTGGCGCTTGAAACCGAAGGTGACCGCGAAGGCTATTTCTTTGACCGCCGTGTAAGTTTAAAAGCCTCTCCGCAATCAACCAAAACAGCCAACAACTAAACAGGGCAGTTTGAGATGGATATTCGACAAGCAACCCGTAACGATGCAGAGCGCATTTGCGCGCTCTGCGAGACGCTGGGCTACCCAGCGTCGTTCTCTCAAACGGAAGAACGTTTAGCCCGTGTGCTGGACAGTGAAAATGGCGACATCTTGGTGGCGGAATTGTGCGGCGTGGTAGTGGGTTTTATCACGGTTCACATTGTCGATGTGGTACATGATGCAATGCCTTGGGGGCGAATTTCAGCGCTGGTGGTCGTTGAGAACTTCCGAGAGCTTTCTGTGGGTCGACAGTTACTCGATTATGCGGAAACCTACTTCAACGCGCGACAATGTCTACGCGTTGAAGTCACCAGCCACATTAGCCGTGAAGAGGCGCACGGCTTCTATCTGCACTTAGGGTATCGCATCACGCCCATGCGTTTTATCAAGCTGTTGGCTCAGCGGACGTTAGTGGCGTTAAGCTAAAGGTATCGGCGGCCATTTTTTGCTCGTGTTTTAGCAGCCATTGCTTTGCCTCTAGGCCGCTCGCATACCCTGTTAATGTTCCATTCTTACCTATTACACGGTGACAAGGCACGATGATGGAGACAGGGTTTTGCCCATTGGCGGCCCCCACTGCTCGAGAGGCGGTTGGACGCTCAATACGTTGTGCCAGTTCTCCATAACTCAAGGTTTCACCTGCTGGTATAGTCTGCAGTGCTTCCCATACCGTGCATTGAAACGCTGTACCCAATAAATCAAGCGGCACATCAAATTCAATCGCTTCACCCGCAAAGTAGCGGTCGAGTTGCGCTATTACGGTTTCAAAGGGCTCGCGAGTGATGATATCATCCTCGGATGTCGGAATATCATATTTGTAGTTCGGTAAGGTGAGGGACGTTAAACCTCTATCGGATGCAGTAAGAATGATCATACCAAGTGGAGAGTCGTATTCGCAGCGATAGTTTGTCATGGTCAATTCCTTCTTTTTTCCGTAGCTCAGAGCGAACTCTGGTGTAATTGTGTCATTGGGCAGTGCAAGCGTGTTGGTTGTCTTTGTTTACCAGTGTCAGCGCGAGATAGCTTCGCCAAGGAACGGTATTATCCATTTGGCTTTTCGCTAAATCATTCAGTGCTTCACTATTGCCTTTAAATGACAGTGCAAGGTCGGGCAGGCCAAACCCTCGTAATAAGGCGTAGTCTTTGTGATCGGTCGAAAGCGGCAAATCACCCAGATCGCTTTGTGCATCAATGTCGGGGTGTTCGATACAAAATGTCGCCCATGCGGTGAGCTTTTCTCTCAGTGCCTCGTCAAGGTTGTTTGCTGATGCCTCGTTTGCGCTTTCTAATTGCACTGATAGCGCAGATAACAACGCCTCAGGTGTTGGGAAATACTTTGTTGTTTGGGTGGCATCTTCATTCTTCAAATACGACTGAGTGCCATTAACAAGATGCGAAAGCACGCTAACAGCTTCATTACTATGAGCTGTCTGATTTTGTAGCGTCTCACCGCATAGGCTTCTTACGCCCGCTTCGAACACATTCCACACACCTGGAATTCTCACGCCGAGTGACACATGGTCGTTCATTGAAAGCGCGTCAACGAGCACTGAATCAATGACGGACTGATTTGTATCGACATCAAAAATGCGCTTAATGCGATTGATGATGAGATACAGATACTTTGGATTGTCGAGCCTCAGTTCAATAGAAATCGCATGCTTCTCAGGGTTTAACGTGGCGGAAAATTCGCCTTTTGTATCCAAATAGATAAAGGATCTACCGTAACTATTACCCTTTATCCACTCCACGCTATTTATATGTCTTGTGTTCACAAAATCGTGGAATGCCTGCCAATTGAAAGGCGGGCGGTAATGCAGCATCAAACAGATGGCATCAGAGTGGTGTGTTTTCTTGCGTCTCACTTGTGTTGGCGACAATTGCATTTGTAATTGAAAGCAATCATTAAACCGGCGAACACTGTTAAAGCCCGCCGCAAACGCAATGTCAGTGACTGAGAGGTTGGTTTCATGAAGCAGCTTTTTGGAAAACAAAATTTGTTGGTACAGCGCGTATTGTTTTGGTGAGCACCCGAGGGTTTCAGTGAACAGTTTTCGCAGATAACGATCCGTCACGCCGAGTTTTTCTGCGAGGGTTGGAATCGCGTTATCTTGCAGAAAGCCAGCTTGAATCAACCCTAAAGCGCGTTTCAGAGTTGTCTCTTTGCCGATCCAAGCCGGAGAACCTGGTGCGCTGTCTGGGCGACAACGTAGGCAAGGCCTAAATCCTTGGGCGGCAGCTTCAATGGCGGAATCAAAATAACGGATGTTTTCTTCTTTCGGTGTCGGTGCTGGGCAAATAGGGCGGCAATAGATACCAGTTGAAAGTACCCCGATATAAAACACGCCATCAAAGCGCGGATCGCGAGAGAGCCTTGCTTGTTGTCTGAGGGTATTGACGTTGTCCATGCGCCTGCATCCGTGAGTGAACATGCAGTAACAATAACATTGGATAACGGCAAAAGTAGCCATAAACGGAACTCAACGGTAAGACGGCGAGCGCATTTATGTAGTAGTCGGATTGAGGAAGATCGTTGAAGCAGGCAGAAAGCAAACAGGCTGCACAAGGCAGCCTGTTTTTCACTGTGTTGCGACTTACTTGTTCAAGTATGCGCAACCGGTCATGAATGCTTGTTCTTGGAACTGCTTCAAGCCGATGTCTTTTAGCGACACCATCACAGGGTTGCGCTTTAGAGACTCTTTCATTTCGCTAGACGTGAAAACAACACAATCCATGTTATCGATCAGCTGTAAAGCGGCTTCCATTTTAAAGCCAATCGCGCTGCCAGCGAATTTACCCTTCATTGGGCGCTCACGAATAACAATTTTGTCGACTTTGTAGTCTTCCATTAGCTTTGCAAAAGACTGTTGGAAGTGACGCATTTGCTCAGTGTCAGATGCGTTAGTCATAGTGAATTTACGCGCGCGGCAATCCGGCACTTCAAACAGACCTTGGTCCAATTCAATGAGGCAGATGTTCGCTTCGTTGCTTTTCAAATCGACGGCACAAATTCGCATTTTTCTTATTCCACGAGTAAATGAGCGCATCATTATAAGCAAATAGTGTGCTGCGGTCATGGATAAAGATAGCTGTAAGGGTTTGTTTGATGCTGAAATCAACAAAAAACAGACATATCAATATCAGTGGGTACTTAGCGGAAATCTTTAAAGGATGTTTTGAGTTTCGCTTCAGTGAGGCCGCGCACAATCTTCAAATCAGGGCGCTTTTTCAAATCGATGTACTCGACCTCACGGAAAGACTCTGTGCGACCCGAATAAAAAAGCTTCACGGTGGGGGTCATTAAATCGTCGGGATTTTCTTTGCATACCAAGCCTATGCGCCCATTACTGAGTTCTACCACGGAGCCAATAGGGTAGAAACCGATGCAGCGAATGAACTTCTTAAGGAGATCGGGATCGAGATGAAAGGGGGTTAACCCAATCATGATCTTGAAGGCTTCAGAGGGCGAAAGGGCGGGTTTGTAGACGCGCTCGGCGGTCAATGCATCATAAATATCGACAATGCCCGACATGCGACCAATCAGAGTGAGTTCATCGCCTTTTATGCCGTTCGGGTATCCGTTCCCATCAATCTTTTCGTGATGCATTAAGCTCACGTCTTTGCTGGTGGTTGGCAACTCAGCCATGTTGTCGAGTACAGGTTGAGAAAGCGTTTGGTGCTCTTTCATGTGTACGAATTCATCGTCGGTGAGTTTACCCGGTTTATTGAGCACCTCATCGCGGATCAGGATCTTGCCGATGTCATGAACCAATCCGCCAATGGCCAATTCTTCAAGGGTCTTTCTGTCGAGTTCAAGGAAGCGGCCGAAATTCACCAAATGGAAGGCAACATTCATCGAGTGCTCGAGAAGGTAGGCACTCTTTTCACGAATACCGCTGATCCACAAAACCGCTTCGCGACGCTCAAAAATGTTATCAACGATATTGGCGCTGACTTCCTTTACTGGTTCAATATCTACCGGTTTGTTAGCGTAAACATCATTCAAAAGCTTACTCAGCTGTTCCTTAGATTTGTCTACCAGATCTTTCGCGGCGGCAAATTCGTCATTGCCTTTAACGGATGAGTATTTTCCCACTGGGGTAGCGTGGTATTGAATGTCTTCGGTGGAGGTAACTTGGTCTGCGTCGATGTACACATACTCGACGCCTTTGCCTCTGAGATTTTCGATGGTTTCTTGTCGGCGGATAAAGCCGGGTTTTTTCATTCGGGTGCGGGTTCGTTGAGATTCGATCTGCTCGACATACATGCCAATCTCAACGCTATCAATGGCGACTTTTTGCAACATTGATGTTCGCTCCGTGTAGAAGTGTAAATGTTAAAAGGTACGCAATCGCCCCTGTCGATCTACGGAATCGACGCGCTTTTTGAGTAATTAAACAATAGCTAATGTTTATAACTATATACAATGGACAAAAAAATGGGGTGTTTTGAAGACGAATCTATAGCAAAAAGCTAAAATAACAGTATGCAATGCGGCATGTTGAATAACAATACATTGGATGCTGATGTCGCCTGATTTTTTATTGTCGCTTTGAACCCCTATAAAAAACCATGTCTTTAACACTTGTTTAGTGATTTTCAGTAGGCACGCGATAAAAGTGCGTTGTATCTTAATTGGAATCTTAGAAAAGTAAACAATATAACGTTCGGTATGTGAGGCATAGAAAGCACTTGAACCCTCCTGATGGATCTATTGACTGCGTGAACTTCTTCGTCCTCAAACGACTTAGATGAATTTCAAGCAGTCAATGCGCTGCTTCGACGATGATTGAAATACGCAGGCTGAATTCGAATGCGAGTAATAAAAACCAGCATCCATCCCGATGCCGTTCCTTTAGAAGATAAAACCACGTTTCATCGACGTGCAGCACGTGCCATTGTCGTGCGGGGAGAATGCGTTCTTTTGCTGTATACAGAACGCTATCAAGATTACTCGTTGCCGGGTGGTGGCATAGATTCGGATGAGAATGAAGTGGAAGGGTTGATCCGCGAACTTCAGGAAGAAACGGGTGCGCAAAACATTCGAAACATTGTTCCATTTGGTGCGTATGAAGAATATCGCCCGTGGTACAAGCCCGATTTTGATGTGATGCACATGATGTCTTACTGTTTCTGGTGCGACATTGATGAAGAGTTGGGTGAAATGTCACTAGAGGATTATGAAATCAAAAACGGCATGCAGCCTGTTTGGATAAATATCCATGAAGCCATTCGTCATAATAAACACAACATGGCGACGAACGAGAAGCAAGGTTTATCGATTCAACGTGAAACGTATTTGCTTGAACTGATTGCATCAGAATTGGTGGAAAAACAGAAAGTAAGCTAAGTAGTGGGGCGTTGTGTTAAACAGAAAAATGGCGAGAATTCTCTCGCCATTTTTGATTGTCCTCTTCGTGTTTATTGATGCTGACATCGAGCATCTTCAGCTTGTTTGGGTATAGGGAACAGACCAAATCTTAGTAACGGTAAAACAACGTGAAATTGCCATAAGCATGGTGATTACGCTTGGCTGTTTCGTACTGCTTACTCTGAATGATCGCAGATGCCGTCGCACCCCAGTTGTTTGAATACCATGTAAAGCCAGCAGATGCCGCGCCTTGCACATTCTCAATGGTCAAATCGCTATTTTCGGCAGGCTTATCGCCTTCAATCGTCACGTCATCAAAACGGTAACGCGCTTCCATCGTGGTGAAGAAAAACAACCCTGCAGCACTGTTGCCCAACATGCCTGTGTCGATGGTGTTTCCGGCAATCACAGACGTTGAACCAAAGGTGTTGCCGAGATCGATACCAAGACGGTAGGTACCACCCGCAGCGACTTCACTCTGGAAATTGCCACCCTGACCACGACCAAATACACTGAATTCGCCCATTGGGCTGCGTGCGATGAGTTGGTGCGCTTCACCGCTTAATTGGTAGATGAACTCATCATAGATTTGATAGTCCCAACCTTGTGGGTCGGGAGAACCCACGATCGTGTGAACGACGGATTGACCCGTCTCTGCACCAGAGTTAGGGCCGACTGTTCCGAGCAACAAACCGCCCTTTGATGCGAAGGTATCGGTTTGTTGGTACAACCTAGCTTGTGTATAAAGGAAACCCGCATAGGCACGCTCATTCGGCTGAGGTTCAGTGAGTTCAATGTCAGAGGGTGTCCACATTTGCTGACCGATTTCAATGCTATACCCAATGAGGCCAGGATCAGAAGACCAACGAAGGAAAAGGCCACTTGTGTATTCTCGGTCTGTACCGATGACGCCGTCATTATCAATTGAAAGCGAAACCGTGGCAGCATGTACAGGAAAAGTGAACATTGGTGCGGCGATGATGGCAGCACCAAGTAATCTGCGTGATAACATAAAATCCCTATTGTTTAGGATATGACGCCATGTGCGTCTTTAATGCGACTCAGTTGCGTGTCGGCGCTATGCTAACTCATAACCATGCGTCTGACGATCGTCGTTTCAAAGGAGAGTGATTTGTCCCAGAATATTGATGTAATTGTCAACGTGGAGTGGCTGAAAGCCAATGTTTCTGCGCCAAATATCAAAACCGTCGATGCTAGCTGGTTTATGCCGGGCAGTGACAGAAACAGTGCGAAAGAGTGGAAGACGAAACGTATTCCGGGTGCGGTATATTTTGATTTCGATGGCGAGATTAAAGATCCCACATCGTCCCTGCCGCACATGTTGCCATCGACCGAACTGTTCGCGGAAAGCGTGAGTAAGCTGGGTATCTCCAATACCGATACGGTTGTCGTGTATGACAGTGCGGGTATCTTCTCATCACCGCGTGTGTGGTGGATGTTTAAAGTGATGGGGCATCAAAATGTCGCTTTGCTGGATGGCGGCTTGCCTGCATGGGAAAACGCCGGGGGTAATCTAGACACAATGCCGCCAGTCCAAGCTCAAGCAACGGAATACACCGCGACATTCCAACCTGATCGTTACATCGACAAAAATGCGTTGCTGGCAGGCATCACTGATAATGCACTCAATGTGATCGATGTGCGTCCTTTCGACCGTTTTAGTGGCAGAGTGGCAGAACCAAGAGAAGGTGTGCGCTGTGGACACATGCCAAACGCTGTCAATTTGCCATTCCCGTCAGTCATGCAAGATGGCTTCTTCAAATCCTCTCAGGATCTGACCTTGTTACTGGCCACTGTCGTGTCTAACGACTTAGCAAATGTCACTACCTGTGGGTCTGGCGTGACTGCCTGTACGGTGGCATTGGCAAGCGAATTCACCATTGGCAAAGTGATTGCTGTGTATGATGGTTCTTGGACCGAGTGGGGCGGGGATCATCGCTTGCCCATTGAAGTACTGTAATCGTGCTACGTTCGAAAATTCCGCCAAGTTAAATTAATTCGATGTAAAGGCCTTCCTTAGAGAAGGCCTTTTTTCTGCCTGTTGTTCTAGGATTTGTTTAAGGGAGGCTCGCAGGATCAGCCCCTCGTAGCTTAAATACCTGTACGTTGAGGGGAGAGCGTGTGCCTAAATAATGGGAATTATCGCTGTAATCCACCTGTTTGAGTCGGAGGATTTTCGTGTAACAAAAATGAAAACTAAGATTTAAGGGTGGAAGAGATCAGATCCCAAGTGGTATACCAATGGGCGTACCATTTAAAATGTTACAAAACATTAATAGTGCGTTGAGTGTGGATACATCTCTTCGGTAGATCATGGAATAACGGAGCAGCACCGTGATGAATCAAATTGCTATGCCCACAAATCACGCATTATTGCCTGAGCGTATCGAGAAGTTGGTTAACGCGCTGTCGAGTGGCGTTTATGAGCGAGAGAATACTATTCGTCTTTGCTTACTCGCAGCATTGAGCGGCGAGAGTCTCTTTCTTCTCGGTCCGCCAGGGATTGCAAAAAGCTACATCGCAAAACGCCTCATCAAAGCCTTTGATAACAGCAGTTTTTTTGAATACTTGATGACGCGGTTTTCAACCCCAGAAGAGGTATTTGGACCTCTCTCCATTCAAGAACTCAAAGACAACGGGAAATACGTCAGGTTAACCGAAGGCTATTTGCCAACGGCTGACGTCGTGTTCCTTGATGAAATATGGAAAGCTGGCCCGGCCATTCTTAACACCCTCCTTACTGTGGTAAACGAACGCGTATTTAGAAACGGCAGCGACGTATTGCCTGTTCCTATGCGCCTGCTCGTTGCAGCCTCAAACGAATTGCCCGAAGCAGACAGTGGTCTCGATGCGTTGTACGACCGCATGCTAGTGCGCGTTTTCGTTAACCGTATTCAAGAGAAAGGCAATTTCAAACGCCTGATCATTGGCGAGCAAGGTGACGCTGATGCGGAAATAGGTCCGGACATTGCGATCAAAGCGCAGGAATACCAACTGTGGCAGCGCCAAATTGATCTCGTGTCGCTGTCTGATGATGTGTTTGAAAAGATCTATGCACTGAAACTTTTGCTAGAGCGCGAAGCGGAAGATGGCGGACACCCATTCCCCGCGGAAGAGCTATACATCTCAGATCGTCGCTGGAAAAAGGCTGTGCGGTTGCTGAAAGCCAGTGCCTTCTTTAATGGCCGAAATGAGGTCAATCCCGTTGATCTTCTGTTGCTGCAAGAATGTCTCTGGCACAGCCCTGAGTCTCGAAGTGTGGTGAATGCCGTGATGCGTCAATTCGCCAAGCAAGTGTGCTTCAACCAACAAGAAGCCCTGTCTGTTGCGACAGATGCGAACGACGACGTGAAAGAATTGTGTGAAGACATTGTCGATACACTTGGCCACGATGTTGGCACTGAAGTGTCGATGCGCAAAGAGAAGTATCTGATCGAACTTTCAAAAGCCCGACGCTATTCCATCAATTCGAGCCATAATTTAATCAAGCTGGTGATGTTGGATTCCAATCCATCTGTCTCTGAAAAAGAGAAAGGGGACAGTCGCTGGGTGTATGTTGATGCCAGTGAATTCGAGAAAAAAATCAAAAACGGCGCGTGTGATGTTTACGGCTACGTGAACAAAAACCCGAACCTTTGCATGCTCAAGTTTGATGTGACAAGCGAATTGGAATTGATGATAAAAGACATCGCAAACCGACCTGTTTCAGTGGCGATTGCGGGCATTGATGACAATGACGCTGAAACCTTCACCGCATGGCAAAGTAAAACGGAAGCTGCTATTAAAAAGGTAGAGGATGCGAAGCACATGATCCGTGTAGCGAGAATGCAGCTGAATGCTGCACTGCCACACAACTTTGCTAATTCGGATCTTTTGGAGCTGTTGGCGAACAGCATTACCGATGCAGAAGAAGCGTTGCAAAAACAAACCGCTAAGTTTGAAAAAGATGCGTTTCGTATTCGCATGTTAACCGAATACTTCGCTTAGGAGTGCGGATGATTAGTCCGGAGAGTTTACAGCTAGGCATGATGCTGGCAGAAACAGGCATGTTGGAGCATGCGGTGACCGAGGTAATGGCAAAGCCGCAGCTTCTCGTGATGACAGAAGCCAGCCCGAATGCGAAAGGATCAGTAAAGCGTCATGTGCGGAAATGGCGACATTCTGTGAAACGTCGCCTGAGTAATGATTGCATTACAGACGATTTGAAACAGGAAATTCAGGCCTACCAAAAGGCCGTTGCTATGTCTCAGCAGGCATTCACAGATAACGCCGAATCCCTGATGAAATCATTAGAAGGTAAGTCGTCGTTTTACTTGAAAGCCCGACAGATGATCGAGAAAAATGTCGCGCTAGAAACGCCGATGTTTCAGGCCTATTTCTGCAATAAGTGGTATCAGCATTTGTCGGCGGCCATTCAAGCCGCACAAGAAAAAGAGTTAGAAGCGCACAAAGAGAAGCTGCTGAAAGAGCTTTATCAGCGGATGGAAACGTACCGTGAACTGGAAGGTGTTCAAGAGCACGGAGACGCCGAGAAGACTGGTCGATTGTGGGATTTGGCATCGTCGAAGGTTACCCAATCGGATGTTGCTTTGCTAAAGCGCTTTGTGGCGTTCTTGAAAGACAACCAAGATCTGCAAGACATCGCGGAAAAGCTCGGGAGAATGGCAAATGATGTGGATGATCCCTCGTTGCAACGTTCGCCTGCCGAAGAGCTAAAAATGGTGGAAGAGCCAGCTGAAAATGTCGCAGATGACATTGTTGGTGTTCATAAGAGTGATCATCTTGAGAGATTGGTGCCGAATGAAGCGATTTATTTAGCTGAACCCGCGCTTGAAATCCTTTTCTATAAAAGCTTTGCTGATAAGCGCCTTCTGACCTATCGCATGCAAGGCATGCAGCGTTCGCTGAGAAAAGTGAAAGCCTTCAAACCAGAAAGCAAACAAATTGACATCGAGAAAGGGCCGTTTCTGATCTGTGTTGATGCATCGGGGTCAATGAGTGGCTTTCCTGAGCAATGTGCAAAAGCGATGGCGTACGCGCTGATGCAAATTGCGGTGAAAGAAGACCGAGACTGTAGCGTGATGATTTTCTCAACCGACCATATTGGTTATGAACTCACGGGCGAAGATGGCCTAAAAGAAGCGCTGAACTTTTTATCTTACAGTTTCCACGGCGGCACAGATCTCGAACCTGTGTTGACGCACTCGGTGGATTTAATGGGCTCGGATAAGTACCGCAATTCGGATTTGGTGGTGATTTCAGATTTTATAGCACCCGAACAGCCTGATGAGGTGAAGCAGAAGGTTGATGAACTCAAAGCGCAGCACAATCGCTTTCATGCCATCAACTTGTCCAAATACGGCAACCCAGCAGTAATGAGCATGTTCGACCATGTGTGGGATTATCATCCGTCACTCATGGGACGGCTATTGAAACGTTTCTAACGCATTGGCTTGATATGCAACAAGTAATGATTAAGCAATGAAAAAAGACGGCGAATGCCGTCTTTTTCGTATCAACAATCTGATGCTATGCGTTAGTTAAGCAACAAACTGTCGTCTGCCAATTCTTCACCACGCACTCGGCTGAACATCTCGAGCAAATCAGGCACGCCCATGCTGGCGCGTTCTTCACCGTTCACATCTAATACGATATTGCCTTGGTGCAGCATAACCGTGCGATCACCGCAGGCGAGGGCGTCTTTCATCGAGTGCGTCACCATCAATGCGGTTAAGCCAAACTCCGTGATGACTTTTTTCGTCAGATCGATAACAAATGCCGCCATACGTGGATCAAGCGCTGCTGTGTGTTCATCGAGAAGCAGCAATTTACTGTCTGACAGTGTGGCCATCACTAAGCTTACCGCTTGGCGTTGACCACCCGAAAGCAAGCCAATGCTGTCACTCAGACGATCTTCCAAGCCCAGGCCTAGAATAGAGATACGTTCCTTGAAGATCTCCCTGCGTTTGTTAGAGAGCGCTAAGCTCCACCCGCGGCGAGAACCACGGCTAAATGCCAACGCCATGTTTTCTTCGATGGTGAGAGACGCACAAGTACCTGCCAATGGATCTTGAAATACCCGTGCTGCAAGCGCAGCACGCTGGTGGACTTGTTGATGTGTCACGTCGATGCCGTCAATCACGACACTTCCGCCCACCATGGGGGTTTCGCCACTGACTGCGCCAAGGAGCGTAGATTTCCCCGCACCGTTAGACCCGATGATGGTGAGAAACTCGTTCTTAGGCACGGTGAGTGACACACTGCGCAATGCGCGGTTTTCAAGGACAGTGCCAGGGTTAAAGGTGACTTGGATATCTTTTAATTCAATCACTTTGCTACCCCCGCTTCTTTCATCTTCTTGGTTTTTTGATAGTGCTTACGGGCTTTGGGTGCAATCAAGGCGAGTGCAACCAATACCGCCGTGACAAGGTTGAGGTCAGACGCCTTCAAGCCAAACATGCCCGAACTCAGCGCGAACGCGACCGCCAATCGGTAGAGCACCGAGCCAAGAATAACGGCTACCACGGCCACCCAGACTTTGCGTCCTGGCAGCAAGGTTTGGCCCAAAATCACGGCCGCGAGACCTACAACAATGGTCCCGACGCCAGAGGTGACGTCGGCAAAGCTGTTTGTTTGCGCGAACAACGCACCAGAAAAGCCCACAAAGCCGTTAGAAAGGGCAAGACCCACATAGGTATAAAATGCCGTGCTTGCGCCTTGTGCGCGTACCATGCGTCCATTGACGCCGGTTGCACGAAGACCAAGGCCAAAATCACTGCTCAAAAGGCGGATGATGAACCACGCACTGAGCACAACCAGAACGAACACCACGAGTGGGCGGGCATAAACTGGGTCGAGACCCATGTTCTCGAAAGGCGTAAGAATGGTGTCTACGCCCAGCAGAGCAACGTTAGGTCGGCCCATGATGCGGATATTGATGGAGAAAGCCGCAATCATGGTCAGGATACTGGCAAGCAAATTTAATATGCCGCATTTCACGGTTAAAAATGCAGTAATCAGGCCAGTGCAGGCACCCGCCAGGATCGCAGCAAAGGTTGAGATCCAAGGGTCAACACCCATGACAATGAGTGTGGCGGCGACAGCAGCACCCATTGGGAAGCTGCCGTCTACCGTGAGATCCGGAAAATCGAGAACCCGGAAAGTCAGATATACGCCCAGTGCGACTAGGCCATAAACCAGACCTACTTCCAGAGTGCCAAAGAAGGCAATTGAGGTCATTTACTGCTCCTGACTTACTTTTCGACAGTCGTTGCACGGTCTAGCAAAGAGGCTGGAACGTCGAGACCAAGTTTTTGTGCGGCTTTCAAGTTAATCGCAAGGTCTGAACCGACAGCGACTTTTGCGGGAAGATCGGCAACGGCTTTACCTTCGATAAGGGCAGCAACATAATCTGCCGTTTGCACACCAATTTGGTAGTAATCAAAGCCCAGTGCTGCAACCGCGCCGTTCGGGATGTAAGACGTTGCACCGCCAATAACGGGCTTCTTCGCCTGGTTTGCTGCACCTACGAGGCCATCAATGGCGCTCGCGACTGTGTTATCCGTTGGCGCATAAATCGCATCGGCTTGTGATGCCACAATCTGTGCTGCAGATTGAACATCAGCACTTCTTAGCGCGGTACCTTCAATCACTTTCAAGCCTTCTTTCTCTGCCGCTTCGCGCAGCAGTTCGACGAGCGTGACCGCATTGGCTTCACCTGGGTTGTAAACGACACCGATGGATTTCATACCAGGGATGAGTTCTTTCGCAATTGCGACATGTTGCGCCACTGGTGACAGATCAGAAAGGCCGGTGACGTTTGCACTTGGCTTATCCATGTCTTTGATCAGCTTTGCACCTACAGGGTCGGTCACAGCAGTAAAAATAACAGGGATAGATTTGGTTGCAGCAACCAAGGCTTGTGCAGACGGGGTTGCAATACCTACCAGTACATCAGGTTGTTCACCGACGTATTGACGTGCGATTTGCACGGCAATTGCAGGGTTTCCCTGTGCAGTTTGGTAAGAGAACGCGAGGTTTTTGCCATCAACGTATCCTAGCTCCGCCAGTCCATCAAGTAGGCCTTGACGAGTTGCGTCAAGGGCCGGGTGCTCAACAATTTGAGACACAGCAACCGTGGCTGTTTTTGCAGAAACGGTGAAAGGGGTAGTGAACAGTGTTGCGGCACAGCACGCTGATACCAAGAATTTTGATAGTTTCATCTTATATCTCCCTGATGAGTGACATATAACAAATTCGCCACTTGGCGATGTCACGTGTTAATCCATTGTTATATCCAAAAATTGACGGAAAATCAGGAGGTAATGTTGCGGATTAAGACCAATTGTCTGGGTTTTTGCTAGCCTGATTTTTATGATTTCAAGTAACTGACTGTATTTAAAGGTGAATATGAAGATCTGCTTTTCTGCTGCATATGCATACAGATCCAACGTAACCTCTGGTGGTTTCTCATATGCAAGTATATGTCTCTAATATAACTCACATAATTAGGTTGATATATTGTTAATGTTGAAGCTGTGAGATAACCATTCTTTTTATGAGAAAGTTTGAAGTGTGTTTAAGTGCATTCCCAATTTTTACACTGTAAATAGAGAAAGGTGTAGAACGAATATCCGCTGACCATGTGCCGAGAGCCTTTGGCTGTGCAGTTGAATGTTGGGTGCACGCCGAACATTGTCGGCGTCGTACCATTTTTCGATAATGATTTGGACGATCTTTCTCTCATTTACAGAGATGTTTATGAATAAATTGCGACGGATGATGATGTTTGTGGCTCGGGGCTGAAAAGTGACATTAATCACTCTGCAATCATCTCTCCATGCATCTATTATAACGCCTTTACAAATACTCATTCCTTTAACGCGGCTCCGTTGCTGTCAAAGACTCGCGATATAATTCAAACACTAATAAGGAATGAAGCGATGCTCATTGCGCTTTTTTGGGAATACTCACCACCAAACTCTTCTTGAGTGCGCATGGCATCCTCGTCACTAATTTTCCCAAAATTGTTTGCTTTGGAGGCACAAGGATGAAGCTTTTTACTGCGCTGATACTGCTATTCTCTTGCAGTGCTGGTGCGTCTGGCAGTGATGCCACAACCCATCTTGATTTAACCCGTTCTGCTGTCGGCTATATCTCCCTTTTAATATTCGTTTTGGCCTACACCCTCGTCATGCTCGAAGAGCAATTGCATCTTCGTAAATCAAAACCGGTACTTTTGGCGGCAGGGCTTATTTGGTTGCTATTGGGCTTTGCCTATTCAGGGGCAGGGCAAATAGATGTCGCCAAGTCTGCTATTGAGCACAATTTGCTCGAGTATGCTGAACTCATGTTGTTCTTGCTGGTTGCAATGACGTATATCGCTGCAATGGAAGAGCGCAGGCTTTTTGATGCGCTAAAAGCCTGGATCGTCAGTAAAGGCTACGATCTTCGCCAGCTTTTCTGGATCACTGGCATACTGTCTTTCTTTATTTCACCTGTTGCTGATAACTTAACCACCGCGCTGCTGATGTGCACGGTTGTCATGAAAATTGGTGGTGACAATGCCAGGTTCATTAATATTGCTTGTGTAAACATCGTTGTCGCTGCTAATGCGGGTGGGGCATTCAGTCCGTTCGGTGATATCACGACCTTGATGGTATGGCAGGCAGGCATTGTCGACTTTGGTCAGTTTGGCGCCTTGTTTATCCCTTCTGTGGTTAACTATCTTATTCCTGCGTTCATCATGTCTCTGTTTATCCCTAAAGAGCAGCCTGACGTCGTGCAAGAGTTTGTTGAGATGAAACGCGGGGCAAGACGCATCGTGGTCCTGTTCTTGTTGACGATCCTCACTGCTGTGGGTTTCCACGGTTTAGTTCACTTCCCACCGGTTATCGGCATGATGATGGGCTTAGCGTACCTTCAGTTCTTTGGTTTCTTCCTGCGTAAAACGCTGCCTAATTCGTTAGCACGTAAACGTGCTATTGCGATGGCAGAAAAAGACGAAGCTGCGCTGAAACGCCTAGGTTCGGTCGTGCCATTTGATGTCTTTCGTCGCGTTTCCCATGCCGAGTGGGACACACTCCTGTTTTTCTATGGCGTCGTGATGTGTGTAGGGGGATTAAGCCTGATTGGGTATCTCTCCATGATCTCTAACGTCATGTACCTAGAATGGAACCCAATTTGGGCGAATGTCATTGTCGGCTTGCTGTCGGCTGTGGTTGATAACATTCCTGTTATGTTTGCTGTGCTTACCATGAGCCCAGACATGTCACTCGGGAACTGGTTGCTCGTTACGCTCACCGCAGGGGTCGGTGGTAGCCTGCTTTCACTGGGTTCTGCGGCGGGTGTTGCCTTGATGGGGCAAGCGCGTGGGATGTATACCTTCTTCGGACACTTAAAATGGGCGCCGGTTATCTTGCTAGGTTACGCTGCATCCATCCTGTGTCATTTGTGGCTAAATGGCGGCGCGTTTTAAACCACCAACCAGATAACACAGTTCGCACCTGATGAATTGCACCTTGCGAGGTGCCATTTTCGTATTCTGTTTAAATTTCGTTGAGCAATTGGCCACAGTTTTGCACAATAGCCGCATTCTTGATTCAGTTAACGTATTGGAAACGCAATGATCTCTAAGTGGGCTGTCCGATTCTTTCAAATGGCAGAGCTAGTAGGCTCTTGGAGTAAAGACCCTTCAACGCAAGTGGGGGCGGTGATCACCAAAGGAAACCGCATCGTTTCCGTTGGCTTCAACGGCTACCCGCATGGTATTTCTGACAGCGCAGCGACGGATGATCGCGAAATGAAGCTGCTTAAAACCCTACACGCCGAAGAAAACGCCATCTTGTTCGCTAAGCGTGACCTGAGTGATTGCGACATTTGGGTAACGCATTTCCCTTGCCCTAACTGTGCTGCAAAAATCATTCAAACGGGCATTACCCACGTTTACTGCCCAGAGCAAAGCGAAGATTTCTTATCGCGCTGGGGCGAGAAAATTAAGATCAGTGCGGACATGTTTGAGCAATCAGGCGTGAACGTCACTTGGCTACCGTTATCGGAATTGACAACAAAAGACCAAAGCGGTGTATAACGGTATCGCTTTTTTAGAGCGATTCCTTATAATCGCGCACCAACCAAAAGGGTCAGTAAAAGGTTGTAAAGGTAGACTAATCTGGAAACCCCAACAGCCGTTTAAATACTGTAAATATACACAGGAAATAGATTTCTAAATAGGATATACTCACTCGCATTTTTGTGAGTTGAAGATCTTCTTCCAGCTTCTGGGTGATGTTCTACAAATATTATAGGCACTGACAAATGCGCACCTCCCTTTAGGGAGTGCTTAGGGCAGACATCTGGGTTCGTGTGTCTGCTGCCAAAAGTATGGCTTTCTGTATCTTTTGGATCAAGAGGCTGTTTAGCGTGTTCTTGATTTCTCATTGGACAGTGACTGACTTAAGAGAGAGATATTAACGGTTATGACTTCTATAGACAACTTCGTGAATACTCCATTTTATAGAAAGCAAATTATCACCAGAGTGAGTTTTCGTCTATGACATTCTGATTAGATTGTTTCTTGTAAAAATCATCGAAAAATTTTTTGGAAAAGATATCTCTCAGCGTTTACGTCGGATTGCTTTAGTCATCGCCAATTTAACGCTCCCTACTAACAGGTGACTGTAGCCGTTTACTTCATAGCGTCATTTTGAATTTATGTATGTTAATGTATGCCAAAAATTTATACGAGACATTTCAATGGTACAAACAGCACATGCGCTTCACATTTTGGTGAAGCATCAAGAGCAAGCGCAAGACATCATCAAGCAACTTAACAAAGGTGCGAAGTTCGCCGATCTTGCTCGCAAACACTCTACATGCCCATCAGGCAAAAAGGGCGGGGATCTGGGTGAGTTTCGTAAAGGCCAGATGGTGCCGCAGTTCGATAAAGCGGTATTTAGCGGTAAAGTGCTAGAGCCAATCGGTCCCGTTAAGACTAAATTCGGTTACCATGTTATCAAGGTTCTTTATCGTACCTAGTTACGAGTAACCAACTGATTTGTTTCAGATAAAAAAAGAGGTGACGTTGTCACCTCTTTTTTTATTCTTTTTCGCGAAGGCTTACTTTTGGAAGATTTCGCGGAATTCACGCTTCATTGCTGGCTTCATGCGCGCTTGCTTCAATTGCTTAGCAAGGTCTTTTACGCAGTTGAACAGAAGCTTATCAAGCAGGGTAGCTTTGTAGTCTTCGGTTTGTTCTTGCGTCATGTCGTCGAACTTAAGATCTTGACACTCTTGCAGGAAATCAATGCCCGCGTAGCTTTGGCTTAGGCTAACTAGCGCGTGGAATTGTTCAAAGTTGTCCAGAATGTTCTGTGCGCTTGCTGGAAGTGCATCCCATGCTTCACGAACGACGTCTTCAGCCGCTTCATGCACTGACGCCAGCATAGTGTATAGCTCTGCGGGTACTTGTTCGTATTTGATCACTTGTTGCAGTTCAGCTGAAAGGTTTTCCAGTTTCACTGTCTCTACGGCTTCGTTTGCTTGTTCTGACATCTCTTTATTCCTGATAACGCTCATCAGCAGGCATCGTATATCGCACTTGGATGAAGTCAAGCATTGAGCCGTTTCATCTTGATTAACTGATGATATTTAAAGCGGTTGTGGGTAAATAGTGTAGCAATGGTTTACGCAGATGCTTGCTTAGACTCTGACGAAGGCGCTTTTGCTTTCGATGCTTCTTCGTTCACCACAGACAGCGAAGGCTCGTCTTTCTGTGTGTTTTCACCCAATAGACAGCCACCTTTCGCGATGGTGAGCTGTTCACTTTGGATTTGGCCTTTCATTTTGCCTTCGCTCAGGATATTCACTTCACGCGCAATGATGCTGCCTTCAACCAGACCGTTGACGGTAACGTGTTCAGCATGAATATCGCCTTTGAAGTGGCCAGTTGAAGAGATAACAACATTGCGGGCATTGAGAATTGCACCTTCGCCTTTCCCATCAAACTGAATATCACCGTCTAAGTCGAACTCACCGACAACACGGCATTGTTTTGCAATCAGTGACATTGATGGTTTTGACGCAGTGTTTTTACCAAACAGTCCCATTTCTCTCTCCTTTCTTCCAACAACAAACCTGTGATTGGAGATGGTTATTTCATACAAAAATCAGAATATCGGGCATTTTATCTGAAATTATAAAAGAGGCGTGACTTTATTTTTTATGCATCCAAGTGAATTCACAACAGTGCGACACTTATGGTGCTTAATGTCTTAAATTCCTCAAAACATGGTGATAATACCGTCAGTCGTGTCTTACTTTTTACGAATATGCGAGGCTTCATATTGCTGTGATGGGTTTTGATTGCTATAACCGCGAGTTATAAGGAAACTCCTGAATAGGGCGATATCATGGCGATTGAACTTACTCCGTACGAAGCACGTGTTATTGGTTGTCTGCTTGAAAAAGAAGTAACGACCCCTGAACAATATCCTTTGACCCTGAATGGCCTAACCACTGCCGTTAACCAGAAAAATAACCGCGATCCGGTTTACTCACTGACAGAAGCAGAAGTGCTCGACGCCGTTGAGCAGCTCAAAGCAAAACGATTGATTAGCGATCTCGAAGGGTTCGGTAGTCGTGTGACGAAATATCAGCACCGTTTTTGCAACACCGAGTTTGGTTCTCTCCAGTTTACCGATCAACAACGCGGCATGGTTTGCGTGCTGTTGCTGCGCGGCCCACAAACACCGGGTGAGCTGAGAACACGTACAAACCGCTTTTGTGAATTCACAGACGTGAAAGAAGTGGAAAGTGTGCTGGCCGTGATGCAAGAAAAAGCGTATGTTGCCGCATTGCCGCGCGAGCCGGGTAAACGTGAAAGCCGTTATACGCACTCATTCGGAACGGAAACGCCTGAAACGCAAAGCCCTGGCGTGTTTGCTGAAAGCGCACCTGCTTCAGCACCAACGTCAGATTTGACTGCGCGTGTAGAGCAATTAGAACGTGAAGTGGAAGAATTGAAAGAGCTCGTTAACTCGCTCCTTTCGTAACAAATAGAACAATTCAGCTAGGCTGACCGTATAAGCCTGAAGCCGACCATAATACGCCGACGACAGGCAAACAATGACAACTCAGCCCCAATCCGACGAACGTAAAGAGGCGCTTTCAGCGCCTCTTTGGCATGTGTATCTCATCAGAACCAAAGACAATGCTTTGTACTGCGGCGTAACAACCGATGTTGCGCGGCGTTTTGATGAGCACCAAAAAAACGGCATAAAAACTGCAAAGTATTTACGAGGAAAACAGCCATTGACGTTGGCTTGGTCCTACGAAGTAGGGGATAAGCGGCTTGCAATGTCACTTGAGTGGAAAATTAAACGCTTGAGTAAGCAAGAGAAAGAACGTCTTTGTACTGACAATGGCCTTATTCAGGTCTTAATAAACGACAGCATTTAATTAGGAAATACCATGGCACTTAAAGCAACGGTGTATAAAGCATCCATCAATGTGGCCGATATGACCCGTCAGGTTTATATGGATCACACGGTGACGCTTGCACAGCACCCATCTGAAACAGAACAACGTCTTATGCTGAGATTACTCGCATGGACCCTGTATGCTGATGAACGTTTGCAGTTTACCAAGGGCCTTTGTGACGAGTCTGAGCCAGAGTTGTGGATCAAAAACTACAGTGATGAAATAGAACTTTGGGTTGAACTGGGTTTGCCAGATGACAAGCGCATCAAGAAAGCATGTATTCAGTCAAAACAGGTCGTTTTGTTTACTTATGGCGATAATGCCGCAACGGCATGGAAAGCCTCGCTGCTAAACAAACTCCATCCGTACAAGAACTTAACCGTGATCAATGTTATGGATGAAGTGCTGGATGCGGCAGCGGCAGCTTCTGGCCGCAACATGACCATTCAAGCAACCATTGAAGATGGACAAGTCTGGTTCTCTGTTGGGGAGGTGGTGATTTCTATCCAACCTGAAGTGTGGAAAACGGCAGAAGCGAAATAGCGAATCGCATTGCATATTGCAGTTCGCTGTTCGTTAAAAGACGCGAGATTAACTAGATGCCGGGAATAAACGCCCGGCTCTTTGTTTTTTAAGCAGTACCATCAGTTCTTCCGCAGGCATCGGCGTGTAGTAATAATGCCCTTGTGCAAAGTTACAGCCGATATTTCTAAGCAGTTCTTGCTGATCTAGCGTTTCCACACCTTCCGCAACCACTTTCAATTGCAGCAAGTTCGCCATACTGACGACGGCCTGACAAATGACCAAATCATCTTTTGATTGCGGGAGATCCTTAATGAAGCCGCGGTCAATCTTCACTGTGTTGACAGGAAAGTGCTTAAGATACGCGAGGGATGAATACCCTGTGCCAAAATCATCAATCGCCAAGCTAATGCCTGATGTTGTGAGGCGATTCAGTATGTGTTGGTTGCGTTCCAAGTTCTCGATAAATACCTGTTCTGTCAGTTCTATTTGAACACGAGAAGGAGGAATGTCGTAACGGGTCACGGAACGAATCACGTAGTCTGCCAAATATCCATCTTGGAATTCATGACCAGACACATTAATTGCAATGCATTTAGGCGCGCAGCGTTCATCCAACATGTGGGAAAATTGCTTGAGTGCCGTATCTACCACCCAGTGCCCTAAGCGCTGCATCAAACCTGTTTCTTCGGCAGTCTGGATAATGATGTCGGGGCTGATCACCTTACCATTGTCAGATTCCCAGCGTACCAAGGCTTCCACGCCAACTATTTGACGTGTTCGCAAGTCAACCTGAGGCTGAAAGTGCAGTTTAAGTTCGTCGTTATTAATGGCGTTTCGAATGGCGCGTTCGAGTTCTTTCTTGCGCGTTAGCTGTTCTTGCATGGTTTGGTTGTAGGCAACGACTTTTCGGCTGCCAAGTGCTTTGGCTTTATGCGCTGCGGTATCTGCGTGGCGCAGCAATTCCTCAGCATGTAAGTCATTGTTGTAGCGGTAGGCAATGCCGATGGCGCAGGTTGTAAGAATGTCATTGTCTTCAATGTAGAATTCTTCTTCGAGACAGATTTTGAGGTTATTGGCCTGCATCTCGGCTTCGAGCTGAGACATACCTGCACATGCCAACATGAACTGATCGTTACTTACACGCGCCAGAATCGCGTGTGGGGGCAAGACGGTTTTAAAGCGCTTAGCGGCCTGAAGTAGCAATTGGTCAGCCACGACGTGGCCATACATATCATTGATTTCTTGCAGTTTATCGAGCGCGACGCAGAGCAGAACAATGTCTTGGTCTGAACGGATAGAGCGCTCAAGGTAGGTTTCCATCGCAAAGCGGTTGGGTAAATGGGTTTGCGGGTCATGGTTTGCCGTGAACTGCAATTGGGATTCCATTTCGCGGCGCTGCAAGATTTCTTCTTTCAGCATAGAAACGGTGTCTGACTCTGCCTGTCGACCAATGATATTGACTTCAAGCAAATATAAAGAAATGCCCACCAGCACGGTCACGACAATGCCGGCGATGAATATCAGCATAGGCAATGAGAAATAGGATATGTCGAAGGTCGATTGTTGCCATACTGTCATTTGCCACACGTCGCCTAGTGCAATGACATCGACCATGGTCGAGAGTGCGACAAAACTCTCTGGTAACTCCCCGAAGAAGGGCACAGTCCCAGCGCTCAGCACCAGGATTTGGTTGCCAGTAAGGAATTGTGTGGCGATGGCTTCTACCATTTCTTTGATGTTGTAGCTCGCCCCTAAATACCCCACCACATTTCCTTCGATGATCACCGGGTGAAGCATTTCAATGGATAAGTCGCCGTTACTGTGTCTGATGACGCCAGATGTCGATAGCTTTGACAATACGGGCATTTTATTTAGGCCGACCGGCGGTGCGATCTGCCAATCTGCTTTTAAATGATTAGGGTTGAAGGTGGTGGGGGTGGTCCATTGCAGTTTTTGTTCTAGATTTAGCCAGTAAAGACCTGAGAAAAAAGGGAAGGTGCGGGTAACGTCCTGAGTGGCAACGCGCCAAGACTTCTCGTCTATCGTGCCTTTGGTTTCGAAGCTGTTGGCAAGCCAAACAAGAAAATATGCCTCCTTCTGAAGGTTGACTTCAATTGCGCGCTGAACGCGGTTGACTTCTACGTTGAGCATTTTTCCCTGTAAATCTACCTGGCGAGATTGCGCGCTTTTATATAGCGTGAAGGTCGAGATCAGGATAAGCATACAAATGAAAGAAATCGCAATCATCGAGGTAAATCGAGGACCGTTGGGATTTTGATAGTCGGGTGTGTCTTCTTTTGATGTGCTTAACAAACGTGGCAGCCTTATATCTGAGTCAACTGTCTCCTTAACAAGTCTATGACAAATATGGTAAAGCGCAATGTGAGGTACAGCCAAAAAAGTCTTAAAAATGGGACGCTTGGCGGTCGAGCGTAAAGCGGATTTGTTGGTCGAAATGGGTGTATAGACGTCGGATTTTTATCTTTTGCTTTTAATAGCACAGAATTGGTCGCAATGTGATGAAAGTGAATATCTATACAACAATAACGCCTATTTTTGTGCTTTTTGTCTGCTTGTAAAATCAGTTGCATAGCGCCAGCGCTAATCATTATGTGGCTTAAATGGGGTGGTGAGATTTTTAGGAAATTCTGATGAATGCATGGAAATTGGTATACCGAAGAGGTCATTGTATCACCTAAGAGGCATGTTACTGATATATAGCTAAGTTGGTAATCATAAGATTGAAAAAAAATTCACTTGAGTCTCGTTTTTTTTCAAAGCTTAGGCTTGCACTTGTCCTATTCTTATAGCCATCTGTTGGGAAAACTGTGGGAGCCTAAGTGGATTGGCTCAAGAAACACCTTAAAGCACTAATTATCCTTGTTGTTGCTGTTCTAGTTGCTTATTTTTCTCAAGTACCAGTCTCTGATTGGTTGGTGAAGAAAAAAATTAGAGAAGACGTTGCTGTCCTATCTCAATTATACAGATCGGAAGAGCGT
>JBELME010000021.1:0-30287 GCA_042096095.1 Enterovibrio sp.
GCGCTTAAAGACGTTGGCGTGTTTGCAGAAATGATCAATGCCATAGACAGGAGTGACCTCGATGCGTGATCTCATTCCTTTCCTGAAACTCTATAAAAAGCATTGGTTCGGCCTGTCGTTAGGCATGTTGCTATCCTTTGCGACGCTCGCAGCTGCAATTGGTCTGTTGACCTTATCAGGTTGGTTTATCGCTGCATCGGCTGTTGCAGGTCTTGCCGCAACGCAAAACTTTAACTACATGCTACCCGCTGCGGGGGTTCGCGGTTTCTCTATGGCGCGTACCGCTGGACGTTGGGGTGAGCGCGTGGTGAGTCACAACGCAACCTTTAAGTTGCTCGCTGATTTGCGTATTTTCTTCTTCGAAAAACTGACGCCGCTGATCCCTGGAAAAGTTGGCAATCTGCGCGATGCAGATATCCTCAACCGATTAGTCGCCGATGTCGATGCCATGGACCACGTCTATTTGCGTCTTGTCAGCCCAATGGTTGTAGGTGTGTTGGGTATTCTCAGCATCAGTGCATTCCTGTATTGGTTTGACCCTGCTATCGGATTAACACTCGGCAGCATACTGTTCGCACTGATGTTTGTCCTGCCTGTGGTTTTCTTTGTTCTTGGGCGACCACATGGCGCGGAAATCACCCATGCAAAGTCGCGTTTGCGCATCTCCTTGCTTGATTGGCTTCAAGGTCATGCTGAGCTGCAGATTTTCGGTGCCGCAGAACGTTACCGCGAACAAGCGCATAACGATGAGAAAAGCCTGCTTAACGCACAACGACAAATGGCAGGGATAACGGGCCTCGCAAATGGCGTACTCCTGGCGGCAAACGGCTTAACTCTGGTGCTTATGCTTTGGCTTGCCGCGGATGGCGTAGGTAGGGACTATCCCAATCCAATGGTTGCCATGGTTGCCTTTGCCACCATGGCAAGCTTTGAACTGATGATGCCTGTCGCAGGCGCGTTCCAGTATCTAAGCCAAACAGTGACGTCGGCAAAGCGCCTGAACGAAATCATTGAGGCGACGCCAGAAACCCCTTTTGATCCCTTGGGTTATAACAACACCGCAAAAGGCGATGTCACCTTTGATGCTGTGACGTATCGCTATCATGGTGCAGATCAGGCTGCTGTCGACAATGTGTCCCTTCACATTAAAGCGGGGGAAAAAGTGGCACTGCTAGGCAGAACAGGCTGCGGTAAATCTACCTTGTTACAACTGATTACCCGTGCCTGGGACCCAACTGAAGGTGAAATACGCATCGACAACGTGCCGCTTTCAACGTGGCGTGAATCCGCATTGCGTTCATCCGTGGCCGTCGTCAGTCAGCGCGTGGATATTTTCAATGGTGCGCTGCGTAACAACCTTGCAATGGCAAAACCCGAAGCGACTGATGAAGAACTACTCGATGTTATCCATAAGGTGGGGCTCTCCGCACTACTCGATGGGCCAGGATTGGATACGTGGTTAGGCGATGGTGGTCGCCAGCTTTCTGGCGGTGAACGCCGTCGTGTTGGCATTGCACGCGCCTTGCTGCGTGATGCGCCTATCTTGTTGCTGGATGAACCTACCGAAGGCCTCGACGTGAAAACGGAACAACAGATCTTGTCTTTGCTGCTTGAACACAGCCAAGGCAAAACCGTGTTGTTCATTACGCACAGATTGGTTGGCTTGAAAGAGATGGATACCATTTGTCTAATGGACGAAGGTGGCATCATCGAGCAAGGCTCTCACAGCGAGTTAAAAGCCGCTGGCGGACGTTACACAAGTTTGTTACAACGTATTCAGTAATGCGTTTCAGATTGTATACTTAAGGGAGCTTCGGCTCCCTTTTTGTTGGTGTATTAGCCGTTTATCTATCCAACTCTTTACCTTGAAATATCGGATCATTGAATGACCATTTATTTACCGCCACTGGATGACAACAAGCCTGAGCACTTCCCACCTATCTCATCAGCGCTCGATGATCCTGACGGATTGCTCGCGATAGGCGGTGACCTTTCTCCTCGTCGATTGGCATCAGCCTATCGTCAAGGGATCTTTCCCTGGTTTGGTGTCGATGAACCTATTTTGTGGTGGTCCCCTTCTGAGCGCGCAGTGATCCACCCTGCCACGTTTACACCTCAAAAAAGTCTGCGAAAGTTTGTGCGTAAAAACGGGTATCACGTGTCGATTAATCAATGTTTTGACGACGTCATCCAACACTGCGCCTTGATTCGAGGCGAAGACATGGTGTGGATTACCCCTGAGATGCGTAACGCTTACAAAGCGCTTCACCGTCAAGGTGGTGCGCACAGCGTCGAAGTATGGCAAGGAGATGAACTCGTTGGCGGACTGTATGGTGTGAGCGTAGGTGCGATGTTTTGTGGCGAATCCATGTTTTCACTGAAACCCAATGCCTCTAAAACGGCGCTGTGGTTCTTCTGTGAGCACTTTCGTCGTCATGGCGGTCAATGGATAGATTGTCAGATGATGACAGAACACTTGGCCTCTATGGGCGCACAAGCGGTATCACGAGACACATTCCTGATTGAATTGGATGCCCTCAAGCAAATCTCGCTAGACGCGTCAGTATATAAGCCACAACGTCTAGGAGTGCAGGATGATTAAACATGCCATCAAGCTCGGTGTCATGGCGGCATCGCCTTGCAACTACTTACCCTCAGAAAAAGAGTCCATCGCCATTGTGATGGATGATGATGTGCTATCAAGCGAAGGCTATAACTATCTAGTCCAAGCGGGTTTTCGACGCAGCGGCAACAATATTTATCGCCCACATTGTGGCGCGTGCACTGCCTGTCACTCATTGCGGGTGTCGGTGGAACATTTCCAACCGTCCAAGAGTCAGAAGCGACAACTCAACCAATTAAAGCGGCTAGACCTTCAATTAAAAGACACGCTCGATGACAATTGGTTTGAACTCTATGACCGATACATTTCCGCGCGCCATCGCGACGGCTCTATGTATCCCGCACGAAAAGACGACTTCCTCTCATTCGTCCAAAGTGATTGGCTAACGGTGCGTTACCTGCATGTCTATGAACAAGATCGATTGATTGCCATCGCGGTGACAGATGATGTTGATGCGGGATACAGTGCCATTTACAGCTTCTTCGACCCTGACCATTCATGGTCGCTGGGTTCGCTGTGTGTGCTCGCCCAGCTAACGTTAGCAAGCAAAAATCAAAAGCCTTGGCTTTATCTTGGCTTCCAAATCGATGCATGCAGTGCAATGCGCTACAAAGAAAAATTCAAACCTAACCAACGTTTCATTGCCGGTGAATGGGTTTCTTTCTAAAAATGATCCGCCACCCTTTGTGTATCAGGCATTGTATACGTCTGTTTTATCATCATAGATTTCGCTAATACCCCATAAATTCTGACCTGAATCACGTCAAACTTAGACCTCTGGCGGATTTTTGCTGGTCACTGTGAATACAAAGGGGTAAAATTTCGGCCCTGAACTTTACAGACTCAAACAATCAAGGCATTATCTGCCAGTCAAAAAATGGCTGAGAGATAGCCTAAGAGGATTAAATGGCAAAAGAAGACGTAATTGAACTGCAAGGTACCGTATTGGACACCCTGCCAAACACTATGTTTCGCGTAGAACTTGAGAACGGCCACGTAGTTACTGCTCACATCTCTGGTAAGATGCGTAAGAACTACATCCGCATCCTAACGGGTGACAAAGTTACTGTTGAGATGACACCTTACGATTTGTCGAAAGGTCGCATTATCTTCCGCGCGCGTTAATCCTCACGTCTCGCGAACACAAAAAAACCCGGCGCATGCGCCGGGTTTTTTGGTTCCTACTTTTTAGTGAATCAAGCAGGTTCCATCTCGTCACTAAAGCTGAAAGTAAGTGTATCGTTCTTCACACCCACCTTCACTGTGCCGCCATTCACCAAGCAACCGAACAGTAGTTCGTTCGCCAAGTTCTTCTTCACATGCTCTTGCATGACACGCGCCATTGGACGTGCACCCATAGACTTGTCGTACCCTTTCTCTGCCAGCCACAGTTTCGCTTTATCTGTCACTTCAAGAGAAACGCCACGCGCATCCAATTGAGCTTGAAGCTCGACAACAAACTTGTCGACAACTTGAAGAATGATTTCTTTATCCAAGTTGTTAAACCAAATGATGTTATCAAGGCGGTTTCGGAATTCAGGTGCAAACACCTTCTTAATTTCAGCCATCGCATCGTGACTGTGATCTTGTTGGATCAAGCCAATCGACTTACGAATGGTTTCCGTCACACCCGCATTGGTTGTCATCACGAGAATCACGTTTCGGAAATCTGCTTTACGGCCGTTATTATCCGTCAGTGTCCCGTTGTCCATGACCTGAAGAAGCAGGTTAAAGACATCTGGGTGCGCTTTCTCAATTTCATCAAGCAACACAACACTGTGAGGATGTTTAATAACCGCATCCGTCAGCAAACCACCTTGGTCGTAACCCACGTAGCCTGGAGGCGCACCAATCAAACGGCTGACGGTATGACGCTCCATGTACTCAGACATATCGAAGCGTTGCAGCTCAATACCCATCGCACGGGCAAGTTGAACGGTGACTTCGGTTTTACCCACCCCGGTTGGACCTGCAAACAAGAATGAACCGACAGGTTTATTCTCTGCGCCCAAGCCTGCGCGGCTCAGCTTAATCGCCTCACACAATGCACCAATCGCATCGTCTTGTCCGAAGACCAGCATTTTGAGCTTCTGCTCAAGCGATTGAAGCACTTCGCGGTCAGTCGAAGAAACGGATTTCTCAGGGATACGGGCCATTTTCGCAATCATGGCTTCAATATCGCCCACGCCCACGGTTTTCTTGCGCTTGTTTGCTGGCGCAAGGCGACAGCGCGCACCCGCTTCATCAATTACATCAATGGCTTTGTCTGGAAGATGACGGTCATTAATGTATTTGGCTGACAACTCTACCGCAGCACGAATGGCTTTGTTGGTGTAACGCACTTCATGGTGTGCTTCGTACTTAGGTTTCAAGCCCATCAGGATCTTCGTGGTATCATCAAGAGATGGCTCCACAACGTCGATTTTTTGGAAACGACGTGCCAACGCGCGCTCTTTTTCAAATATGCTGCTGTATTCCTGGTAAGTCGTTGAACCGATACAACGAAGCTTACCGCTCGAAAGCAACGGTTTGATCAGGTTAGCGGCGTCTACTTGACCGCCTGATGCTGCACCTGCACCGATGATGGTATGAATTTCATCAATGAACAGGACCGCGTGCTCTTCTTTCTCAAGCTGCTTCAAAATGGTCTTGAAGCGCTTTTCGAAATCGCCACGGTATTTGGTTCCCGCAAGAAGCGAACCAATATCGAGAGAGTAAATAACGCAGTTTTGGATGATTTCTGGTACTTGGCCTTCAACGATGCGCCAAGCAAGGCCCTCTGCAATCGCGGTTTTACCAACACCCGCTTCACCAACTAAGAGTGGGTTGTTCTTACGACGACGGCAAAGGACTTGGATAGTACGCTCAAGCTCTTTGTCACGGCCGATAAGAGGGTCAATACCACCAACACGTGCAAGTTGGTTAAGGTTGGTTGCAAAGTTCTCCAAGCGATCTTCACCACCTTCAACGGCCGCTTCTTCAGAAGAAAGGTCCGCGCCCGGCAGTTCTTCATCACTGCTTGCAGATTTGGTTGTACCGTGTGAAATGTAGTTAACGACATCAAGACGGCTAATATCATTTTTCTTGAGCAGGTAGGCCGCATGGGATTCTTGCTCACTAAAAATGGCCACCAGCACATTCGCACCGCTCACTTCACTACGGCCCGATGATTGGACATGGAAAACAGCACGTTGAAGTACTCGCTGAAAACTCAGCGTTGGTTGGGTTTCTCGATTGTCATCATCAACAGGAATCAACGGTGTTGTTTGTTCGATGAATGATTCCAATTCTTTGCGCAAGGCATCAAGATCGGCGCGGCAAGCGAGTAGCGCTTCTCGAGCGGCAACGTTTTCTAACAACGCGAGTAGCAGGTGTTCCACGGTCATAAACTCATGACGCTTTTCACGTGCTCTTGCGAACGCCCCGTTCAGGCTCGCTTCAAGTTCTTTGTTTAGCATAAGGCACCTCCCTCAATAACCACATTCTGGTGTGCCGAAGAAATCCTTTTTCTATAACTTAGGCTTTCTCCATTGTGCACAGTAGTGGGTGTTGATGTTCTTTTGCATACATCATTACCTGGGCGACTTTCATCTCGGCAACTTCCGAGGAATAAATGCCACAGACAGCCTTTCCTTCATAGTGAACAGCTAGCATCAACTGTGTCGCTTTTTCCAAATCCATGGAAAAGAATCGCTGTAACACCTCCACTACAAACTCCATGGGGGTGTAATCATCATTATTCAATAGCACTTTGTATAATGATGGCGGTTTTACTTTGGTTTCTTCCGCTTCTTTAACGTCAGAATCCGGAACTATCCATTCGTACATTTTGCTCATAACTGCTTACAATCTTTAAGGTAGCTCAAGTGTTCCTTACAAAACAATTATTTATCTAGGTGTTTTGTATATTGGGATATCATACACAAGAAACGCTACCGATACTTAAAACGTAATTCACAGATTGTATTCCAGCAACCGCGACAAAGCTATGATGAGCAATATTTGCGATGCAGAAATAGTGCCACAGTTCACCAATCTTTCCACTGAGCTTCACACTCAAATCACTTTGGCATTCAATCAGACCGTCAAAACACTCTGCGTATTACAGATAAAATCCACAATGCAAGAATATCCATACATCCATTTGGATTGCCACAATCATCCTTTTGCTTTCACTTTGTTGATCAGTACTAAAACTTAATTCTCTTCGTTAATATTCATTCATTAACTATTCACTCATTAAATACTTTCCAATACGTGTATTAATACACTGATAAAAGTAAAAAATAACGCTTTCTCAAGCCTTAATTATCATGATGTTACAATTCTCGCCTTGATGGTGGGGTTTAACAGTCATGAAGCTATTTTTTAAGAACCCTTGAAGTCAACTTAACACATCCGACCTTTAGCATTGATTCGACTGACTTATTTGTGAAACAAAAAGACACATAATGGTACATACATCATCCTTCACGAACATCTTCAGTTATTTTTATTAAAATGTTGTTATATGGCTTCTAAGGGGCTTGACTGCCTAAATCTTTCTACTAGAGTGTGAATTGAAGTAAAAACATACAGCATCAATTACCAATGAGTAATGTGATTGCAGATGTTGGTTTTACTCATAGTTATGCAATTTGAATGCAAGAGGGATGTTTCGCATGGCAAGTGGTACAGTTAAATGGTTTAACAACGCTAAAGGGTTTGGCTTCATATGCCCTGATGAGGGTGATGGCGATATTTTTGCTCATTACTCTACGATTCATATGGATGGTTACCGGACATTGAAAGCCGGACAGACCGTGAACTATGAAGTGCTGGAAGGTCCTAAGGGTTACCATGCTAGCCAGATTGTTCCAATAGAAAGCGAAGCCTTAAAATAATTAGTGTTGCTACAAATCTTTTTGCTGCCGTAAGGTCGAAGTTTTAAAGAGCGAACATTTTGTTCGCTCTTTTATTTCATACGCTACAGTCCAGATTCTAAAAGGCGTCCAGCCTTCTCAACCTCACAATAAACGTCCTAGATTATCAATACTGAGAACGTGAACCCTCACGTAAAAGTCTAATTTCACCTCAGGGCGAGACCAATTATCCATACACATCGCTCAGACAAACGCTCAAACAGTTTGAAGATGTAGGATTCCGTGAGATTTACAACGATACGCAAAGGCTCTCTTTCAAGCAGTGCTCTCATCACTCAGCACTATTCGCAAAAAGCACACCGCTCTCATCGTTCGCAATCGCTACCGAAGTAAGGCCATCTCATTGTTTGGGCATATACCCGAACCTTTTCATAATGTTCGGGACTACATATCTGTTAGACAAAGGGCTATTCGATGAAAATATCCGACTTATGGTTGGCGGGATTCCTATTCCTTTTTTCCATCCCAACCAACGCCATTACCCTAAATTTCATCTCCGATGCCGAGCTGGATACAGCGCTCGGACAACGAATTTCTCAACTGAACCTCACAGGAGACCCGCTATCTCCGCGCTCACTTCCCTCCATCAATACCCCCAAAGCACAACTCGGGAAACTGCTGTTTTTCAGTAAAATCCAAAGCGGTAATTTCGACACTGCATGCGTCTCTTGCCATCACCCCATGTTAGGTGGCGCCGATGCGCTCTCGATCGCGATAGGCGTTGATACCCTCAACCCTAACTTGCTCGGTCCAGGGCGCGAGCACCGATCAAACGCGCCTTTCTACGATGGTGGCCCCACAATGCCCCGAAATGTCCCAACCAGTTTCAACCTTGGCTTTTGGGATAAGCATCTTTTTCACGATGGGCGGGTGGAAGCCTTGTTGCCGCTTCCCTTCCAACATGGTGCGATTGGCGGCATAAGTACGCCGGATTCAGGCAAAGACTTGCCAGATCCCGATGCCGGCAACAACCTCAGTACCGCACAAGCTGCCTTCCCACAAATCACGCTTGAAGAGATGCAAGGGTTTACCTTTGCAGAAGGGTTATCAAATCAAGAAACACGGGAGCGGGTTGCGGCGAGAATGCGGGGAGAACTTGAGCCTTTAGCATTGAATCAATGGCCAGCGCTTTTTGGTGAAACGTTTAACCTTCCCGACGACCCACTCAACCAAGTGATCACGCCTGCTGCCATCAGAGAAGTGCTGGCGGAGTACATGGGCTCTCAGGTCTTTGTCAATAACTCATGGTTTGATTACGTTCAGGGCAACACTCTCGCGCTCACCACACAAGAAAAACGGGGCGCTTATAAGTTTCTAGCGCCTGCAAGTGCGGACGGATTTAATTGTCAACGCTGCCACAGCGGCAATCTCATTACGGATGAAGGTTTTCATAATATCGCCATGCCGCAGTTGGCGCGCGGTAAAGGTGACAGCTATACACGCACCAATGATTTTGGACGCTACCGAGAGACCAACCGCTTTACCGATTTATTCGCCTTCAGAACGCCGTCACTACTCAATGTGGAAGTGACTAGCCCTATGGTCACTCTGGTGCATATAGCAGCTTAGAGGACACCATACGCCATCATATGAACCCTGCAGACGCCGTGGCACGTTATCAATATGACGGCACACAGCCTTCCGTTCAGCAAAGTGATATGCAAAACAATACGCAAGAAGCAATAAACATATTGTTTGTTCAACAGATCGTCGGTGTCAGTCAATTGAGTAATCAATCCTATGACGAAGAAGACATTCAAGACTTAGCCGCTTTTCTTCGCACCTTGACCGATCCGTGTGTGAAAGATCGCCAATGCCTACTGCCGTGGCTCGTCGATAGCGACATCGACCCTGATGGTTTGCGCATTGAAGCCGTCGACATCAACTTGCAACCGCTCTAGATCAAACAACGCTGTTGACGTCGAACTGATGGTTTTACTCAGGCCAAAGTTTTAAATCGGGCTGGATAACCGCGCCAAGACAGCGAAACCCTAGGCATAAAAAAGCCCGGCGATTGCCGGGCTTAGAAACAAGTGAATCCTATGGATTACATTTGTTGAATCATGTCATCTGCAAATTCAGAGCACTTACGTAGTGTTGCGCCGTCCATGAGACGTTCGAAATCGTACGTTACTGTCTTGTTTGCGATCGCTTTTTCCATAGAAGAAATGATCAGGTCTGCGGCTTCAGTCCAACCTAGGTGACGAAGCATCATTTCTGCAGAAAGGATCAGTGAACCAGGGTTAACTTTGTCCTGACCTGCATACTTAGGTGCAGTACCGTGTGTTGCTTCAAACAATGCAATGCCGTCACCGATGTTTGCACCCGGTGCGATACCAATACCACCAACCTGCGCTGCAAGTGCATCAGACACGTAGTCACCGTTAAGGTTCATGGTTGCAATGACATCGTATTCCGCTGGGCGAAGAAGGATTTGCTGCAGGAAGGCATCAGCAATCACATCTTTGATGATGATCTCTTTGCCATTGTTCGGGTTTTTAAGCGTCATCCATGGACCACCGTCCAACAACTCAGCACCGAACTCCTCTTTTGCTACTTCATAGCCCCAATCTTTGAAGGCACCTTCAGTGAACTTCATGATGTTGCCTTTGTGAACCAGCGTCATTGAATCGCGATCGTTGTCAATGGTGTACTGAATTGCTGCGCGGACAAGACGCTTAGTGCCTTGCTCAGAAACAGGCTTGATACCAATACCACATTCCTCATCGAAACGGATTTTCGTTGCGCCCATTTCTTCTTTAAGGAATTTGATGATTTTGTCTGCTTCAGCCGTACCCGCCTTAAACTCAACACCTGCGTAGATATCTTCTGAGTTTTCACGGTAGATAACCATGTCAGTCAGTTCAGGTTGTTTTAGTGGGCTTGGTACGCCTTCGAAATAACGTACAGGGCGAGCACAGATATACAGGTCAAGCTCTTGACGAAGGGCAACGTTCAAAGAACGGATACCGCCGCCTACTGGCGTTGTTAGAGGACCTTTAATTGCTACTTTGTAATCACGGATAAAATCGAGGGTTTCAGAAGGTAACCACTCATCTTCGCCATAGATCTGGGTTGATTTCTCACCGGTATAAATTTCCATCCAGGAGATCTTACGGTCACCGCCGTAAGCCTTTTCAACCGCAGCATCAACAACTTTGATCATCGCAGGGCTAACATCAACGCCAATACCGTCACCTTCAATGTAAGGAATGACAGGGTTATTAGGAACGACCAGCTTGCCGTTTTCTACTGCAATTTTCTGACCATCAGCTGGCACGACTACTTTACTTTCCATTTAATTCTCCTAGCGTCCATTTGTTATCTTTTGCTCACCAAACAGAGCAATTTTCTGGCACACCGGAAACGTCTTTTTGTTCCAAATTGGTGCAACAGGTAATTGTTCTGTTTGGTATAACATGCGGGCAAAAGAATACTGTAAATCATGCAACACGCCAATCACATTATTCCATGTATAATACGGAGGTCTCATTTGTTACCTGACCTGATTGACAGTATTTAATGACGTTTAAAACCACCCCAAAAAGAAGCGTAAAAACATCAGCTTCAAAGCCAAATTCTCGACGCACTTCACGCTTGCGCTCCAATAAACCTGCGCGCCCGAAAGGTCCGACGAAAATCATCCTTTTCAACAAGCCGTTTAACACCTTGACGCAGTTCACAGGTGAACCGGGAGATTCGACGTTAGCCGACTTTATTCCTGTGAAGGATGTCTATGCCGCCGGTCGCCTTGATAAAGACAGCGAAGGGCTTTTAGTGCTGACCAACGACGGTATTCTTCAGGCGCGATTAACGCAACCGAAATCAAAATCGCCAAAGACCTACTGGGTGCAAGTTGAAGGCATTCCGACGGAAGAGTCTCTCTCCCGTTTGCGTGACGGTGTTGAACTCAATGATGGATGGACATTGCCAGCGGGCATTGAACTGATGCAAGAACCCAACATTTGGGATCGCAATCCGCCGATCCGCCACCGCCCTTCTATCCCAACATCTTGGATAGCGATTACCTTGGAAGAAGGCCGCAACCGCCAAGTACGAAGAATGACGGCAGCCGTTGGCCACCCTACGCTGCGCCTGATTCGTCACCGAATGGGAGAGTGGACGGTTGACGATCTGCAACCGGGTGAATGGAAAGAGGTTTCCCTTCCTCAAAAACAATGAAAATGTGATTGAGTTCTCATCTGTAACAGCGCAAAGGTTTCTGGTAAACTCTGCCACCGATTTAATTGGAGCTTGAAATTTCGTCATGTCAGATAACAGCAGCAAAAAAGTTATCGTCGGTATGTCCGGCGGCGTCGATTCCTCAGTATCAGCTTATCTACTGAAGCAACAAGGCTATCAGGTAGAAGGCCTTTTCATGAAAAACTGGGAAGAAGACGATAACGACGAGTACTGTTCGGCAGCGGAAGATCTGGCCGATGCACAGGCCGTCTGCGACAAGCTTGGTATTGAGATGCACACCATTAACTTTGCAGCTGAATACTGGGACAACGTCTTTGAACACTTCCTTAAAGAGTACAAAGCAGGTCGTACGCCTAATCCAGACATTCTTTGTAACAAAGAAATCAAGTTTAAAGCCTTCTTAGAATTTGCTGATGAAGTGCTTGAAGCTGACTACATTGCCATGGGTCACTATGTACGTCGTACCTTCCCTACTCAGGAAGGCGAAAAAGCGCAAATGCTGCGCGGCGTAGATAACAACAAAGACCAAAGCTACTTCTTGTACACGCTTAGTCATGAGCAAGTGGCACGCAGCCTGTTCCCTGTTGGCGAGTTGGAAAAACCAGAAGTTCGCCGTATTGCAGAAGAACAAGATCTGATCACTGCAAAGAAGAAAGATTCGACCGGTATTTGCTTCATCGGTGAGCGCAAATTCACGGATTTTCTGTCGAAATACCTGCCCGCACAACCGGGGGTGATTGAAACCACCGTAGGTCAAGCCATTGGTGAGCACCAAGGTTTGATGTACCACACATTAGGCCAACGTAAAGGCCTGCACATTGGTGGTCAAAAGGGTGGTGGTGGCCTAGAAGCGGCTTGGTATGTGGTTGATAAAAATGTAGAACGCAATGTGTTGATTGTTGCTCAAGGCCATGATCACCCACGTCTATTCTCAAAAGGTTTGATCGCCGCTCAACTTCATTGGGTTGATCGCGCAACAATGACTGAACCATTGAAGTGCACCGTAAAAACGCGATACCGCCAAACTGACATATCATGTACCATCGAGCCCATTGATGGAGACCAGATCAAAGTCATCTTTGATGAGCCGCAAGTCGCGGTTACCCCTGGTCAATCAGCCGTATTTTATTCCGGTGATGTGTGTCTCGGCGGCGGCATCATCGAAGCGCGTATTTAAGGAGCAATCGTCAGTGGCTAATACTTTGTTTGATCGTACCATCGCATTCGCGAGTATCTGTCAATCCGTCAAACTTGTTCAAGAGGTCGCTCGCACAGGCACCTGTGATCGCGATACGCTCAGCGCAAGCTTAAACAGTATTATCGTCACCAACCCTGCTTCAACGATTGAGGTTTTCGGCAAAGAAGAAAACCTCAATCTTGGTTTGACTACCCTCATTAACGAGTTAGACAACAGCCCTGGTGGCAGTGAACTCACTCGTTATCTGATCAATATTCTGGCGTTGGAACGTAAGCTATCAGGCCGTCGCGACAGCCTCGCACAGCTTGGTGATCGCTTAGACACCATCCAACGCCAGGTTCAGCACTTTGACCTGCTTGATGAACAAATGGTAAGCAACCTTGCCAGCGTTTACTTGGACACTATTAGCCCGCTAGGGCCAAGGATCCAAGTGACGGGCACGCCAGCACAGCTTCAAATAACAGGCGTACAACATAAAGTACGCGCGTTATTGCTTTCGGGTATCCGAAGCGCCGTGCTTTGGCGTCAGGTTGGCGGCAAACGCCGTCATCTTATCTTTGGTCGCAAGCAAATGATCGAGCAGGCCAAAATCATCTTAGCCCGAAATTCGTAATTTTAATTCAGGAGAGAGACCATGGAACTGTCAGCACTGACAGCTGTTTCACCGGTGGATGGCCGTTACGGAACGAAAACGATTGCGTTGCGTTCAATCTTCAGTGAGTTTGGCTTATTGAAGTACCGCACAATCGTAGAAGTTCGTTGGTTGCAAAAACTGGCAGCAACAGATGCTATCAAGGAAGTACCTGCGTTCAGCGCAGAAGCAAACGCGCTTTTAGACCAAATCGCTGCTGAGTTCAGCGAAGCTGATGCACAACGCATCAAAGACATCGAGCGCACCACCAACCACGACGTTAAAGCGGTTGAGTATTTCCTGAAAGAAAAAGTCGCTGGCAATGCCGAGTTGAACGCTGTTAACGAGTTCATCCACTTTGCATGTACTTCAGAAGACATCAACAACACCTCACACGCATTGATGCTTAAAGAAGCGCGTGATGACGTGATTTTGCCAGAAATTCGCAACGTGATTGATGCGATCAAAGCGCTGGCAGTTGAATATCGTGAAGTGCCTCTTCTGTCTCGTACACACGGTCAACCAGCCTCTCCTTCTACCATGGGTAAAGAGATGGCTAACGTTGCATACCGCATGGAACGTCAGTACAAGCAAATCGAGAACGTTGAAATCCTAGCGAAAATCAACGGTGCTGTCGGTAACTACAACGCACACATCTCTGCTTATCCTGAAGTGGATTGGCACGGCTTCAGCGAAGAATTCATCACTGAATCGCTTGGCGTAACGTGGAACCCTTACACAACGCAAATCGAACCGCATGATTACATTGCTGAGTTGTTCGATGCGATTGCGCGTTTCAACACCATCTTGATCGACTTCGATCGAGATGTTTGGGGTTACATCGCACTGGGTCACTTCAAGCAAAAAACCATTGCTGGCGAAATCGGTTCTTCAACCATGCCGCACAAAGTGAACCCAATCGACTTCGAAAACTCTGAAGGTAACTTGGGACTTGCGAACGCAGTATTTGGCCACTTGGCCCAAAAACTGCCAATCTCTCGCTGGCAGCGTGACCTGACTGACTCAACGGTGCTTCGTAACCTTGGCGTTGGCGTGGGTTACGCAATCATTGCATACACCTCGACCTTAAAAGGCATCAGCAAGCTGGAAGTTAACCAAGCTGCGCTCGAAGCTGAACTCGACAAGAACTGGGAAGTATTGGCAGAGCCAGTACAAACCGTGATGCGTCGTTACGGTATTGAGAAACCCTACGAGAAGCTGAAAGAGCTCACGCGCGGCAAGCGTGTTGATGGTGAAGGCATGCGTGCTTTCATCGATGGCCTGGATCTGCCTGAAGACGAGAAAGTGCGTCTGAAGAAAATGACACCTGCAAACTACATCGGTGATGCGGTAAAACTTACCGATCAGCTTTAAACAATTGTTCTTTCTGCTACTGCGCGCAGAATAATTGAAGCCCGGTTCTGCCGGGCTTTTTATTTCTCTCGCGTCTCTGC
Organism: Enterovibrio sp.; assembly: GCA_042096095.1. Lineage (GTDB taxonomy): Bacteria > Pseudomonadota > Gammaproteobacteria > Enterobacterales > Vibrionaceae > Enterovibrio. Next base: position 15,032 of record JBELME010000021.1, read on the forward strand.
ATATTCATATACCCAATCAACCTGAAGATGCTCGATTTCACAGGCCCTCAGTGAGAGTTTACTGACGCCATGCTCGGTGTTATCCCTTTTTGATGGAGATCACCACATCGGCAAAGGGACGCCTAGATCATAACGTCAGTAAACCTCGCTGAATCCTGCATCTTCAGGTTGTTTGGGTATATACTTGAGCCCATTCTTAGAAAACTGCACACCCTTATGTATCAGCTAAATTTCGACCTAAACAGCTTCCTATCTACGTATTGGCATAAAAAGCCAACCATCATTCGTAACGGTTTCGTTGAGTTTGATGACCCAATCACGCCAGATGAATTGGCGGGATTGGCGATGGAAGAAGAAATCGATTCACGCTTCGTCACGAACCTCGATGGCAACTGGCAAGCAAAGCACGGCCCATTCGAGAATTTCGACGATTTCCCTGACACTCACTCTCAACTCATCATCCAAGCGGCGAACCACTGGCACCCGGGAGTACGTGAATTGGCAGAACCCTTCCGTGTTCTCCCAAACTGGTTGTTTGATGATGTGATGATCTGCCTGTCTATGCCCAATGGCGGCGTAGGCCCGCACATCGACCAATACGATGTGTTCATCATTCAAGGAATGGGTAAACGTCGTTGGCGCGTCGGTGATAAAGGCGAGTACAGAGACGCTAACCACCAGACTGGTTTACGTCAAATTGAAGGCTTTGATCCGATCATTGATCAAGTGCTAGAGCCAGGCGATATTCTATACATCCCGCCGGGTTTCCCTCACGAAGGAAACACCATTGATGTGTCGATGAGCTACTCCATTGGCTACCGTTCTCCGAAGAAGCTGGAGCTGTTGAGCGGTTTCGCGGATTACGTGTTAACTAACGAGCTGGGTGATATTCACTACTACGATCCAAACCTGCAAACCCGTGAAGAGCACGGCATGATCCCGACCGCTGAGTTTGATGCGTTGAACAACATGCTGATGAAGCTGTTGAATGACCCGAAAGCGAAATCACGCTGGATGGGCGAGCAACTAAGCCAGTCACGTCATGAGCTGGACATCATGCCCGCAGAGCCACCATGGGCAGCGGATGAGCTATTCCAATTCATGGAAGAGAACTTAGTACTGGAGAAAGTCTCTGGCCTAAAAGCGCTTTACCACGAAGACGATCTGTCGTTGATTTTCCTGAACGGCGAGTCGATCGAACTGCCTGAAGGTTGTGAAGCTGCGGCGCGCGTATTGTGTGACCAAGAAGCCTTTACCGGTGAAGATTTGGGCCCGATCGCCAACAACCCTGCATTACTGGCGTTGTTGCTTGAGCTGTGCAACCAAGGCTATTGGTATCCGCAGGCTTAACAGACTTTGTAGAGTGGCAACCTCGAACGGTATGCTCAGTAAAAAGCCTTCCATCTGGAAGGCTTTTTTATTTTCTTACGATGAAAAACGACGCTTCTTACAAGGTCACTTGAAGACATGACACTGAATGCTGATCAGTCCCTTCCAATACAGGTTTTCGTTGTGCGCACGCTTCATTCGCTTGCGGACAACGTGTGCGGAAAACACACCCTGACGGCGGGTTCATCGGTGAAGGTAATTCACCTTCTAGCAATTGGATTTCTTTGTTTCGTTCTTTGTCTGGGTCGGGAATCGGCACCGCGGACATCAATGCTTTAGTGTAAGGGTGTTGGGGGTTATCAAACAGTGCTTTGCTTTCAGCAAGCTCAACCGAATTCCCCAAGTACATGACAAGTACACGATCGGAAATATGCTTAACCACTGACAGGTCATGCGCGATAAAGATAAGGCTCAAGCCCATCTCTTTTTGCAGTTCTTTCAGAAGGTTCACCACCTGCGCTTGGATAGACACATCCAATGCCGAAACGGGCTCGTCACAAATCACTAGCTTTGGCTTTAAGATCAAAGCACGCGCAATACCAATTCGCTGACACTGACCGCCAGAGAATTCATGCGGGTAGCGGTTAATCACATTAGGCAATAAACCCACGCGCGTCATCATGGTTTGAACTTGCGCTTTTACCTCGTCTTTCGACAACGTCGGGTAGAAGGTTTTCAACGGCTCAGCAATGATATCCCCTACCGTCATTCGCGGGTTCAACGACGCCAACGGATCCTGAAATATCATCTGGATTTCTTTGCGCTTCTCACGCATTTCGTTGCCATGCAGCTTGGTTAAGTCTTTGCCTAGCCAAACCACTTGTCCGTCAGTGGCTTCTACAAGACCAATCACTGCGCGCGCAAATGTAGATTTACCACACCCCGACTCGCCAACAACCCCCAGCGTTTCCCCTTCATAAAGACGAATGTTGACGCCATCAACGGCCTTCAATACAGCAGGTTTTGCCCAAGGCCACATTGATTTAGAGGCAATATTGAAGTGCACTTTCAGATCTTCAATATCCAATAAGAGTTTTTTATCCATCACGCCCATTACCACGCCTCCTGATCAGAAAAACACGCACGAAGACGACCCTCGCCAAACGGCGTCAGAATCGGAGATTCTTGCTTACAGTGATCACTCACACGATGACAGCGGTCTTGATACGGACAGCCTGGTGGTAATTTCAATAAGTTCGGCGGATTTCCTGGAATGGTCGGCAACACCTCACCTTCCGTGTCCAAGCGCGGAATCGCTTTCAACAGCCCTTCGGTATACGGGTGACTTGGCTGATAGAAGATTTCATTCACGCTGCCGTATTCCATCGTTCGGCCTGCGTACATCACCAACACTTTGTCACACGAACCAGCGACCACGCCCAAGTCATGAGTAATCATGATGATCGCGGTATTGAACTCCGATTTCAGCTCGTTCAATAGCTCCATGATTTGCGCCTGCACCGTCACATCCAATGCGGTGGTAGGCTCATCTGCAATCAGAAGTTTTGGACGACACAACAATGCCATGGCAATCATGACACGTTGACGCATACCACCAGAGAACTCGTGCGGGTACATGCTAATACGTTTGCGCGCTTCTGGGATTTTCACCGCCTCAAGCATGCGCACGGATTCTTCAAACGCTTCTGTTTTTCCCATCCCCTTATGCAGCATTAACACTTCCGTGAGCTGGTCGCTGACTTTCATATAAGGGTTCAATGACGTCATTGGGTCTTGGAAAATCATCGCGATCTGCTCGGCGCGGATTTTGTTCAATGCTTTCTCTGGCAAGTTCAGGATTTCATTGCCTTCGAACTTAGCACTGCCTTTTACAATGCCATTTTTCGCCAATAGACCCATGATGGAAAACACGGTTTGGCTTTTACCTGAACCTGATTCGCCGACGATACCGAGCGTTTCGCCGCGATCGAGGGAGAAGTTCAAGTCATTCACTGCGGTGACAAAACCATCTTGGGTTTTAAATTCTACGCGCAGATCTTTTACATCTAATAGGCTCATACTTCCTCCTTATCGATCCTTCGGATCCAGCGCGTCACGCAAACCATCACCCACGTAGTTGAAGCACAACAAGGTGGTGACCATGAACAATGTTGGGAAAATGAGCTGCCAAATGGCCAACTCCATGGTTTGCGATCCTTCTTGCAGCAATGCACCCCAGCTTGTCATCGGCTCTTGCACGCCTAAGCCAAGGAAGCTCAAGAAAGACTCAATCAAGATCATGCTTGGAATCAGCAGCGTTGAGTAAACCGCAACAATACCCAGCACGTTTGGCACGATATGTCGGAAAATGATGTTTCGGGTGCTCACACCACTGACGTGTGCCGCCTCAATAAACTCTTTGTTGCGAAGGCTCAACGTTTGACCCCGCACAATTCGCGCCATGTCGAGCCAGGCAATGGCACCAATAGCGACAAATATCAGCACGATATTTCGGCCAAAGAAGGTCACCAATACAATCACCAAGAACATGAAGGGGATGGCGTTCAGAATTTCCAGAATACGCATCATCACGCGGTCAGTTCGGCCACCGATATAGCCCGACGTCGCCCCATAAACCGTGCCGATAATGACGGCCACCAACGCCCCCATCAAACCCACCATCAGTGATATCTGGCCGCCCACAAGCGTACGAACATAAATGTCACGTCCAAGGGCATCGGTACCAAAAATGTGCCCTTCAGCGCCCAAAGACGGGGCAGCATGCATGGCATACCAATCTGTATCGTCAAAGGCGTAAGTCGCAAAGAGTGGGCCCACAATCACCCAAAGGGTAATCACCGCAAGAATAAACAAGCTCGTCATTGCCGCTTTATTTCGCATAAAGCGCAGGCGAGCATCCTGCCAAAGGCTTCGGCCCTCGACTTCTAGCTGAGCAGAGAAGTTATCGATAGCTTCGTTATTTTGTTCTTTGTTCAATAGCATATTTCAAAACCTCAATAACGAATCTTCGGATCTAGCCACGCTAACAGGATGTCTACGATGGCATTGAAGATGATGAACAGTGCACCAATCAGGATGGTGATACCCATTACCAACGAGTAGTCACGGTTGAAAGCGGCATTCACAAACAATTTACCGATGCCTGGCAGACCAAAGATGGTTTCGATAACCACCGAGCCAGTAATGATGCCGACAAACGCAGGCCCCATGTAAGAAACAACCGGTAACATTGCTGGTCGCAAAGCATGCTTCATGATGATGTAAGGCATGCTTAACCCTTTCGCTTTCGCGGTTCGGATAAAGTTGCTGTTCAAGGTTTCAATCATGCTTCCGCGTGTAATACGCGCAAACGTCGCGATATAAAGAAATGACATGCCTAAAACGGGCAGGATGATGTATTCAATTGTACCGCCGTTCCAGCCACCAGCAGGAAGCCAACCTAAGCCAATCGAGAAGACATAGATAAGAACGGGAGCCAACACAAAGGAAGGCAATACCACCCCGAGCATTGAGGTCGACATCACCACATAGTCCACCCAACTGTTTTGCCGGAGCGCTGCAAATGTGCCGATCGCAACACCTGCCACCACCGTTAACAAAAAGGCATAGAAACCCACTTTGGCGGACACGGGTAGCGCAGAAGCCACCAGCTCATTCACGGTGTAGTCTTTGTATTTAAAAGAAGGCCCAAAATCACCTTGAAGAATGTTTCCTAGATACGTGGTGTATTGCTCATGCAAAGGCTTGTCTAGACCGTATTTTGCGTTGATGTTTTGCATGACTTCTGGTGGCAGTGTTTTTTCTGAAGAGAATGGGTTGCCGGGTGCAAAACGCATGAGGAAAAAAGATATGGTGATCAATACCAGTAAGGTCGGTATTGCTTCCAGAGTTCGAGTAAAAATCAATCTAAACATAAAGCATCTCACTATGCTCAAAAAAACATGCGCCCGCAGTTGGGCTACAGGCGCATGGAGAACAGCCCTCTATTATTCTGCGATAATGTACATATCTTTCGAGTAGATATTGTCCTGAGGGTTTTGATCTGGGTAGCCACCTACTGCCGTGCTCACCAAGCGTGGTTGCACATATTGGTAGATAGGGGCAATTGGCATATCCTGCGCCAATTGCGCTTCGGCAATTGCATAGAACTTGTTACGTTCTTCTTCAGTTTTCGCCACTTTCACCGCGTCGTTCATCGCTTTGTCAAAGATAGCGCTCGAGTATTTCTGATCGTTCGAGCCATTTTCCGTCATTGCAATAGCAAGGAAGGTAGAAGCTTCGTTGTAATCCGCACACCAGCCCGCACGGCGTACATCGAAGTCGCCTTGCTTACTGCTGTCGAGGTACGTTTTCCACTCTTGGTTTTCGAGGTTTACGCTAACGAAGTTACCCAGCGATTTTTTCCACATAGATTGTGCTGCAACAGCAATCTTTTTGTGGTTTTCACTGGTGTTGTAGAGCAGCGTGAAATCAAGAGGCTTGCCTGGACCAAAACCCGCTTCTGACAACAATTCTTTCGCTTTCGCGATACGCTCTTTTTGCGTCATTGTCGCGTACTCAGGTTTCTCAGGGTTAAATCCTGTAATACCGCTGTGTGTCAACGCGTATGCAGGCTTCTGCCCTTGTCCTAGGATGGCATTCGCAACGATGTCGCGATCAATGGTGTAAGAGAGTGCTTTACGAACACGGACGTCATCAAATGGCGCACGTTGTGTATTAAAACCGTAGTAGTAGGTACACAGGTTTGGCGAAACGACGATATTGTCTGGGTATTGCTTGGCAAGGCGACGGTATTGTTCGTTTGGCACTTCATAAGTGATGTCGATTTCACCAGAAAGGAAGCGGTTCATTTCCGCGTTTGGGTTTTCAATCGGCAGGAAAGTGACTTTGTCGATAACGGTATCTGCGTTATCCCAATAGTTTTCGTTACGCTCGAGAACGATTTTCTCGTTCACCACCCAATCGCTCATCACAAACGCACCGTTCCCGACGAAGTTACCCGGTTTCGTCCAGCTGTCGCCAAACTTCTCTAAAGTAGCTTTGTGTACTGGGTACATGGTGGTGTGCGCCATCATCTTCACGAAGTATGGCAAAGGAACGTCAGTTTCAAGCACCAGTGTGTGGTCATCAATCGCTTTCACACCCAGTTCACTCGCTGGCTTTTTGCCTGAGGTCACGTCTTTCGCATTTTTCATCTTGGTGTATTCGATATACCAAGCATAAGGTGATGCGGTTGCCGGATCAGCGGCGCGTTTAAAGCTGTATTCGAAATCTTGTGCAGTGACAGGATCACCGTTTGACCACTTCGCGTCTTTGCGAATTTTAAAGGTAAAGGTTTGGTTATCTTCTGTTGACCAAGATTCAGCGGTACCCGGAATGGTATTACCCACAGCATCTTGAATCACAAGACCTTCCATCAGGTCACGAAGAACGTGAGACTCTGGCACACCTTCCACTTTGTGAGGATCAAGTGAAGCGACTTCGGTACCGTTACCGCGGACCAGCTCTTGTTGAGGAGCCAGTTTCACATCAGCAGGCACATCTGCTGCTGCGGTGAATGACGTGGCGGTGACAGCCATACCTGCGCCCAACAACAGCGCCTGAGTGATTTTGTTCTTATACATGCAGATACTCCAATCTATCCTTAAGTTGCATCCATGACACTCTCTGTCAGCGTGATAAAAATGGCCGAAACGAAGCAAATGGGCCGATCCTAATTCGCACACCGTACGGAGAATTGTTTGAAACATTACCAAGCATCAAATTAATTTGCTACATAATAAAAAATAAAAGTCACATAAACCCAACATTAGATGAAAAATCAGCATATAATTCCAATTAAAACCCAACAAGTAAACATAAACTTCAACCGAACACATATTCAAAGAGAAAAATCGTACAAAAAACCTAATCTGAGCACTAATTAAGCATTAAAAACTGCAATCAAGTGAATTATTTACAACAAAAATCGTTAACAACTCGATATCAGGAAGATAATAAATTTGTCTAATAAATCATTTTTTACGCATAGTTATTGAAGGGTTTTCGCGCAGAACACGTACTTAAAGAAGGGGTATTGATTTTTTACTCAATTAATTAAAGCGGCAGTCATTAACAAAAAAGACACACAATTCGTAACATTTCATTCTGTGTATATAAAAGAAAAGCCAGTTATCAACTGGCTCTTTGTGAATGTCATTTTCGAAAGTGACGACGAATCTATTTCTGCTGATCGTGAAGCTCGAGCGTATTGTCGTCTGATTTGCTTTGGCTCTTCCCTTCTACGAGTGAGTCATCTTTTTGATGCTTCATCTCTTCCGGCAAAATATCTTCCATCATTTGTTTCATGCGCTTATTACTAATGCGTTTGTGTCCCATAACGGTCCTCCTGATTGTGATGTTCTCTCAGGCACAAATACTCCTAGTGCTTAATAAGCGTAGCAAAGCCTAGGATCTTGCTTGATCCACATTTGACACATTGAGAGATCAAACACAACATCGCGGCTTCTTCGTACATTCGTAAGTTTTTAATAACTAAACGGAATAAAAATTTCACTGGTTAGAATATATTTACGATCAACACAAAAGTGACTCTGTTTCAATTGTTAAAGTCTTATTTTTTGAGCAATATAGCGCCAGTACCGATGTAATGAAGCCTCGCTTTTTCGGCACAGAGGTGCATTGTTCGCAAAAAACAACTAACGATATTAACGATCAGAGAAAGAGAAAGAGAAAGAGAAACGATAAAATGAGACCCGCTGGTGCCAACTCAAGACCCCTGTGCTCTCGCGTCCGACACGGCTTTATTCCAACTGCTCCCAAGAAGCAGGTAAAAGAAGAAAAGCAACTAGTTAGCCGCTGAAGAACAGCCCGACATCCACTGATAGCCTCTCTTTGAGAGGCTATTTTTTCACCTTAAACGCAGTAAAATACGCAAAAAAGCACTCACCGAACATATCAACAACGTCTCTATAAAAACCATCATCGATGTAAACGCACTTATTTTCGCATGATGAATAAGTCCTGTTTTTTTGTGACCTCCTGTCCGAAAAATAACCGCAATGTAACAAGATTGTTAATCCTTTATCGCTATTGCCTCTAAATCCTCGACGAGATTTTTTGCCATCTTTCCCATTCAGAACAAGTATCTGAGATGAGCCGATTCAACATGGTTCATATTTACGCGATGAATAGATATTTCGCGATATAAATTTTTGAGGGATAAAAAGGATGAACAAACGTGTATTTCTAAGAGGGTTAGCCTCTGCATCAATTGCGAGCGCCTTATCGCTGCCCGCAATCGCTGCACCGGGTGCTCCTCAGATTTCTTGGATGGAATCGAACTTCTCCATCATCGAAGTAAACGATGCTGCCTCTGCGTACAAAGATCTTGTCACTGTTAAACCTTTTGCAGAAGTGCCTGTTACTTGGGACCGTTGGTCTGGAGAGCCAGGTGACACGTGGCGCGTACTATTAAACGGCGTCGTTGCACATGAAGCCAGCGTAACGCCATCTGCCAGCCAAAAAGAATCGACAGTTCTGCAAGTCGCGAAAGGCGGCAAATATGACATGGTTGTCGAGCTCTGTAGCGGTACGGGCGCAGCGCAAGCCTGTACACCAAGCGCACCAAAACAAATCGTTGTAGCGGATACCGATGGTAGCCACCTAGACCCATTAGCCATGAATGTCGATCCGAACAACGGAACGTATGTAACGCCTGCCGACACTGTTGTTGGTGCGTACTTTGTGGAATGGGGTGTTTATGGCAGAAAATTCCCTGTTGATAAAATCCCAGCGCAAAACCTGACACACATCATTTATGGCTTTGTGCCTATTTGTGGCAACAACCCTTCTTTAGAAGACGGCCCTCTTGCTGCTTTGAACCGTGCTTGTGCAGGCATGCCTGACTATGAAGTGGTCATCCATGACCCGTGGGCAGCCGTTCAAATGCCGCATCCACAGTCAGGCCAAAGCCACTCCTCTTCTTACAAAGGAACTTATGGTCAGATCATGGCGCTTAAACAACGCTACCCTGATCTAAAAATCCTCCCCTCTATCGGTGGCTGGACGCTTTCTGACCCTTTCTATGATTTTGGCGTAAAAGCGAACCGCGATGTGTTTGTTGCCTCTGTGAAGAACTTCCTACAAACGTGGAAATTCTATGACGGTGTCGACATTGACTGGGAATACCCAGGCGGTCAGGGCGCAAACCCTAACCTTGGCGATCCAGCCAAGGATGGCGATACCTATGCAATCTTAATGGCTGAACTGCGTACCATGTTGGACGCACTTTCCGCTGAAACAGGCCGTACTTACGAACTGACATCGGCAGTAGGTGTGGGCTACGACAAGATTGAAGACGTTAACTACGCCGACGCTGTGCCTCATATGGATTACATCTTCGCGATGACCTATGACTACTATGGCGGATGGAATAACGTTGTAGGGCACCAAGCCGCGCTTAATTGTGGTAGCCACATGTCTGCGGACGAATGTGCGGGCAAAGGCCTAGATGACGAAGGGAAACCACGTAAAGGACCTGCGTACACTACTGCTAACGGTATCGACCTGTTAATGGCAAAAGGTGTTCCTGCGAACAAGTTGGTCGTGGGTGCCGCCATGTACGGTCGTGGCTGGACAGGCGTAACAGAAGCAAGCATGTCTGATCCGACTAACCCAATGACCGGCGTCGGCAATGGCAAGATTGCAGGTTCTTGGGAAGCGGGTGTCATCGACTACAAAGACGTTGTTACCCAATATGAAAATAAAGCAGGCGTTGTTGTCGGTTATGACGAAATCGCTGAAGCACCTTGGGCATGGGATCCGTCAAACGGTGACCTAGTCACTTACGACAACAAGCGTTCTGTGATGGCGAAAGGCGCTTATGTTCGTTCGTTAGGTCTCGCGGGTTTATTTGCTTGGGAAATCGATGCAGATAACGGCGATATCCTAAACGCGATGCAAGAGTCTCTTGCCGGTGATGTTCCTCCACCTACCAACAAAGCACCCGTCGCAAAAGCGGGCGCAGATGTGGTGGTTGAGGCTGCTGGCGCAGTCGCACTAGACGGAAGTAATTCGTCTGATGCCGACGGTCAGGTTGTTTCATACAGCTGGGCACAAACGTCTGGTCCAAGTGTGTCGTTGACCAATGCGAATACCGCAGTCGCTTCTGCCGATATTCCTGCGGTTACTGTTGATACGCAGTTTGTATTCACACTCACCGTGACTGACAACAAAGGAGCGAAAGCATCAGACGTTGTGACAGTCACAGCGAAGAAACAAGGTAGCACTGATCCTGTGAACACTGCTCCTGTTGCTGTGGTTTCAGCACCTGGCGTGGTAAAAGCGGGCGACGTTGTCCTTGTTGATGCAAGTGCTTCAACCGATGCTGAAAACGACACCCTAACGTATAGCTGGTACATTCCAGAAGGCGTGAATGCGACTGTAAACGGTGCGTCTCTTACTTTTGTTGCAGATAGCTATGCAACAACGAAGAACCTCACCTTCGCAGTAAGCGTGTCTGATGGCAAACTGGACGACAGTGCCTCCATCACTGTTACCGTTGCGAAAAATACCACTGACCCTGTGTGTGCAAATGCTTGGAAAGAAGGTGTTGTCTATAACTCTGGTGATGTTGTGACTCACAACGGCAAAGAGTACTCAGCGAAATGGTGGACGCAAAACGAAGAGCCAGGCACAACCGGTCAATGGGGTGTTTGGAAAGAGTTAGGTGCTGCTAACTGTCAGTAAAAGTACTTAAACGGAAGACTGTTACCTAGAGAGCGTCGTCTTTTTCAGATAACCTTCTCTAGAGAACCACAAAACAAAAGGGATGCAAATGCATCCCTTTTTATTGTTTATTCACGTCACGCGTTAATTCAGCCTCGCTGGATCACCAACGGTTTGCCGCTTCATCGTCGCTGTCGCGCGCGTCAATCCAACGCTCGTCATCAACCAATTTTTCTTTCTTCCAGAACGGCGCTCGGGTTTTTAGAAAATCCATGATGAACTCACACGCATCAAACGCAGCTTTGCGGTGAGCACTGCTCACGCCAACAAATACGATCTGATCACCCAGATTCAATGCGCCAACACGGTGAATAACGCGCACTTTGCCCAAAGGCCAGCGCGCTTTGGCATCGTTACAGATTTCTTCAAGTGACTTTTCAGTCATGCCCGGGTAATGCTCGAGGGTCAACCCTGTCACATTGTCACCTAAGTTCATGTCTCGCACCTTACCAACGAAGGTCACAACAGCACCATCGCTGGCATTGTCGTTGAGCCATTGGTATTCCTCTGCAACAGAGAAATCGTCGTGCTGTACCGAAATCATGATTAGCCTCCGGTAACTGGCGGGAAGAATGCCACTTCGTCACCATCAGCAACCGCGCTGGTTAGCGGTGAAATCGTCTGGTTAATCGCCACCAGCAATTTGCCCGACTCTAGCGCGAGTGACCATTTGTCGCCTTGGGTCGCAAGATGTGAACGAATCTCTTCTGCGGTAGAAAACGTTCCCTCAAGCTCCAGCGAGCCTGTGCCGACCAGCTCTTTAACTTGCGCAAAGAAAAGCACTCGAATCATTGTTCTGCCTTAAAGTGTCCCGATTTACCGCCTGTTTTCTCAAGCAGACGTACTTGGCCAATCACCATGTCCTTTTGCACCGCTTTACACATGTCATAAATGGTCAATGCAGCGACAGATGCAGCCGTCAGCGCTTCCATTTCAACACCGGTTTTGCCGCTTAACTTACACACTGATTCAATACGCACCTGAGAGGTTTCAGGCAAGGCCTCAAGCTGCACTTCCACTTTGGTTAGCATTAGCGGATGACAAAGCGGGATCAAATCCCACGTACGTTTTGCCGCTTGAATACCCGCAATGCGCGCTGTCGCGAACACGTCACCTTTGTGGTGTGAACCCGAAACAATCAGCTCTAAAGTTTCTGGTGCCATATCGATATAGGCTTCAGCGCGTGCTTCTCTGACGGTTTCTGTTTTAGCAGAAACATCCACCATGTTAGCTTCACCAGAGGCATTAATGTGCGTGAACTGACTCATGGCTTACTGACCTAGGTGTGGCATAAAGTTGCATGGGCGATGGCTCGCATCAAGCTGTTGTTTGATGATACCGTTCCAACCCGTACGGCATGCGCCGGTGGACCCTGGCATACCAAAGATAACCGTGTGGTTAGCAAAACCCGCAATCGCGCGAGATTGAATAGTAGAAGTGCCAATTTCTTGAAATGAGATGGCACGGAACAATTCACCAAAGCCTTCAACTTCTTTGTCAAAAAGTGGTTTGATCGCTTCTGGTGTGCTGTCGCGGGACGTAAAGCCAGTACCACCCGTGATCAAAACAGCTTGAACGTTTTGATCAGCAATCCACTGCGACACGATCGCACGGATTAGATAAATATCGTCGATGACAATTTTCTTGTCTGCCAGTGTGTGCCCGGCTTCTTTTAGTGCATCCACCAAGAACTGACCTGAGGTGTCGTTCTCTTCTGTGCGCGTATCTGAAACGGTTAATACGGCAATTTTAGCTGGCGAAAATTCAGTGACAGCGTGACCCATAAAATGTGAACCTCAACGAGTAATGTCTATTAACGGTATTAACCGCCGATGGATGCCAGGTGCGGCGTCATGCCGGTATGCCCCTGGTCTAGAAAGTGGCTTTGTTTCTTATCAGCAAGTTGACCTTGTATACGTGCGATCAATTCCGCTTCTTGCTTATCTTCTTGCAACAAATCACGCAGTTGCACGCCGTAATCACCAAACAAACACATGTGCAGTTTGCCAAGCGCTGATACGCGGAGACGGTTACAAGAATCACAGAAATCTTTTTTGTACGGCATGATCAGGCCGATCTCGCCTATATAATCTGGGTGGCAAAATACTTCCGCAGGTCCATCACTGCGCTCACGGACTTTCATTAGCCAACCATTCGCGATGAGGTGATTGCGGATAGACACGCCCGATTGATGGTGTTTTTCAAAAAGCGAATTCATCTCGCCCGTTTGCATCAATTCGATAAAACGCAGCTGAATAGGCTTGTCTTTGATCCAATGAAGGAAGGCTGGAAGCTCCGCACTGTTCAGGTCTTTCAGCAGTACCGCGTTCACTTTGACTTGTTCAAAACCTGCATCAAATGCGGCATCAATACCCGCCATCACCTCACGGAATTTATTCTCACCCGTGATTTGATGGAACATGCGCGCATCCAGACTATCGACGCTGACGTTGATATTGGTCAGCCCCGCATCGCGCCAAGCTTGTGCATTTTTTGCAAGTCGATATCCGTTGGTCGTCATCGCGACCTTTTCAATGCCTTCTTGAGAAGAAATCATCGAAAGAATGTCAGTGAAGTCTTTGCGAAGTGATGGCTCACCGCCAGTAATACGAACCTTTGACGTGCCACAATGCGCGAACGCCGAAACAACACGTTTCAGTTCGTCAATCGACAGGAAGCCGGAATTTTTTTGCGCAGGTTTATAACCATCAGGCAAACAATAGGTGCACCTGAAGTTACAAACATCAGTAATAGACAAGCGTAAGTAATAAAACTTACGACTGTAGGAGTCTTCAAATTGTACTGTCACGAAACACCTTTCCAATATCGGGAGACGGGCACATTTCTATGACCGCCCTGGTGACCTTATGTCACGGCCAAAGACCCATATTCGGTTGAACTTAGGGACAGAGGCTTCGGAGTTACGACCGCTGAGAATAGTAAATAATTACAAAATGGCGTCAGCAATCTCCGTCAATTTAGCAAACCTTAGGGTGAGCAAACAAGAATTGGTGACGCTTTTCTTTTTATATTATCGAACAATAACTATTTTGTTACCGTCTCAAAACACATACAGATCTGACCATTAACCTTAAAGCACAATCGAATTGCGACAGTTTCTTTTTGTCGTGTAAGGACATACCAAAAAAATAAAACGGATTGTACTCATACACGCACGGGTTTAACCCTCTATTATTGATAGACAAGTTAGTTAGCCTTTGCGTGTCAAATGACAAAGGTATCGCAATTTCAAAATGCAATATGCAAATCCCGTCTGTTAAACCAGCGTTTTTGCGTTCAAAAAAATAGGCATTGAATTTGCAGTAATGGGTACACAAGCAGTTCCGAATGAAAAATGAATAACGAAGGAAGCGTGTAGAGGCAACCACAAAGACCATTGCCAAGGCATTCACACGCTCAGACAAAAATTGACTGGGAGCTCACTATGACCATTACTCTACCTATACTTTTCAATAATCGTCATATCCTCCCTTCTGGCCGTCTTCCACTGCGTGTGGTGCCGGGAGAGCAACTCAATACCGTGAAATATGCAATGCAGCATGGATTGGATATTGGCGTATGCATGGATGAAACGAGCCCGATTGGTGCAGGAATCGGTACGCGTGTCACTGTTGAAGACTTTAATACCTCTGGCGAAGATGGCGTGTTAACCATTACCGTGGGTGGACACGAAAGTTTTGTGATCGACAGTATTAAAGAAAATGAAGAAGGCGTAGTTGTTGCCGTCTGCCAGACGCTACCAACTTGGCCAGAACGTGAAGTGAGCAATGATGCTGCGCCACTGGCAGAGCGCTTACAAATCATGTTCGATCGTTACCCTGAACTGAGTTCGCTGCATAAACGTCCGCACTTTGAAAACCTCACTTGGTTGTGCCAACGTTGGTTAGAATTGTTACCTATTCCAGCCAGCGAAAAACAAGTGCTCATGGCGGCAAACTCGTGCAGCGATACGTGTGAATATCTGTTGAGCCTTATGAAAGACCCGCATTAATTTGCTTACATCAACAGGTTAATTTCACAGTAAAAACCCCGAAAAGATCAGCCTCTCGCTGGTCTTTTTTTATTCCCCGCGTGACCACCAGTTTAAAAAATGCAG
>JBELME010000022.1:0-30118 GCA_042096095.1 Enterovibrio sp.
GTGCTTGATATGGTCAGGGCAAGGTTGGAAGACAGTCCATATATGCCTTTGGCAAACCCGGAAGAAGATGCTGAAGATATCAGTAACAGAGTCATCGCTATTTTACAGCGATGCAAAGCATTATCGCCTTACAGCATGACACCTGAGCGAATTTTAGAATGGTTTGAATCTGTTGATAGGCTTTGAAGAAAGAATCACTTACTGTACAGATTACAGAAAAAGATTGCTTACCACTTTCTTATGCGCAGTGGGCCATTTCCCCTGCGCCTTCTACCTGAGCATTGTTTTCTAAGCCATAATCTTACACGTAGCTAAAAGTAACGCGGAGAATGTCGCTATGACAGATGGTCAATGGATTGCTATTTTCTTTTGTTGTCAGCTCATTGCAGTTGCGGCATTTGTTTTATTCAAGGTTGTTGGCAAGCGAAGCTCATAAGGTGAAAACGCTTAAACTGTTTAAACAGAACAAACTGGAAGTTTTAGTTTTTAGTTCCTATTGGCATTGAACCAGCTCTGTGGTTACAAACAGCGTCAAAGGGCATCGGGCCAGCGCCTGCCTGACAGTTGATCTCTCTTTTTTGCCATTTTCTGTCAATCAGGCCTAAGCCTGATGTTCTTGTTGCTTGAAATCTGGGTAAATCGCAACGAGCGCCACCCAGACTAAGAACTAAGGTCAGATTTTCGAACACTTGCGACTGAGTATCGTGTTCACTACGTTGAGGGGACACGGGTCTTTGGTTGCTTTCTTTAAGTGTTTGTCCCTGGTAGTTTTTCTATCAAGTCGGTGGCTATTCAATCCGTCAACGGTGACTCTTCACTCCATGAACCTAAGCATATTAACTGTCCGCCTGCGAAGACTCTCTTATCTAAATCGCATACAACTTTACTGTTCCACAAGATAAGAATTGACTTGATTTTATCTGCGGGACTCGAGTTGATTATCTCTTGTTGCAGACTATTCGACTCTATGCCAACGTTAATACACTGTTCTTGTACTGTCAGTTTATCATCAGAGCACTCATACCAAATAAAATCATGGTCATACCAACGACCTAGATCTTTCGAAAATTTGGAAATTGGCTCATTATCACTAACTCCTCCAAGCTCATCTAGATACTCAGCCATCTCTTCTTCATTTAAATCTCCGATCCACACTGTAACCCAGTTTTCTAGAGAATCTACGAACGGTTTGCAATAAAACACTAGCCATTTCCTCACATTCTTAAAGCGTCAGGTAAATCACGCCTACCATTTGGATCTCTGTTGTGGATTAATGATTTTGGTCACGACATTCGAAGCTTTGCAATACCTCAGCTAATACGTTAGCTGCTATTTGAGTGAAAGCTGTAACTCATTTATGTCCACTTTTGAGTTAACCACAGTGTTAGCTCAAAATTGTCCATATCCAATCCATCGCACCTTGTGTAGGTGCTTCTCCCTCCCTTCCAAGCCCTTAAAAAATAGGAACCTTCAAAGTTAAAACGAAAGAAAATAGACATTCTTTGGTTAGATACACATGCCCCCCTGCTATTCCTCTATTGTTGGGTTGATTCCATAGGAGACATATGAACATGAAAATCATCGCGACTTTCCTAATAACACTGCTTTTCACTTCAACAGTCATGGTCATGGTCATGGTGGAGGATGTAGAAAGAGTTCCCCTCCAGGTCAATGCTGTCACATGGACAACAGTACTGGGTCAGTCCACTGCCACTAGTGCATTTAGACAGAAACGTTAAGAAAGCAAATTTCTGATAGTGTTCTTTGCCCCTTCCTCAATGTTCCCACTGACTGCCCCGCTGCTTTCAGCATGAACGCGACGGTTTCTGAATAAGGGTCGTGCTCGGTTTCTAAGGTTTCTTCATTTTGAATGATTCGATGTCTGCCCTTTCCCATAAAAGAAAGTGAGTCAACTGGTTGGATCGATGGCAATGAGGCACGACACCACCCCATAGTCTTTGAGGCTTTTTCTCACCCTCCCGTCTTATCGATAAAACACGTATTTAGACGTATCACCGTCAACTTTTCGGTGCTTATTGAGCATTTTATTAATGTCTCTCATGAACTTGAAAGGATCAATTGAGTGTCATGTTCTATGCTAATCGAGTGTCTTAAATTAAATATTAAATTCTCAATGTAGAGACGTCATGATGATTCTACCTCGCTCAATAAAACATAAAATATCACTCGCCATCGCTTCTATCATCATTGTTGTTGCCGCTGTTCAGTTTCAACGACAAGACCAACAACTGGTCGGATACACGGAGCAATCTGTTGCACAATTCATTGACTCTGTAGGCATTGCCAGTGCTAAGGGCATCCAAAATTGGATTGAGCCTCGCATCGAAGTCATTGAAAGCGCCATGAGCAGCGATGTGAATGCGCAGAACACGCCGATCTATTCCTATCTTGATCAAGCCCGTATCGCTGGCAGTTTTCAATCTGTGTACGTCGGAACAAGCGCGGGTGAGATGATTCGTTATAATGCGAAGCCATCAAAAGCAGGATACGACCCAAGACAAAGGCCTTGGTACATTTCCGCTTCAGCGGCTAACGGCCCTATCATCACCAAGCCTTATAAAGACTCTTCCACTGGCGAAGCGGTTGTGACGATTGCGCGTAAATACACGCGCGGTAATGGGGAAACGGCGGTCATTGCAGGCGACATTAAAATTGGCCAGCTGATCAGCTACATCAACAGTATCAGCACCGACAATACGCAAGCGATACTCCTGGACAACAACGCCACAATTCTTGCGAGTATTAACCCTTCTGTCAGCTTACAACCTGCCACAGAACTGACACCTCAACTCACGCCAGATGCGCTCAATTCATTGGCAACGAACACGGATGTCAGTGAAATGAATATCGCGAATGTGCCTTACTTGTTTAACCTTCATGCCGTTGAAGGCACGCCTTGGTTCCTTGCTATTGCTATTAATAAAGACGTCGCTTTTGCTAGCGTGATATCTAGCAGAGTAGATTCCCTCACCTTTGCCATTGTTCAGGTAATTCTGATTACAGGCATCGCTATCTGGCTGGTGAACAAGCTGCTTAGACCGCTTTCCGATATTATCCCCGCGATGAAACGCCTTGCACGTGGTGATCTAACGGCGCGCGTTAACGTGACATCTCGCGATGAAATCAGCTTAATTGCGAATGGAATGAATGAAGTTGCACAGAACTTACAAGATATCGTGAGTGGTATTTCAAAAGCAACGACGAAAATTTCTCACGAAGTGGAAGAAGTGAAGAATAAGACGGATGAAAATCACCGTATTCTTCACCATCACAGCGAAGTCACTCAAGATGTTGTGTCGAAGATCAATAACATGAATTCGACAGTGGAAACGGTTGCCGAAAGCGCGTCAGAAGCCTTGAGTTGTACGCAGAAAACCAACACACAAACGGTTGAGTCAAAGCAGAAAGTCAAAGAGTCTGTCACGAGCGTCAATTCCCTACTCCAAGAAATCACGGTCATGGAATCGGACATTCACAACATGAGCGAGAACTCTGAAAAAATCGCCTCGGTATTAACGGTTATTGGCGACATTGCAGAGCAAACCAACCTGCTTGCATTGAATGCTGCCATTGAAGCGGCACGAGCTGGTGAACAAGGTCGTGGTTTCGCCGTGGTGGCGGATGAAGTTCGCGCCTTGGCAAGTCGTACGCAACAGAGCACCTCTGAAATCAATGACATGCTCCAAAACTTAAATGTAGGGACGGACAATGCGGTTAAGTCGATTGAAAACACCAAACGCAGTTGTCTACAGTCGGTTGAACAAACCAATTTGGTGGATACAAACCTGGATGTGATGTCTGAATCCGTAGAGGAAATTAATCAACTGAACAGTAACATTACCGACATTACTAACAAGCAAAACCAAGCATCACGAGATATCAGCAAAAGCATCCATTCTATCAGTGAAATGGTTGAACAGCTGAATGTGAGCGGTGAAGCGACACTAAGCAATGTTCAGCAACTCTCTGCGTCTAATCAGCAACTTAGCGCTGCGATTGCGAAGTTCCAGATTCAACACTGAAAGAAACAGCCGCAATGCCCTGCCGACAGGGCATTTTCTTTTCTCTTCCTTTCCGATTCTGCAGCTTTAACGTCATTTACTTTCTCGACGGCTTACAACGCAAAGAACAGCAAAACGCTTGTTTTTATTCAGCGTCAAATTTGGCACGAATTCACAATATTTTTGTTTTCTATTAGGTGGAAAAGCACTACTATGGCGGCGTTTTGGCGAGTAGTCATTTCGTCGCGCTGTCGTCATCCCGTCGCTTATGCTTCCGGCACGCGAGAACTCATCGTATTGGGTTCTGACAAGACCAACACCACGTATTGCTTTTCTTTTTTTAGCTTTGCGGTTGGTCAGGCTACCCTGCTTTCCTGTACCTTCCGCTCGCGGAGGTATCATGTTCTTAAGTGAACTCTTCTCAGGTTATGAAGGCCTGTTAATTCTTACGCTTTTGATGCTAGGCATCGACTTGCTGCTAACGAGTGGCAGTATTAGCTTCCGTTCTGCTGCCATTTGGAGCGTATTCTGGTTTGCTCTCGCGTTTCTCTTTGCTGGTGCGATATTTTTCTTTTGGCCTGACATGTCGCCAACAAGTTTGTTGTCAAACAGCGAAGCGGCAACTGCTTTCATCACGGGTTATCTGCTTGAAAAGTCACTGAGCGTTGATAATCTCTTCGTATTCTCATTGATTTTTAGCCAATTCAAAGTGCCAGAGAAAAACGTACCACGCATTCTGATGCTCGGTATTGTGGGTGCCTTGATACTGCGTGGCATCATGATTTCGTTGGGTGCACCGTTGATCGCGAAATTCCACGTGGTGCTTTACCTGTTCGGCTTCTTCTTGATCTGGACGGGTGTTCAAATGTGGCGTCAGCATGGCGAAGAAGACGAATCGTTTTCGGATAGCTTTCCTGTCCGCATGGTGAAGAAATTCTTGCGCGTAAGTCCGGATTATCACGGCAACAAACTGCTGATCCGCGATGCTGTGGGCATCCTTGCAACGCCAATGCTGGTGGTTGTGCTGGTTATCGCAATGACTGACGTGATGTTCGCGCTGGATTCCATCCCAGCTATCTTTGCGGTAACACAAGAACCTTACCTTGTATTGGCTGCGAATGTGTTCGCCCTACTTGGCTTACGTTCACTGTATTTCGTATTGGGTGGCATGCTGAACAAGTTTGCGTACTTGCACCACACGCTTGCGTTCATGCTGTGCTTCATCGGTGTGAAAATGCTGCTTATCGAAACGCCGTTTGCGATTGCAACGCCGGTTTCTTTAGGGGTGATTGTGATGTCGTTGGCTGTCGGTATTGGCGCGTCTGTTTGGAAGCAACGCCAGATAGAGAAGGCTGCTGCTTAACGGCAATGATAAAGATGATAAAAAGGCACTTCGGTGCCTTTTTTGTTTTTGGGTTTTCAGCTGTTTTTATTTAAACGCTCACCGCTAAAATCGCATGAGATAAAGCCCTAGCATTCCGCTCGCTATCGCAAACAGTGTGCTTGCAAACGTACCAAGCATCACGTATTCGGTGAACATTCGACTACCGTGATCTTTCAAATCACCAAAGCGGAATACAGATTTGGCTGCCAGCACCAAAGCCACGCCTGGCAACTGCCCCCAAAGCACAAAGGTCACAATCAACGCACGTTCAAAATACCCGATGTAGGTGCCTGCATCTTTCAGCGGGCGGTTCTTGTCGTTGTCAGACGCATCGTTCAGTTCTTGTGTCCAATTTCGAAGCAGCAGCGAAATCGCGACGGAAGAAGGTTTCATCGCAAGCAAGTACGCCAAAACGCCACAAAACAATGTCCACCAGCTTTGCTGTTGAAGTGCAGTAATCGCTTCACTTCTCGCATCCGAGGACACGATGGCCGTCGCGACGAAGAGTAACAAAGCAAGGTGCGCACTTTGTTTGATGACAAGGGAGCGAAGCGTTACGACGCGTTCGACACCCCAAACATCAATCATGAAAGCGAACAATCCGATGAACAGCGCAGCACCGAATGCATACAGCAATGTTTGTGTGAAAAAGAGAAGCGCGATGAGCATCAATATGCTTTGGAAAAGTACTGACATGCTCAGTCTGCGATTTATCGTTTTCTTTTGGTTTTCCTCGCCGTTCGGTGTGCGTAAGAAACGCGGTCCCGCGCCATCTTCAGGAATAACGTAGAACTCAACAAATAAGTGAATCGCCACCATGGTCAGAAATACGGTGAGTATCATTCCTTCTGTCCTCTCCTTCTCTTTGATTTACCACACGAATTGATAAGCATCGCGAATCAACTTTACTAAGTGGCCGTAATGCTATCCAGCAAGATAGCGGTTATATCGGCGTTGATACCAATAGAGCACATCTTCTACTTTTGTGTAGCTTGCGCGGTTGATGACGCGAGTAAACGCGCTACGGGAAAGCCCTAACTTTTTAGCGAGTTCCGCATGAGAAAGCGTGGTATTTTCAATCCAAACATCGAGTGCCACAGCCATCTTTGTGGTTAGCCCGCTCATCACATCATCAAGCAGTGAACACACGATTTTGCCATCATCAGCAAAAGCGTCATCGTCGGCGCTAAACGTTAAACGCGCGCTTTTCATTGCATCAAGATGCCGACCTGACATCAGAAATGCTTCACTGTTGTTCGACATACGCACAGGCAGTTCTCGCGCTGTGGCTTTTGCAACAGACAGCGATAACCTGACATCTGCGGAAGGTTCGAGACGCAGCAAGCTCAATCGTAATTTGATTGCCATATACAGAAGCTGCTCGGGGGCTAACGTGTAGATCTGGAACGCATCCCCCCGGTAAATGTCGCCACTCGCGTGGCTACCGAAAGCAGAAAAACACGCTTCTATCGTGGTTAAACACTGTCGACGTGTTGCTTCATCCATTTTGGTGGAATCCACGATATCCCCTGTTATCACACCTGCAAAACGCATCCTGTCTCCACCGCTGTATCAGAAGCACCAAAAAATAAAGAGTTACACGTAAATGTAACTCTTTAGATTGTTACGCCAATACGTAACATTGTCAACAGTGCACAGATCAGGTCACTAACACGCTTTTTTGTTTTCAATCGGCATTTCTAGGTTTTCATATAACGCGGCGAAGCTCTGAGAGAGTTTATGCTTCGGTGCAAGATGTACGAGCGGTTTTTGCTGATAGTGCGATTCCCTCATCTTCACAGACTGAGGAATAAACGGTTCTAGCAGCGGCAAGCCAAGTTCACGCACGTTGTCGATAATTTGAGCAGGGAACTTCGCTTGTGCGTTAAACATGTTCACCACCACCCCTTCCAACATCAGTTTTCTGTTGTGGTCTTCACGCAGTTCCGCAAGCTTGTCCATTAATGTTAACAAGGCTTGGTGAGAGAAACTGTCGCAATCGAAAGGAATCAGCAATTTGTGGGCAGCGATAAGCCCCGCTTTACTGTAGAAATTAAGGTTCGGTGGCGTATCGATGTAGATGCGATCGTATTCGCTTTCTAGCTCGTCAAGCGCATCTCGAAGTTTGTAGATTTTGTAACGGCGCTCAAGTTCAGGTTCTAACGCCGCCAATCGAGGGCTGGAAGGAATGATGTCCAAGTTCTCATAGGCCGTGGCTTGGGGGAAATCTTTGATCGGCGTGGACATTGAAAACCATGAGACAGTTTGATCCAATAAATCCGCAATGCTTCTTTCCGTCTTCGCATTGATATCAACGCCCAAGTAATGACTGCTGTTGCCTTGTATATCGAGGTCTATCAGCAGTGTCTTTTTGCCGCTCGCGGCACTGAGCGCGGCAAGATTTACTGTAATGCTTGATTTACCTACGCCGCCTTTTTGATTGAATATGATCCGTCTCATGATCCCTGCCCTTGTTAACAATGAAGAAGCACGACCACGAACTGTGCATATCTATTAACAATATCAGGTTGTTAAGGCAGAAAAGTGAAGGAAGCTCTCGATTTAGGGGGATGGAATAAAAGTGCGAGAATTCAAAGAGGAAAACGAAAAAAACCACCTTTGAAGGTGGCTTTCTCACTGAGGCTCACGCAGCGTTAGAATTTCCCTAACATACGTTTTAGCGTGGCATCTTTATCGACAATGTGGTGTTTAAGCGCCCCAAGCACATGCAGTGCGAGTGTCACCAATACGATATTTGCAAGTACCTCATGTGTTGTATGGCCTATCTGACCAAGCAACTCGTTTTTCTCGCCAGCGGTAATCAGCGTAACGCCAAATACACCGATATCATGGCCACCGCCAAGCGACATGGCGATACCGGAAATGGGCATCAATAAGGTCGCGAACAAAAGAAGATGATGAACACCCACAGCGATTTTTTCCTGCCACCTTGGTGAGCCTGGTATAGATGAAATCGACCCTTCCTTAAAGCGCCACAACAAACGAGAGACAGCCAAAACGAGCACTAATACGCCAAAGGATTTATGTAGGCCGATAAGCTCACCTTTTTCAGGCCCGCGCGGTAAATCTTCCACATACAGACCAAACGCAAGCACGCCAACAAAACTGATTGCAACTAACCAATGAAAAAAGATCGTCGGTTTAGATAAAGACGATACATTACTCATTTTCACTCACTCCATTATCATTATATTAAGTAAGGCTAATTTACCGTCAGTCCATCGCTTAAACAATGAGCAGCGTGTAAAGATACGTAAAATCAATGGGGGAATATTTGATGCTTACTTATTCCATTGATCGTATTTGGCACACATTGGGAAACGGTGTGTCATAAACGGTCACCTCTCTCAACTTTGATAGGCAATTTCAGAAAAAAACGAGGAGTGAGAAGAACTTCCAGTGCTCGTCTCTGTACTAAATGCCATACTGTTCTCAACCTGCTTCCGTCCTATATTAATGAGGCCTCTCCATGATTGTCAGAAAGCATTTCAATGGTGCCCTATCACTGTTTCTCTTATGCTTCGCCCTGTTTTCCAACGCCACGCTTGCCAGCTCGGAAACACCAGCAGCAACGCCCACCGCCACCTCTGCAGCACCTTCTGAGTCACTTGAGCAACGCATCAAAGCGTTCAATCGTGATTTAGCTGAACTCGTTATCCTCCAGGAGAAAGCAGTCGGTGAAGATAAGCTAGCCATGCAGCTGCAAATGTTTCAGAAAAATGAAGAGTTGCGATCGCTGATCGCTCAAGCAGTAAAGGGGAAAAATACTGACGCCAAGTTCCTCATCACGCAGGTCAACCAGCAACAGAAATACAGCAAAGGTGGGATTGCGTACCTGACAGAGCGTTCAACCAAACTGTCAGAAGAAATCAGTAAGGCCAGCAACGAAGACAAGTTTGCATTGCTCAGTGATTACAGTGAGGCAAGAAAGTACCTCGACAGTTTGTATGAGGAGCAATCACGAAACATTGACTGGCTGAAAAAACTCAATGCCTTAGACCCTGCCGTTCAAAAAAACTTCGATAAAGACATCATCAGACGCAGTGAACAACTGGCCGCCAACATTGAGTATTTAAAGCAGCAACTCAGCGCAGATAACGCGCAACTCAGTGTCGCCCCTGAATCAGAAAAGGCGGCGATTCAGCTGAGAAAGCTCATTAACGAACGCAGAATGGACATCACGACCACGAGCCTGCGCACCATGATCGAGATGGCGGATGAGGAAGGCATTCCAAGCGCTGAATACAAACGCTTGTACTTTGAAGTCACCGGCAGCGTCACACAGGATTTACTGAGCACTGATGTTATCTTTGCCATTGTCAAAACCTGGTCGAGCAAGTTCGGCAACTGGTTCATTGAAAACGCACCGCAACATATCTTCCAACTGTTTGTGTTCTTGGTTATCTTGCTGGTCGCGCGACAAATTGCCAACATCACCCGCCGCGTGGTGAAACATGCCGTCGCTACGAAGAACTTCAAGCTGTCTATGTTGATGCAAGAGTTCTTTATTTCGATGTCCGGCAAAGCAGTATGGTTCATCGGTATCCTGATTGCGCTGTCTCAGATTGGCTTGAACCTCACGCCGATCCTGACCGGTTTTGGTATCGCGGGTGTCATTATTGGTTTCGCCCTACAAGATACATTGTCAAACTTTGCTGCGGGCATGATGCTGCTGATTTACCGCCCTTTCGATGTGGGAGACTTCGTGTCTGCGGGCGGTGTTGAAGGCAAAGTTAGCCACATGAGTTTGGTCAATACCACGATCAAAACCTTCGATAACCAAATCATCATTGTGCCAAATAGCAAGATATGGGGCGACGTGATCAAGAACGTCACGCATGAGCGCGTAAGACGTGTTGATATGGTGTTTGGGTGCAGCTATAGCGATGACGTAGAGAAGGTGGAAACGGTGCTCACGGACATCGTGATGAATCACCCATCGGTGCTTCGTGCGCCAGAGCCGATGATCAAACTGCATGTGTTGAACAGTTCTTCCCTTGATTTCATCGTGCGCCCTTGGGTCAAAACCGACGACTATTGGGATGTGTACTGGGATGTGACGAGGGAAGTAAAAATCCGCTTTGATAAAGAAGGCATATCGATTCCTTTCCCTCAACAAGATGTGCATTTACACATGGCATCTTCGGACATTCCTCCCTTGCCTAAAAACGAGCTCTAGCAGCAGATAGCAGAGCATTGAGCCTGTATCACGCCCACAAAAAAAGCGCCTCACTCGGCGCTTTTTTTACATTGTTTCGTTACCCATTTTTCTTGGACGTAAACAATGACTTGAACATCATGTAGAGGGTATAGAACACGTTTGTTGAGGCGTTATAATCTTCCATGACATAGGTGAAGTTCGATTTGTATTTTTCAACCGCTTCATCTGCTGATTCAGCGAGAATGACATCATCTTCAATTTCAAACCCTTGCTCTAACAATCCCGCTTTCTCAATCAGGAAGGTTTCCGATGCCATATCAAGGAAGGTGAATTTTTTCCTGTCCGAATTCGGAATGGTGAAGAACTGATATTTTGTTGCCATGCGATCCCTCTGCTCACCGCGCTTAAATCAACATGTTTATGCGCGACCTGTTGACAAAAATGACACCCAATCCAAACGATGCCTTTCTTTCGCCGCTTTCACTGCGCGATGAACGTCGTAATCGATGCGTTTATGGGCGACATGCCAATCCGCCCCTTCTCCATCCAATATGGCGTATGAGGCATGATGGCTAAACGTTTGCATCTTATGAAATACGGGCTCATCATCTGCGTAAGCTGGCAGCCCTACACTACCCGGGTTAACAATGTCTTGCCGCGTTGAGGTTTTCACCAGCCGAGGTAAATGCGTGTGACCACAACAAATGAGTGAATGGCTATTGCCTGCTAACAGACGAAGAATGTCAGATTCGTCACGCAGAATAGGCGCTCCCTCTTTTAGATCTTCAAGCAGATAAATCAAATCATCTTCGGGCGTGCCATGACAAAAGAACACATCATCGTTAAGCGCATAAGTAGCAGGTAAGCCTCGCATCCAGGTCGACGGCGCGTCACCCAGATCCTCGATAATAAATGCCATGGTGGGATTGGCATCAATGTCATTCTGCGTTGCTTCGTAGATTTGTCGGTCTTGGTTACCACGAATGGTGAGGAAATCTTCTTCCATCAAACGGTCATAGGTGGCGCGCGGTGCAATGGGCCCGTAGAGGATGTCACCCAGGTTGACGACGAGATCGACACCTTGGTGGCGAATGTCATCAAGCACCGCATCGAGTGCGTAAATATTGCTATGAATGTCTGATATCAGTGCAATTCGCATGTATGTTTCCCCTTGCAAAAAATGCTATACCAACAACCTGAAGATGCCGTCACCATCACGTGCTTCATAAACGCGCAGGCAAAGGGAGCTGTATGAACCGAATACCCGTGCGATCATGGCATCAGTTATCATTGTTTGATCCCGTTTGGCCACTAAAACCACAATACAATTCGGGGTAATTCGCGATCAAATCCTCTTTCAGTTTTTTTATAAATGCACCGGCAACGGGGGATAAACTGACATTCTTTCTATGTACAAGCATGATGTAACGGTTGATGGAAACATCGTCAATTGAGAACGACAACAAGCTTCCTTTCTTCACCTCGTCTTGAATCAAAAAATGAGAGGCAATGGCCACCCCCGTATTTAACTCAACGGCTTTCTTTACCGCCTCCATACTGCCAAGAGCAACGACCTGTTTAAAGTTTACTTTCGTGCCACTTGTTCTCTCGACGTTTTTGACGGTCGTACTCTTGCGGTTTGATGTCAGTAGCGACAGCCCATGCAACTCACTTAATGGTATGGATGTTTTCCCTTCCCACTTGGTCAACACCATCGGATGTTGCGGTGAAACAACGACCGTTAGCCTATCGCGTAGCAAGGGTTCAAAGTGCAGTTTTTTATCATCCAGCCCCGTTTCTGCTGGTTGTGACACAAAACCCAACTCACAATCACGCCCATAAGACACTTCGCTGATGACGTCTTTGGCATATTTGATTTGAGATTCTAGATTCACGCTAGGATACATGAGATGAAAATCAGACAAGGCTTGGGGAAGGATATAAGTGCCAGGCGTATTAGAACTGCACACTTTTAGATCCCCTGTGGAGAGTTTGTTTAACGTGACTAACTCGTTCTTTGAATCACGAATCGCTTTTATCACGGCCTCACAGTGAGGTAACACCCGCTGTCCAGCCATCGTCAGTTTCACATCTATCCCAACACGATCGAGCAACTGCGTTTTATAATAGTTCTCTAAGTTTTTAATGCGTTGAGAGATCGTCGCCTGCGTACAAAAGCACTCTTCAGCGGCTTGTGTAAAACTGCGCAGATGGGCGATTTTCACGAAAGCCTCAAAGTTCTCTATTCTCATTTCAATCCTTGTAAAAAAGCAGAAGTGACACATCAATCATGATGTCACTTCTGCTTTGAGTATAAGAGATAACCTTGCTTAGACAGTGCTTTATGACCTAAGCACCGAGCTTAGCAACGACCCCTAAGTGATCCATTTGTATGCGGAAAAAATCCAGCGCCGTGAGGTTATTCAAACTGCCATGTGTCATGTACTTTTCACCGAAGTTTTCAATCGGCAGGCTTCTCACATTCCCGCCAGCAAAAAATGTCGGCACAGGATCACCAGAATGATCTCGTCTCATGCAAGGGGTTGAATGATCACTGGTATAGCCAACAAAACACTCATTCAAATCAATGTGTCTGAGTATATGCCCTAGCATCATATCAAGCTTAATCGCAGAAGATACTTTAATCATTGGCTGGCAATCATGCCCCGCCAAATCAGGAGATTTGATGTGCAGCACGACCCAATCATAGCCGCTCTTCAATTGTTCAATCGCGAGGTCTGCTTTAGCGATAAAGTCCGTATCATGGCCGGCAGTAAAACTGTCGCGGTGATAAACGTCAAAGCCCGCCATTCTGGCGATTCCGAGCACAGTGCGGTCACCCGCGATACACGCACCTCGAATACCCAGCGTTGTTGTGATCTTTGGTGCCTGTATTTCTCGCCCGATGCCACGGAGCAAAATCATATTTTCAGGCGGCATACCTTGTAACGAACGTTCGGCATTGATTGGATGCAAACT
The DNA here is from genome assembly GCA_042096095.1 of Enterovibrio sp. GTDB lineage: Bacteria > Pseudomonadota > Gammaproteobacteria > Enterobacterales > Vibrionaceae > Enterovibrio. The sequence goes on from JBELME010000022.1 coordinate 13,568, forward strand.
CAGGACAGAAAACATTTTCTCAGTCAGTTCATTAATGGCGTCGGCAGTGTGTATCGCATCACTTTCTTCATTCAATGCGATACTCTTTTGGACGTTCTCACCTTCTTTCGCTGTGCCAGGATCTGTCGTACTGACATGTTCAGAGAGATTCTCACCACGTAAAACGACTGCAACACGATGGGCACTCAGCGGACGAACAATCACCTTAGTCCCATTAGAAAGCACAATCCCATCTAGTGCCTCGGCAAGTTCATGTGTCCCCGCGTTGATGCGCCCAGCTCGACGGTCAAGCACGGTGAATTCATCATCAACCGTTGCAAAGTTACCGCGAAACGCAATGTCGGAGGGTAACAAATCAATCCCTGCGCCATACGCTTCAATGGGTCCGCGTCCTGTGTAAACATCATAAGGGTCGTAACCAAAAATCGCTAAATGGCCTACATCCGTACCGACAGGAACGCCCGGTTGTACTGGGTGCACGTTCCCAAATAACCCCTTTTTCGCCAACGCGGTTAAGTTTGGTGTTAACGCATACTCGAGCGGGGTAAGACCGTTTAGGTCAGGTATAGGGTTATCCCCCATACCGTCAGCAATAATTAATAGGGCTTGTTTACTCATTTTTGCTCCTCAATAGGCGCTGATTCAACGGCTTCTTTTTCGTCGACAAGTACATCTCTTCGTTTCCACAGCAACGCGCCGGAAATTAGGATGACGAACGTCCACAGCACCCATTTGATGCTTGGTGCTGGACGGTATAAGCGCACTTTTGTTTCAACTTCCTGTCCAGCAGCCAGCACGCTTCGATTCACCATTACCACTTTCCAATCATCCAGTTTACTGATGGTGAATGTTTTCTTTTTCTTCGACCATTCCGGTGTGACAACGCCATAAAGCTCGGTGCCTTTTGGCACAGAAAGCTGGGTCGAAAAATCATCAATCGTTGAGGGTGATGTATTGGTAAAGGTGTAAGAAACACGCGTAACGCCAGCAGGATGGCTGTACTTGAGCTTCGCTTTCTTTTCTTTGTAGAGCTTTTTCACTTCAAACGTTTGCTGCAACGTCACCACACTTTCACTTGACGCAAAACGGTATCGATAAGCCTCACGGCCATGAATGTCGACGCGCTCAGGCATGCCAATCAATGTTCCCGACAATACGTCGTAGTTTGCTAACTCACCCTTTTCATAAGCAGGTAAGTAAATAACACCCTCGGCATTGGTGGTCGCAGTGACAGAGATATTAATAATGCCTTCCAAACCTGACGGTTGGATGTTCTCGTGGTATCGCTGAATATCTCCAAATTCTTTAGCAGCAAGGGTTGGCGACAACACGATAGCGAGTGGAAATAACAGTGTAAGCACTGCGCGTGATGAAAATAACGGCTTAAACATCATGTAGCCTCCTTAAGGTGTAATGCCGAGATATGCGAACCATGTGAACGACGCGCCAAACATGAAGCACCACTTCGCCATCAAGGTTAAAACGCCATATAACAACTGGTTATTTACCGAGAAATAGCCCGTGCTGTAATACACCAAGTTTGCTTTACTGTGTGGAGGAAGCGTGATGGTATCTGCAATCGTGAATGCGGCGGGTAGCGCCAACATCAGAGGCGGAATCCCTGCACTTTCTGCAAGACCGATAAGGGTGGGAATGAGGATAACGGTCCGAACCGTTTTACTGGTGAAGACAAAATGACTGAAGCTGGATATCGCGATAACCACACCATAGAGAGTGGTGAAGTTCATTTCTTTCACACCAAGGTGGTCAAAGATACTGCCCAACGCCCATGACGCAACACCGGTTTCGCTCAATGATACACCAACGGCGTAAGCGCCGGCGGCAAACACCATCAAGTTCCAGGGTATTTTGGCCTCTTTCCAAGTAAGAATGCCGACATAAGGCATAAAGAATATCGCTGCAGAAATAACAGCAACCATCACTAAGCTAATCTGATAACCAAACAGATCCATGTGCCATTTATCCGTGGCCCATAAACAGATGGTGAGAATGAAGATGGACGCGGCTTTCTTTTCATTTGACGATACAGAACCCAGTTCCTGATATTGTCGATTGATTTCTTGTATCTCTTCGCCGCCTGATTTCGCTGATCCTGACGGCTTAAATAAGGTAATACCGATAAAGAACGACGCAATGAGTGTGAGAATAGCAATTGGTGCCGATGCAATGAACCATTCCCCCCAAGACACAGACGAGCCGGTTAGCTCTTTCATCAAGCCAATGGCAAGAATCTGAGGTGCAGTGGCTGTCACAATGGCTGACGTGGAAATATTGTTGGCTTGCAGGCCTTGAATGGCCAGCAACTTCCCAAGGTTTTTATTTCCCTTTTCAACACTGAATGCTTTGGCGATAAGAAGCACGATCGGCAGCAACATGGCGGCACGCGCCGTTGTGGATGGCACAATAAAAGCGATGGTAAAGTTTGCAGCCATCAGCAACATCAACATCGATTTCCATGTTTTACCAAAGCGAGTGATGATTGCCAGTGCGATACGCTTAGCCAATCCGCTCTTTTCCATGCCCGATGTGATGATGAAGGCTGAGATCATTAGCCAAATCACGCCTTAGCCCATGGTCCCTAACGCATTCTTCTCAGCCCACCCGCCAAGAATAGATAGCAAGGCAATTGAAATCATTGAAGTTGCATAATTGGGCAGTGATTCTGATACCCAAAAGATCAGCGCAAAGCTAAAAATGCCGAGTGACATTTTACCTTCGAACGTAATGCCGTCCGGTGTTGGTATGGAATAGAAAATCATGAGTACAACCATGGCCAATGGTAGGCCGAGGTAATACATTATTTTCTCTGTTTTACTTTTGGAGCTCAGGTCTCTCACAATGCTTACCACTAGCAATCTCCTTTGCTTTTAGTCCAGTGAGTATGGTTTTCCTAGCCTTTACCTCAGTCTATCGCTGAGCTACCAAAAGGTTATGTTTGACAACATTCACTGTTCAATCGAAAGGATGAATACCAAGCATTGGATTATCAAATGGGTGAATGCGAACGATTAAGGCGAAATAAAAACAACCTGTTGTTTTTAATAATATAGTTAATAGTAATGATTAATGTGAGGATATGGCGTTGTTGCGAGTATGTCTGACAGGAAACTGATAGGAGAGTATTTTCAGAGGCAAGCGCCAGCACAAAAATATGCCAACAATAACAGTACGCATGACAAAAGCTGGAGCGTGATAATTGCTATTTTTACCGTTGTTGTGTCCAAATAGCCGAGAGATGGGTTTTAACGAAGGTTCTTACCTGGATAGACGCAGCAATGATGTCGGCACTACTGCGTCTCAATGACAATCAGCAAAACGGTTAACTAAGTCGGGGTAAGAAAGACACTCTCAGCCACTCAGATGGACGACCAGATACCGCTACGCTTCCTGATCAAACACCCCCTCAGGTTCGGATTCCAAAGGCTTCACAGGCGCAGGTTCGGTCTCTTCAGGCGTTAATACTTCATCGGCTTTCTTTTTCGCTTCTTCGGCAAGCTCGCCACTTTTCTCTTTGGTCTTATCCCAAATGTCTGCACTCTTTTCTTTAGTGCTTTCCCATAAGCTGTCGCCGCCTTCTTGCGCACCTTCTAACAGCTCATTGCTTTTTTCTTTTGTCGCATCCCACGCGCTATCACCCGCTTCTTTTGCAGATTCCCACGCTTCGGCGGCAGACTCTTTGGCTTTATCCCAGCTACTTTGCTCTGCGTGCGCGGCCCCTGAAAGACCTAAAACGGGTAAACAAAATAGCAAAGACAGTAAAATCGGTTTCATTTGCATCTTAATGCTCCTTCTCGCGGGTGACACCCAACCAAACAACCCTGAGGTGTACCGAATGCTGATGCATTTCCCTACACATTAGTCAATATCGCTGAATACTGCACCATCATCTTGTTTGGATATAGACAGAGATAACACTCATCAACGTCACAATGATGACAACAATAAAACACCGTTCATTATCATGCAATAGTATAACCGTGCTGAGGAAGTACAACGCATCACAAATAGAAACGCCATCGATGAGATGACGTCAAGGCGGTATGCTGAACATGCATCAACGTTCAGCTAGTCTGAATCAGGCACCGATCGTTTTGCTGGGCCATCATACGTCCAAAGGAGATCTCGAGGGATTGGCCCTTTATTTCTGCCGCCTTGCTGGGTCTGCTCCCATGCGTGCGCCAGTATTCCCACCGAACGGGACAAACAAAGCAAGCCTCTTGCTAACTCAGGGGCGACACCGAGCTCTGCGTAAGTCACCGCTGTTGCCCCGTCGATGTTCATTGGGATTTTCTTGCCTTTCTCTTTTTCTAGCTGCACTTCGACCTCTTGAGCAATCGCAAGAAAACGCCCTTCTACCATACCTGCTGTTTTCGCCTCTTCCACCACCGCCATTAAACGTGGTGCACGGGGATCAACAGGATGAAAACGATGCCCAAAACCCGGAATGAATTTACCGAACAGTTCTCGCTGTTTCTCCAGCCCTTTTTGTGTAGCAACGACAACATCTACACCGTCGTTTTGCGCAATGTCATCAATCGTTTGATAGAAGGCCATTGCCTGCTCGCCCGCGCCACCATGCACATCGCCCAATACGTTAACCGCTGATGCCATGGCATTATTGAGTCCAACGCCGCAAGTTGCCGCCATGCGCGCAATCGCAATGCTGGGGGCTTGAGGGCCATGATCGACCGCTGACATTAACGCGGCATCGAGCATCCTGGCTTTTTCTGGCGATGGCAGCGAACCCTGCGTCATCAACCAAATCATTTGGGTGAAGCTGACGTTGCCGATGAGTGCTTCTATCGGGTAACCGTAGTAGCCAATCTCCCCCGGTGTCATGTCGATGATGTCGGTACGCCACCAGTCAGCAACCGCTTTTTCTGGGCCTTGTGTGGGTCGTCGAATACTCATACGGCACCTCCTTGTAGCAAGCGCTCAATATCTTCATCACTAAAACCCAGCTCAGAGAGAATATCGTGACTGTGTTCGCCCAATTTAGGCGGGGGTGATTCCACTTTCGGGCGCTTTCCATCCACCAGAAAACCCGTTCTGACGATGTGAACGTCTCGCCCTACACCATCCACATCATCAAACGTGCCTTCAAAGTCGCGCTGCTTCACTTGTTCTAGGTTCAATGCTTGAGGCACAGACGAAGCGCGCCCCGCAGGCACGCCAATGGCATTAAGCTTTTGCTCCCACACCTCGGCAGAGTCTTCTGAAAACGAATCTTCAAGGATCTCAGTCAGCACAGCGCGATGTTTGAGCCTTGCTTGTCGTTCACTAAACCGCGGATCCGCTTTTAGCTCGCCACGTCCTAACAAATCACAAATGGCTTCAAACTGCTCCTGCTTATTGGCGGCGATATTGATAAGACCATCACCAGTGTTAAATGCCCCTGAAGGACTGGCCGTGACATTGTCGTTGCCCATCGGTTGAGGCTCTCGGCCTGCAACAAGAAAGTTAGATACCGCCCAGCCCATCGTTGCAAGTGTTGACTCCAGCATGGACACATCAATAAAACAGCCTTTGCCCGTGTGGGCACGTCCCGCGAGCGCCGAGGAAATCGCAAACGCTGCAGTAATGCCGCCAATGGTGTCAGCAATGGGATAGCCAACGCGGTACGGTGCATTGTCCGGCGCGCCAGTTATCGACATGACACCGGACATACCTTGGATGATTTGGTCATAGGCTGGCAGGTTTTTCATTGGGCCGTCAGCACCGTAACCCGAAATCGCGCAGTAAATCAGCTTAGGGTTGACGGTTTTTAACACCTCGTAGTCCAGCCCTAAACGCGCCATGACGCCTGGGCGGAAGTTCTCCACCAGCACATCCGCAGATTCCACCAGCTTTTTGAGCACATCTTTGCCGTCTGGGTGCTTAAGGTTGACGGTGATGGAGCGTTTACCGGAATTTTGCGCCAGAAAGGAGATGCCCATTTTTTCGCGGTTTAACTCAACATCAGCCCCTAATTGACGAGCAAGGTCCCCGCTAAGGGGGACCTCCACTTTGATCACTTCCGCACCGAGGTACGCCAATTGATGGCAAGCGAATGGGCCCGCCAACACATTGGTTAAATCCAACACCCTGTAGGATGACAATGCATCGTGCATGTTTCCTCCTATCCGTCATTGCGATCCAGTTGTGCTTTGTTCGGCTGTACTTTTATGCCGATCCCCATTTTGTCCAGCGCACGTCGAATCAGCGGCAAGAACAAGACAAAAATCGAAATACACATGATGGTGAGTGTTAGCGGACGATCCCACAGGAAGCTCAAACTACCGTCGGAAATAATCAACGCACGACTGAGATTGTTTTCCATAATGCCGCCCAAAATGAAACCAAGCAGCATCGGCGCCATCGGGAAATCGAGCAGTTTGAGGAATATCGCCACCACGGTAATTAACACCATCATGTTGATGTCGAAGGTATTGAAACTCACCAAGTACACGCCGGTGATTGAGAAGAACAAAATCAACGGAATCAAAATTGGACGTGGAATGGCCAATAAACGCGAAATATAAGGGATCAGCGGTAAGTTCAGGATCAATAGCACCAAGTTGCCAAAGTACATCGAAATGATCACCGACCAGAACACGTCAGGGTTATCAACAAACAGACGTGGGCCCGGCTGAATACCGTAAGCAATCAATGCACCCAACATAATGGCCGTTGTACCTGACCCTGGAATACCCAAGGTAAGCAAAGGCACAAATGAGCCTGTTGATGCTGCGTTGTTGGCGGATTCTGGCGCTGCCAATCCACGCAGTGCCCCTTTACCAAACTTCTCTTTCAAGCGTTTTGGCGCAAGGTTACGCTCAAGGCCGTAAGCAAGAAATGACGCAATGGTCGCGCCTGCGCCCGGTAACACGCCAACGATAAAGCCGAAGATGGAAGAACGCGCCACGGTGGGTGCCACTTCTTTCACTTCTTCTTTTGACAGCTTCATACTGCCTAACGCAGCCATGTCCATGTCTTGCTCTTCTTCTTTGTGCTGCCCTTTCATCACTGTGGTCACCACTTCCGCCAATGCAAATGTCGCCATCGCAAGCAGCAAGAAGCTAATGCCATCCACCAAGTCGATATTGTTAAAGGTAAAACGCGGTGCACCTGTGATGGCGTCGGTTCCGATCGTGGCAATCATCAAGCCGAAGACGGTCATCGCCATGGCTTTGAGCACTTGCCCTTTACCTGCGAATGCAGACACCGCAGTGAGGCCTAAAATCATCAGTGCAAAGTAATCAGAAGACTGGAAACTGAGTGATACCGAAGCCAACGCCGGTGCGGCAAAAAGCAGAATGATTGCACCAATCGTACCGCCAGTGAATGAGGAGTATGCAGCCAACGCAAGGGCTTTACCTGCTTGGCGTTGCTGCGCCATTGGGAAACCATCAAACGCGGTAACAACCGTACTTGCACAACCCGGCGCGTTGATCAGGATGGACGACGTAGAGCCTCCAAAGACCGCGCCGTAATACACACCCGCCATCAAGATGATGCCAGACGCGGGATCAAGGCCGTAGGTAATCGGGATCATTAACGCAACGGCTGAAATAGGGCCAAGACCTGGCAACATGCCGATGAAGGTGCCAGCAAAACAGCCAACGACGACCATCATCAAGTTGAACGGCATTAAGGCGGTGCCTAAGCCGGTTGAGATTCCTTCCCACATCGTCTTAACCTCCTAAAACTTGTGTAAACAAGCGACCCGGTGCGAGATAGATATCCAACAACTTCGCAAGTACAAACCAGATGCCAACAGCAAAAGGCACAGATGCTATGAACAGCGTTTTTGGTCGGCGTTCGCCGAGTATCCAATAACCGCCCACCAAAAATAGAATCGTCGATAACGTAAAGCCCACCCATTCAAGGGCGAAAGCAAAAATCATGATCAGAACGAGAAGTTTCGCGACCAGCAGAAAATCGAGCCCGGCCACAGAGAGTTTGCTCGCAACGTCGCGGCGCGCCGTTACCAACATTAAAAATCCTAGAATGCCGCCCAGCCAAGATAGGAAGATAGGCAGAGTTTGCGCATTAAACGGTTCATATTCATCGCCGGGAAACATAGGGATTTCACGCGCGTAAAAACCATAGGCCACTGAAAGACAGAGAAAGACGAGACCACCGATATGGTCTTTAGTGACAACCATCTGACACTCCTTGATACAACAACAAACGAGCAAGCCCGTCAGAAATAAGAACGCCGAGCCCTGAGCCTAGTGCTAAGAACTCGGCGTGATTTTCATGATTAGCGTAGGAAGCCAAGTTCCTTCATCAACGCACCCACTTCATGCTCTTGGCCTTCAAGGAAGGTCACGAACTCCGCGCGGGGTTTGAAGATTTCAGTCCAACCGTTACGGTCACGCACTGCTACCCACTCGTCCGTTGAGTACATTTTTTCCAGTGTTTGCGCGTACTCGTCTGCTTGTGCATCAGACAGACCCGGCGCACCGAAGAAACCACGCCAGTTAACGAAGCTCGCATCGTAACCTTGCTCTTTCAGCGTTAGTACATCTGGTGCTGCAGGAGAACGCTCATCGCTGGTAACAGCAAGAATGCGTACTTCACCCGCGTTTTTGAGCGCCAATGCTTCACTAAAACCCGTTGAAAGCACTTGGGTTTCACCCGAAAGCATACCTGCCATGGCTTTACCGCCCGCATCGTACGCCACGTATTTCACACGTTTCGGATCACCGCCCGCCGCTTTAAATGCCATCGCGGCAACGAGGTGGTCCATGCCGCCACGTGATGAACCGCCAGCAACCGACACAGAACGCGGGTTCTCTTTATAGTCAGCCACGATTTCTTTGAAGCTGTTGTACTTAGAGTTCTTCGGTACAACGAACGCAGCATAGTCACCAATCGTTGCAGCAATCGGCGTCAAATCGCGGAAAGATTGAGGGAACACTTTAGAAAGGGAGCGAATGACGATAGGCGTGGAGTTCACCATCAAGGTGTTTTCTGATTGTTCCGCCACTTCAATCAAGTGCGCGATCGCTTTACCACCGCCGCCACCAGACATGTTTTCGTACGAGACGGTTTCCACCAAGCCAGATTTTGACAAGGCCTCACCGGTACCACGTGCGGTACCATCCCAACCACCACCTGCACCACCAGGGATGAGGAAGTGCACTTCTTCTACAGCAGCCGATGCAAAACCTGCTGTGAGTGCAGAGGTAAGTGCAATTGCGGCAACGAATGAACGTTTTTTGGTGAATAGATTCGAAATCATAGGTGTATATCCTCGTGTCGTTCTGTCCTTAGGACGCATTTATTTTGTTGACCTACCCCTTCAAACTATTTCTCCATACTTGTGTTGGAAAGCTTCTGTATTTAATGTTTTTTTAGTGTTTAAAAAACGTTAAGTTCATTTTGTTCATAGACGTGACCCAGTGCTGAAAAATGGGAACCTGACGACGCACATCACGAAATAACGCGTACAGTCAGCCACACATATAAGGATGTATCAGCATATGTTGCTTTCGCTTCGCTCATTTAAATTGAAAACCCGCATGGTGCTGATCCTCGGCATGATGGCGTTGTTACAAACCGGATTGATCGGTTTTTTTGCCTTGGCGTACCTCAGTCACTCCCTTGATGAACAGATAGGACAACGTGCACTTCACGTTGCCAAAACCATTGCCTCAATTCCTGAAGTCATTGAAGCTGTGGAAAATCGAGACAGCGAATTACTTCAACCCTTGACGATCGACCTCGCCAGCATCAATGGTGCGCGTTTTGTCGTGATTGGGGACAGAAAGGGCATTCGTCTTGCCCACCCGTCTTGGAAGCGTGTTGGAAAACCCATGTACGACGACGATGGCGATTACAACGAACCCGCCCTTCTCTATGGCAAACCATACATTCAAAAAGCAACAGGAAGCTTAGGGGCATCAGTGCGTGGTAAAGCCCCCATCTTTGACGCCAACCAAGAAAACGTCGTCGGCATCATCTCTGTGGGGTTCATGCTCGATACGGTCGAAGCGATCATCGATCGCTACCGAAACACCCTGTATTTGGTGATCGCACTCAGCTTCGGTTTGAGCGTGCTCACTGGGCTATGGTTTGCCTCTCACTTTAAAAAGGCCATTTTTGGCTTAGAGCCAGAACAAATCGGCCAACTCTTCCAAGAGCGAAATGCCACCTTGGAATCCATTCGCGAAGGAATCATTGCGGTAAACAGCCAAGGTAATATCACTACCTTTAACCGCGCCGCTATCGAAACTCTCGGGTTGGATGCAAACACCCAACTCACGGGAAAACCCATTGAAGAGATCTTGCCAGACAGCCGTTTAATGAACGTGATGCTTTCAGGAAAGCCACAGTTTGATAAAGAGATATGGTTGCAAGACAGAAACCTGATCGTAAACCGACTACCGATGGTTCAAGACAGCGAAATCACGGGCGTCGTGTCGAGTTTCAGACGAAAAGATGAACTTGATTTGGTGAGCCGCCGCTTAACCCAAATCCAAAAGTACGCAGACACCTTACGTAGCCAATCTCACGAGTACTCGAACAAACTTCACACCATCGCAGGACTCATTCAGATTGGTGCAACCGAAGAAGCCTTGGCGCTTATTGGCCAAGAAACCTTAAGTCACCAAGCCTTGATTCAATTGCTGGTGGAAGCCGTGCCAGACCCGATTCTCGCAGGCTGTTTGCTCGGGAAATACAACCGCGCTAAAGAACTTGGCTTGCACCTTGATATCGACCCCGAAAGCAGTATGAAGGCGATCCCGGATCGTATTCCTCGCGAGGAGTTGGTGAGCATTCTCGGTAACCTGATTGATAACGCCCTCGAAGCCACGCTCCAAAACCAGAAATTCGAAGTGAAGCTCTCGATGACAGATTTGGGTAATGACCTTATTTTCGAAATTGAAGATCAAGGCGCAGGGATTCCCGAAGAGCAGCACGAAAACATATTCCGCAAAGGTGTCACAACAAAACAGGGAGAAGGCCATGGATTCGGGCTTCATTTGGTCACTAAATTGCTTCAAAAGCTCGGTGGCACCATTATGTTAGAACCGGGTGACAAAGCGGGAAGTCGCTTTACAGTCTATATCCCTAAAAACAGATAACGACAAAGAAAAGACCAGAAACCACGGAAGAAGCAGTATTTATGACCCAAAACATACGAGTCGTCATTGCAGAAGATGACCATCAAATTGCAGAAATTCAAAAGCGTTTTCTTGAACGCATAGAGGGTTTTGAACTGGTGGGTATTGCGCACACACTTGAAGATGCAGAAGATCTGGTGGATGTTTTTCAGCCAGAGATAATTCTGCTCGATAACCATTTTCCAAATGGCACAGGGCTCGATCTGCTGAGAAAACTACGCGCCAATAACTGCGCCACCGATGTCATTTTGATCACTGCCGCCAAAGAAGTCGACACGCTGAGAGAAGCACTGCGCAGTGGCGTGTTTTATTACATTCTCAAACCGCTGGTGTTTGAACGCCTTCAAGAAGTACTCAGCCAATATGCCGCGCACTTGGACAAACTAAAAGCGATGGAATCCCTCGCACAAACCGATGTCGACACCCTGCTCCTGCAACGCGCAACAAACACAGCGGCACCTCAACAAGAGCCACAAACAACGCATTCACACCAACGCCTACCAAAAAGCATCGATGTCATCACCCTCGACAAAATTCGCGCAGTTTTCAGCGATGCCGATGAGTCACTTAACGCAGAGGAAGTCGGCACATTGATCGGCGCAAGCCGCACCACCGCCCGACGCTATCTGGAGTACATGGTGAGCGCCCAAGAACTCGAAGCACAGGTGAATTACGGCAGCGTGGGCAGGCCAGAAAGACGGTATTCAGCATTGGGTATGACGCACTAAAAACGGTAAAAAAAAGCCTGCTACTTCTTTGCTAAGCCAAGGTAGTTTTCGCTTCATCTGTGATCTTTGCTAGAGATTTAGAACCCATTATATTTAGTTATAGTGCATTAAAGCCCTTTTACTCGCATTCTCTTTCCAAGCGTTTTAGGGTGATGTGGCTAACCTAACAATGGATACCAATATGCCTTCAACACAAAGCGTTTCCCTGCCCTTACCTTCTGATTTTCGCTACCAAGACTTCATTGGTTTTCATCAGCGCGATAAGACTGAACTTTCAGAGCAGGTGAACGGAATGGAAATACATAAAGGTGTGTTGATGAACACTATTCCATGTCGGCTTTCACTGTCTCTAGGTTCAGAGAACGCAACCATGACACTCCGTGCTGACACTGATGAAAATGTATTGAGTGAGCTTGCGTTAACATTGCTAGCAAGTCGTATGCTTGGTCTTCAGCAAGACATTGCAGGTTTCGAAAGCAAATACCAATACCACTTTGATATCTCGCGCCTTATTAAGCATCAACACGGTTTACGCATTCCCCAAACTACGACCCCCTTTGAAGCAATATCCTGGGCGATTACCGGGCAACTGATCAGTGTGGATGCTGCTATATCCATTCGCAGAAGATTGATTGAGGCGACAGGAAAGCCACATAGCAGCGGCATTTGGTGTTTGCCGGATGAACATATTCTGGCAAACACCGATATCAACACCTACCGAGCCTGTGGATACTCAAACAGCAAAGCGACGACACTACAACGGATTGCTCAGGCCATTGTTGCTAACGAATTAGACTTATCACCAGATAGAGACCCAATCGACGTTGGCAAAGAATTACTCGCCATAAAAGGTATCGGGCCTTGGACGGTCAGCTATGTCTTGTTACGAGGTTTCGGGTATCTAGACGGTTCGCTTCATGGCGATGTGGCCGTTAGACGAAACATACAACGTTTGCTTGGTAGCGACGAAAAACCGACAGAGAAAGAAGCGCAAATATGGTTAGCCGAATTCGCCCCTTGGCGTGCTTTGGTCGCGGCACACCTATGGGCGATGGATAAGGAAAAAGCGTATTAACAACGAGGAAAACCTATTTTAACCTCATTAGCCCCATGCATTTCAAAGCAGTCTGCATTTATAACCATCTCACTTGTTGAAGATTTAAACGACTCGACGTGAAAACGAGCAATCAAGTCTCGAAAGCCTTGTTCAGTAAGGCATTGAATGCCGGCTTGCTGTATGCTCATCGCTCTCATAACGTGATCTGTGACGCATTTATGCACTATAAAAATATGCTGGGGTATCGATACCCTAAAGGTCCGTTTGCCATGATCAGCGTATACACCTTCACGGGTGCAGCTGTAATCACGTCGACGGTTTTTTCATTGCTGCTTTTCCTTTCGATAGACGACAGTCCACTCATGAAAGGCCTTTTCGGCACGCTGGCTATCATTTTTGAAGCGGGCAAGTTCTATGCTTGGTATGAGTTTGTCGAACGTCGTGCACACAAGAACTACACGGGCGCGATCACTTCTTTGATTTTCTACTTGGTGCTTGCTGCAATCTCCATTGGCGGCAGCGTAGGTGGCATCAATAGTGCAACCAATAAAGCGCAAAGTGTTATTGCTATCGAGCAATCGAAAGTCGACGCCTACGATCGTCAGATCGATTCGATTGAGAAGCAGATTCAACTTAACAATCTTGCGGCCGAAAAGTACATTGAGATGGAGCGCATCGCGACAGGCGTTACGCGTATTCAAAAACAGAACAATGAATTACGTGAACAACAAATTCGTTTGGCCGGAGAACGTGATGCCCTTCCGCCTGTTACTCAAGGGTCTGCGATTGGTTTGATCAACAGCTTGGCAGACGCATTCAACGTTTCAACCCAAATCGCGCAGCTTGGTTTAGTCGTATTCCTCTCTATCTTGCTTGATTTGTTCGCCGCTTTCTTTGTCGGTGTGATCGGTGAAGAACTTCGTTTCCGTCGTTTCTATCAACATTTCGGTGAAATTACCTTAACGCCGCAAACCATGACGGTGCCGGTGGGTTTTATCGAGCACAAACCTGAACAGGATGTGGTGCACAACCAAAACCACCAAGAAACCGAAGACCAAGCACCGCCGCTGACCTTGAGTGAAAGTGTTGAGAAAGCGGTTCGCGATGATGTGATTACCTGTTCGAAAAAAGCGGTAGCAAAACATTTCTTGCTGGCAGCGGATGACGTCGATACCTTGTTTGAACAGATGATGGAAGCTGGCGTGATGGCGAAAAAAGCCAATCACCATTATTACCTCGTTCAATAAAAACACACCTAAAATCGTTCCTTCTTCAAAAGAAACGTCATGTTAAGAAAGAGAAAAGCGCCGATATCGGCGCTTTTATTGTTAGTGATTTTGCTTTGGATTTGCGTATGGGAGCCATTAATTATTCGCAGCTGCCGTGACAGACTCACCGGATGATGCGGGAGCCAAAGACGTTTCGGGCAAGCCGCCCGCTTTTTGCTCAACAAAGGGGGTCAACGCCTCAGGCTTTATCGCATTAATTATCGACTTCAAATCACCGATTAAACTTTCATTGCTTTCCTTTGCCTGTTCAAGCGCAGTCACTTTCGCCGTAAGCACCTGGTTTTTTGATTGTTTGGAAGACAAATCAGCATTCACCGCATCCAATTTCGCCATCAGCGCCGCCAATTGAGGATCATCGCTCGCCTCTACATTGGCTTTCTCGTTCAGTTTCGCCACTTTATCAGCAAGCACATCCGCTTGACGTTGCATTGGCGTGTTTCGTAAATCGAGATCATCCAACGTTTGTGCGATCACATGTAGCCGATTTTCGAGCTCCAAAATCAACGGTTCAAACTTGTCGTCGTCTACATTCTTAAACTTCTTCACCTCTTGCCCGATGTGTTTGAGGTGAGCGATTTCAAACTCCACGTCTGCAACAGCATCGCCAATGGCTTCTGCATCTCTTGGATTAAGGTTGACGACAGCTTGGGCCTGTTCAAGTGTGGCACTGGTTTTTGTGTAGCTAATCGGAGCAACCTTCTTAAACCCCTGTTTGCGTAGTGTCGCGATGTCCGTCTGCAGCGGTGCAATGTTGCGCTTCATCACGACCAAGGCTTCTAACTGCTTGGCTTTTTCAAGAAATTCAGCCTGTTTGACCTGCGCATCATCAATCTCGTTGTCTTCGACATAGCTGTAGAGCTTGTAGTAATCCCGCTCAACACTGCGGAACTTAGTTGCGTAAATAGATTTGGCATCCATCTCGTTGAGGTACGCCATTTGAGCAATTGAATCTGCGAGTAAGGAATCTGCTGTCTTCTTCAAGCTCAGCAATTTGTCATATTGAACAGAGACAGTCATAAGGTAATCATTAAACTTATCTGCATAGGTCCCTGATGAAAAAACAGAGTAACTCTCCATGGTCTTTGCTGGGTTTGATGCAAACTCGTCATAAACATCGACGGCATCATCCCACGCATCAAAAAGTGTGTTCACTGTGCTTTTGCTATAGATAACCAGCTCTTTGCTCTCAGCCATTTTTTCGAACCACGACGAGTAATCCGCTTTGGCTTTTTCATAGACGTGAAGTGTATTTTGGTTTTCTTGCATGGCGGGTTTGTTGGTGTCACTGGCTGCTTGGCGAGGTTCAGAGGTTGACTGGCAAGCGCTGACGCTTGCAATGATCAACGCTGCCAATGCAGGTTTGGTAAATCGGTTCATAACGCTAGCCCCTTCATCAAGTTCTTTTTATTGTCTTTAATCGTCTTTTTGACACGGCAACCACTGAATGGATAGAAAAACGCCGCATACACTTTTGCGATTTTTTTGTTGAGTACTGTTCAATCTAGTTCAATAAACCTTTAAAGCTGACCGCGAATAAAGTGATATAAATCACAAATGGTAACGCAAAACATACAGCATGAAAGCTGGTATCAAACACCGCCAACGAGGACCAGGTTTTTCAGTGAAAGCACACCGAGACATCACTCGCATGGAGAAACTCAATAATAGTGATGTACACAACGAAATGAGGATCCCAGTGATGTCTTGTTTTTATTAAGAGAACACGCTCACTCTTTACGCAAAATTAACACGTATATTCATTAACAGAATTAGCGTATTCAAAAAATAAAAATTATAAGATCAAATTTATTAACATAGCATTAATATAAATACTCATAAATTAAAACCCATTGATGTCTGATTCAGTAACTTAATAAATAATTTTTTAATTAATAATCAGAAAAAAGAGAAAAAATAAAGCAATTATTGTGCATTTTATAACTTAGAACTTTTAGGCATATAGATTAATTATGGATGCATAAGCGCATGCACTATCATCTCCGACATTCAGGCAGGCAGACTGCCAAAGCCCTCTATAATAGGGTTTAAAGGAGATGTAGGAACAATAAAGATGGAATGTTAATGCGCTGTGTGCGAATTGACGGCAATGTTGAGGAAATGGATTTTACCTCCCTACATTTGGCCAGTATTTAAACACTGCGCCTTCTTACAATAATAAGGAAACACAATGGCACTAAGCGTTATATTTAACCTCGCGACATTCATTGCATTAATATATTTCCTTTATACACTCCAATCAAAATATGTGGCATTTACTAAACGTGTATTTGTTGGCTTAGGATTGGGTGTTGTATTTGGTGGCTTATTACAACTGTATTACG
>JBELME010000023.1:0-30023 GCA_042096095.1 Enterovibrio sp.
ACGTTTCTATGACTGTTACTCTGATCGCGCCAATCGCGATGGACGAAGGTCTACGCTTCGCAATCCGCGAAGGTGGCCGTACAGTTGGTGCGGGTGTTGTTGCTAAAATCATCGAATAAGATTTGACGACACACTAGCAAAAAGGGCATCATTTGATGCCCTTTTTCTGCGCCAAATTATCGAATTGGACTTTTTTTCGCCTATCTGGCGCAGAAGTAAACGTTTATGGGATAAGAAAGTAGACAGTGAAAACGTGTCAGATTTATATTTCTTGTTCTTTTTACCTCGCTAACGCGAGGTTGTTGTCGTCTATGAAATAGATAAGTTACAGGTAGAATGTATGAAAGCGAATGCTGAAACCCCAACCGGGTCAATTGACACCCTGAAATGGGTAGTAGTCTTTGCCTTACTAGCGACTGCGGTAGTGGGAAATAGCCTGTACGGTGATATGTCTGTTGTGCTACGAGCTGCTGCTGTAATTGTGCTAGTTGCTGCTGCGGGTGGTGTGGCTGCCCTTACTGTTAAAGGTAAAGCCGCAATCACTTTTGCACAAGAATCGCGTATGGAAGTGCGTAAAGTTGTTTGGCCTACACGCCAAGAAACTTTGCAGACCACTCTCATCGTTCTGGCTGTCACTGTCGTCATGGCGCTCATCCTGTGGGGCATCGACGGTATCATGGTCCGTCTGGTCCGCCTATTCACTGGCGTGTGAGGATAAATTCATGAGCGAAGCTCCGAAAAAACGTTGGTATGTAGTTCAAGCTTTTTCCGGTTTTGAAGGCCGTGTATCTAAGTCTTTGAACGAATATATCAAGATCCACGAGATGGAAGATTTCTTTGGTGAAGTACTTGTACCTACCGAAGAAGTTGTAGAAATGCGCGCAGGACAGCGTCGTAAAAGTGAACGTAAGTTTTTCCCAGGCTACGTGCTTGTTCAAATGATCATGAATGATGAATCATGGCACTTGGTACGCAGCGTACCACGTGTAATGGGCTTCATTGGTGGTACACCTGATCGCCCAGCGCCGATTTCTGATAAAGAAGCGGACGCGATTTTGAACCGTCTGGAAAAAGCGAGCGAATCCCCAGTGCACAAAACTGTGTACGAAGCGGGTGAAGTTGTTCGTGTTACTGAAGGTCCGTTTGCGGACTTCAATGGTGTGGTTGAAGAAGTTGACTATGAGAAGAGCCGTGTGAAGGTTTCTGTCTCGATCTTCGGTCGTGCAACACCAGTAGAGCTAGAGTTCAGCCAAGTAGAAAAAAGCTGATCGTTCAAGTAGAAAAAAGCTGATCGTTTTTTGCTCGGAAAGTATTGCGAGGGGCGCGAAATTTGAATACAATTTCGCGCCCTTTTGTTAAACGGGGAGTTTGTTTGTACAAAACAGACGTTAGAACCCAAATTTAGGTATTTAGTAATGGCTAAAAAAGTAGAAGCTTACATCAAGCTGCAAGTTGCAGCTGGTATGGCTAACCCAAGTCCACCAGTTGGTCCAGCTCTAGGTCAACACGGTGTTAACATCATGGAATTCTGTAAAGCGTTCAACGCACGTACAGAATCAATGGAGAAAGGTCTTCCTACTCCAGTTGTTATCACTGTATACGCAGACCGTTCTTTCACTTTCGAAACTAAGACTCCACCTGCTGCAGTTCTTCTTAAGAAAGCAGCTGGCATCAAGTCTGGTTCAGGTCGTCCGAACACTGAGAAAGTAGGTACTGTTACCGACGCTCAGATTCAGGAAATCGCTGAAACTAAAGCGAAAGACATGACTGGCGCTGACATTGAAGCGATGAAACGCTCAATCGCTGGTACTGCTCGTTCAATGGGCCTAGTGGTAGAGGGATAAGACAATGGCAAAATTGACTAAACGCATGCGCGTTATTCGCGAAAAAGTTGATGGTACTCGTGAGTACGACATCAACGAAGCTGTTGCTCTTCTGAAAGAACTAGCTACTGCTAAATTCGTTGAAAGTGTTGATGTTTCAGTAAACCTGGGCATCGATGCACGTAAATCAGACCAAAACGTTCGTGGCGCAACTGTATTGCCACACGGTACTGGCCGTGACATCCGCGTAGCGGTATTCACTCAAGGTGCGAACGCTGAAGCTGCTAAAGAAGCTGGTGCTGACATCGTTGGTATGGAAGACCTTGCTGACCAAATCAAGAAAGGCGAAATGAACTTCGACGTAGTTATCGCATCTCCAGATGCAATGCGCGTTGTAGGTCAATTGGGTACTATCTTGGGTCCACGCGGTCTAATGCCAAACCCTAAAGTTGGTACTGTAACGCCTAACGTTGCTGAAGCGGTTCAAAACGCGAAAGCGGGTCAGGTTCGTTACCGTAACGACAAAAACGGCATCATCCACACCACTATCGGTAAGGTTGATTTCGATGCTGACAAACTTAAGGGTAACCTTGAAGCATTGTTGGTAGCTCTGAAGAAAGCGAAACCTTCTTCAGCGAAAGGTACTTTCATCAAGAAAGTAAGCATCTCTACCACTATGGGTGCAGGTGTTGCGGTTGACCAGAATACTCTGGACGCACAAGCAATCTAATTTGCTTAAAGAGGGGAATTACTGTATAATTACCCGCTTTAAAATAATGGCTGATGTCCGCTAGTCGGACTTCGTCCAAGACCGTAGGCGTTTTTATCCTCGGATAGAAGCTTAATAAGCCCTACGTAGACGGTGCCAGGACATGATAGATATTTTTCTTTCTTGGATCTGCGCCGTAATTACTCTCCTGCTGAGAAGCAGCGAGTGGTGTATATATAATCCAGGAGCAAATCCAAATGGCATTAAATCTTCAAGACAAAAAAGCAATTGTTGCTGAAGTCAACGAAGCTGCCAGTGGTGCCCTGTCTGCAGTTGTAGCTGATTCTCGCGGTGTCGCGGTTGGTGCAATGACTTCTCTACGTAAACAAGCGCGTGAAGCGGGCGTTTACCTGAAAGTTGTTCGTAACACCCTTGCACGTCGTGCGGTTCAAGGTACTGACTATGAGTGTCTTCAAGATACTTTCGTTGGTCCTACTCTGATCGGTTTCTCTAACGAGCACCCTGGTGCTGCTGCGCGTCTTTTTAAAGACTTCGCGAAAGAGAATAAAGATTTTGAGATCAAAGCTGCTGCATTCGAAGGCGCTATTACTGACGCTGATGTACTTGCAACACTGCCAACTTACGACGAAGCGATTGCACGCCTAATGATGTGCATGAAAGAAGCGTCTGCTGGCAAGCTGGTACGTACTATCGCAGCTGTTCGCGACCAAAAAGAAGAAGCAGCGGCATAATTTGCCTTGCTTTTAACTGGTTGCTATTTAAACTAATTGTTGACTTTAAAGAGAATTGTTATGTCTATCACTAACGAGCAAATCCTAGACGCAGTTGCAGAAATGTCTGTAATGCAAGTTGTTGAACTAATCGAAGCAATGGAAGAGAAGTTCGGCGTATCTGCAGCTGCTGCAGTTGTAGCTGGTGGCGCTGCTGCTGAAGCTGCTGAAGAGCAAACTGAATTCGACGTAATTCTAACTGCTTGTGGCGCAAACAAAGTTGCTGTAATCAAAGCAGTACGTAGCGCAACTGGTCTTGGCCTGAAAGAAGCGAAAGCTGTAGTTGACGGTGCTCCAGCTCCGTTGAAAGAAGCTGTTTCTAAAGAAGAAGCTGAAGCTCTTAAGAAAGATCTAGAAGAAGCTGGTGCTTCTGTTGAAGTTAAGTAATTTATACTTAATTTCTTAGCCTGTTTAGGCTAACGGCTGGTGGCTAAATAGCCACCGGCCTTTTTGCGCTGTAGGGCAGTAGTGAATTTTACACCCCGTTTAGTCACTACCGTTCATGCAAAAAAACATCGGGATAACTCCCTGATGTTCCTACAGTAAACGGCGGTTGTTTAGTTACTGTCCCTCAGTCTGGACAGTTTGGGTCACTTATCAGCGAGCTGAGGAACCCTATGGTTTACTCTTATACCGAGAAAAAGCGTATCCGTAAGGATTTTGGTAAGCGTCCGCAAGTCTTGGACGTACCATACTTACTGTCTATCCAGCTTGATTCTTTCGAAAAATTTATCGAGCAGGATCCAGAAGGGCAATACGGTCTTGAAGCTGCCTTTCGCTCTGTTTTTCCGATTCAGAGCTACAATGGCAATTCCGAGCTGCAATACGTTAGCTATCGTCTCGGTGAGCCAGTTTTTGATGTTAAAGAATGCCAAATTCGTGGCGTAACTTATTCTGCACCGCTTCGCGTGAAACTGCGCCTAGTGATGTTTGACAAAGACGCACCTGCTGGCACCGTAAAAGACATTAAAGAACAAGAAGTCTACATGGGTGAAATTCCACTCATGACCGACAATGGTACCTTCGTAATTAACGGTACTGAGAGGGTTATCGTATCCCAGCTGCATCGTAGCCCGGGCGTCTTCTTCGACAGCGATAAGGGTAAAACCCATTCCTCAGGTAAAGTGCTGTACAACGCACGTATTATTCCTTACCGCGGTTCGTGGTTGGATTTCGAATTCGATCCTAAGGATGCTGTCTACGTACGTATTGACCGTCGTCGTAAGCTACCTGCTTCGATCATTCTGCGTGCGCTGGAATACACCACCGAGCAAATTCTTGACCTGTTCTTCGACAAAGTAGTGTTTGAAGTACAAGGCAAATCTCTGGTGATGGAACTGGTACCGGATCGTCTACGTGGCGAAACTGCAAGCTTCGATATTGAAGCTAACGGTCAAGTTTACGTGGAAACAGGCCGTCGCATCACTGCGCGCCAAATCCGTCAGCTAGAAAAAGACGGCATCAAACAAATTGATGTTCCTGTTGAATACATCGTGGGCAAAATTGCTGCACGTGACTATATCAACGAGGAAACTGGTGAGATCATTGCTGCTGCTAACCAAGAACTAAGCCTAGAGTCTCTAGCGCTTCTTTCTCAGGCTGGCCACAAGAAGATCGAAACCCTATTCACCAATGATCTAGACCACGGTCCATACATGTCTGATACCTTGCGTATCGACAGCACAACTGACCGTCTGTCTGCATTGGTAGAAATCTACCGCATGATGCGCCCTGGTGAGCCGCCAACGCGTGAAGCAGCAGAGCAGCTTTTCGAAAGCTTGTTCTTCTCAGAAGATCGTTACGATCTTTCTGCGGTAGGTCGCATGAAGTTCAACAGTTCACTGTGCCGCGAAGAGATGACCGGTTCTGGCGTACTTAGCCACGACGATATTATTCAGGTAATGCGCAAGCTTATCGATATCCGTAACGGTATCGGTGAAGTGGATGACATTGACCACTTGGGTAACCGTCGTATTCGTTCTGTTGGCGAAATGGCAGAGAACCAATTCCGTGTAGGTCTGGTTCGTGTTGAACGTGCAGTTAAAGAACGTCTAAGCCTTGGCGATCTTGATGCAATCATGCCTCAAGATCTGATC
Source organism: Enterovibrio sp. (assembly GCA_042096095.1). Classification (GTDB taxonomy): domain Bacteria; phylum Pseudomonadota; class Gammaproteobacteria; order Enterobacterales; family Vibrionaceae; genus Enterovibrio. The sequence goes on from JBELME010000023.1 coordinate 5,420, forward strand.
AACGCTAAACCTATCTCTGCGGCAGTGAAAGAGTTCTTTGGCTCTTCTCAGTTGTCACAGTTTATGGACCAGAACAACCCGTTGTCAGAAGTGACGCACAAGCGTCGTATTTCTGCATTGGGTCCAGGCGGTCTGACGCGTGAGCGCGCAGGCTTTGAAGTTCGAGACGTACACGCAACCCACTACGGTCGCCTATGTCCTATCGAAACGCCTGAAGGTCCAAACATCGGTCTGATTAACTCGCTTTCTGCGTATGCACGTACTAACCCGTACGGCTTCCTAGAAACGCCTTACCGTAAAGTTGTTGACGGTAAAGTAACGGATCAGATTGATTACCTTTCTGCTATCGAAGAAGGTCAGTTCGTTATTGCACAGGCAAATGCCGTGCTGAATGACGATGGCTCATTCGGTGAAGAACTCATTACTGCTCGCCAGAAAGGCGATTCAGGTTTGCACCCAAGCGATCACGTTCAGTACATGGACGTTGCAACCAACCAGGTTGTATCGGTGGCGGCATCCCTAATTCCGTTCCTAGAGCACGATGATGCTAACCGTGCACTTATGGGTGCGAACATGCAACGTCAGGCAGTTCCAACGCTACGTGCTGATAAGCCGTTGGTTGGTACTGGTATTGAGCGTGCAGTAGCGGTTGACTCGGGCGTAACTGCTGTTGCTAAGCGCGGCGGTATGGTTCAGTCAGTTGATGCATCTCGTATCGTTATCAAGGTTAACGAAGAAGAGCTGGTTTCTGGTGAAGCGGGTATCGACATCTACAACCTAACGAAGTACACCCGTTCGAACCAGAACACCTGTATCAACCAGCGCCCTACCGTGATGCCTGGTGAACCAGTTGCACGTGGTGACGTGTTGGCTGACGGTCCTTCAACAGACCTAGGTGAACTTGCACTTGGCCAGAACATGCGTATCGCGTTCATGCCTTGGAACGGTTACAACTTCGAGGACTCCATCCTTGTATCTGAGCGTGTAGTGCAGGAAGACCGCCTGACCACTATCCACATTCAAGAGCTTTCTTGTGTGGCACGTGATACTAAACTGGGTAGCGAAGAAATTACTGCTGATATCCCTAACGTGGGTGAAGCGGCGCTGTCTAAGCTTGACGAATCAGGTGTTGTTTACATCGGTGCGGAAGTGAAAGGCGGTGACATTCTGGTAGGTAAAGTGACACCTAAAGGTGAAACTCAGCTGACACCAGAAGAGAAACTACTACGTGCAATCTTCGGTGAGAAAGCGTCTGACGTGAAAGACTCTTCTCTACGTGTTCCTAACGGTGTATCTGGTACGGTTATCGACGTACAAGTATTTACCCGTGATGGTGTAGAGAAAGACAAGCGTGCGCTAGAAATCGAAGAAATGCAGCTGAAAGAAGCCAAAAAAGACCTGACAGAAGAGTTCTCTATTCTTGAAGGTGGTTTGGTGGCACGTGTTCGCAATGTACTGGGTCATGCCGGTTACAGCCAAGAGAAGTTGGCGAACATGGATCGTCAGAGCATGCTAACGCAAACTCTTGATGACGAAGCGCTGCAAACTCAGCTTGAGCAATTGGCTGAGCAGTATGACGAATTGAAAGCTGACTTCGATAAGAAGTTCGACACCAAACGCCGTAAGATCACTCAGGGTGATGACTTGGCACCGGGCGTCCTTAAGATTGTTAAGGTTTACCTGGCTGTTAAACGTCGTATCCAACCTGGTGATAAGATGGCAGGTCGTCACGGTAACAAGGGTGTTATCTCTAAGATCAACCCTGTTGAAGATATGCCGTACGACGAAACTGGTGAGCCAGTAGACATCGTTCTAAACCCACTGGGTGTACCGTCTCGTATGAACATCGGTCAGATCCTTGAAACCCACCTTGGCCTAGCGGCAAAAGGTATCGGTAACAAGATCAACAAGATGCTTAAAGAGCAGCAAGAATTGGCGAAATTCCGTGAATTCCTGCAGAAGGTTTACAGCCTGGGTGATACACGTCAAAAAGTCGATATCAGCACGATGACTGATGACGAAGTGCGTACTCTGATTCAAAACTTGCGTGCAGGTCTACCGATCGCAACGCCAGTATTTGATGGTGCGCCTGAGCCGTCAATCAAAGAGCTACTGAAACTGGGTGACCTACCAGAATCTGGCCAATTGAACTTGTTCGATGGTCGTACTGGTGAGAAGTTTGAGCGTCCTGTAACCGTGGGTTACATGTACATGCTGAAACTGAACCACTTGGTTGATGACAAGATGCACGCCCGTTCTACCGGTTCTTACAGCCTTGTTACTCAGCAGCCGCTGGGTGGTAAAGCTCAGTTCGGTGGCCAGCGTTTCGGTGAGATGGAAGTGTGGGCGCTTGAAGCATACGGCGCAGCATACACCCTTCAAGAAATGCTGACTGTTAAGTCGGATGACGTGAATGGTCGTACGAAGATGTATAAGAACATCGTCGACGGCGATCACCGCATGGAGCCGGGTATGCCGGAATCTTTCAACGTATTGCTGAAAGAAATCCGCTCGTTGGGTATCAACATCGAGCTGGAAGACGAATAAGCCAAGGCTTGAACGTTATTTCCGGTATCAATATGAAGGCGCTGCCTGCCAGCGCCTTTATGGGTCAACTCCTCACAGGAGCCAAATGTGAAAGACTTACTTAAGTTTCTGAAAGCACAGCATAAGACCGAAGAATTTGATGCAATCAAAATCGGTCTAGCTTCTCCAGACATGATCCGTTCATGGTCTTTTGGTGAAGTTAAAAAGCCAGAAACAATTAACTACCGTACCTTTAAGCCTGAACGTGACGGTCTATTCTGTGCACGTATCTTTGGCCCAGTAAAAGACTACGAATGTCTTTGCGGTAAATACAAGCGCCTTAAGCACCGTGGTGTGATCTGTGAAAAATGTGGTGTTGAAGTTACTCAGACTAAGGTACGCCGTGAGCGTATGGGTCACATTGAGCTGGCTTCACCTGTTGCCCACATCTGGTTCCTAAAATCACTACCATCTCGTATCGGTTTGCTGATGGACATGCCTTTGCGTGACATCGAGCGTGTGCTGTACTTCGAATCATATGTTGTGATCGAACCAGGCATGACCGATCTTGAGCGTAGCCAAATGCTGTCAGAAGAACAGTATCTTGACGCGCTTGAGCAATGGGGTGACGAATTCGATGCTCGTATGGGTGCTGAAGCAGTTAAAGCATTGTTGGCCAACATGGACCTTCAAGCTGAAACTGAACTTATGCGCGAAGAGTTGGAAGAAACTAACTCTGAAACCAAGCGTAAGAAAATCACCAAGCGTTTGAAGCTTGTTGAAGCATTCCTACAGTCTGGAAACAACCCTGAGTGGATGATCCTGACTGTACTTCCAGTTCTTCCACCGGATCTACGTCCTCTGGTACCACTGGATGGCGGTCGTTTCGCAACGTCAGATCTTAACGATCTGTACCGTCGTGTAATCAACCGTAACAACCGTCTGAAACGCCTACTGGATCTGGCTGCACCTGACATCATCGTACGTAACGAAAAGCGTATGCTGCAAGAGTCAGTTGACGCCCTGCTAGACAACGGTCGCCGTGGTCGTGCCATCACTGGTTCGAACAAGCGTCCGCTTAAGTCTCTGGCTGACATGATCAAAGGTAAGCAAGGTCGTTTCCGTCAGAACTTGCTTGGTAAGCGTGTAGACTACTCTGGTCGTTCGGTAATCACCGTTGGTCCATACCTGCGTCTACACCAGTGTGGTCTTCCTAAGAAGATGGCACTTGAGCTATTCAAACCATTTATCTACGGCAAGCTAGAAGCGCGTGGTCTTGCGACGACGATCAAAGCTGCTAAGAAAATGGTTGAGCGTGAAGAAGCTGTTGTTTGGGATATCTTGGATGAAGTTATCCGTGAACACCCAGTACTGCTAAACCGTGCACCAACACTTCACCGTTTGGGTATCCAAGCGTTCGAACCTGTGTTGATCGAAGGTAAAGCAATTCAACTGCACCCACTCGTTTGTGCGGCATACAACGCCGACTTCGATGGTGACCAGATGGCGGTACACGTACCGTTGACACTGGAAGCGCAGCTTGAAGCACGTGCTCTGATGATGTCGACGAACAACATCCTGTCTCCTGCGTCCGGTGATCCAATCATCGTACCTTCTCAGGACGTTGTTTTGGGTCTGTACTACATGACCCGCGAAAAAGTGAATGCGAAAGGTGAAGGTCTTTACCTATCTGGCCCTGCGGAAGCTGAAAAAGCATACCGTACTGGCAACGCTGAACTGCACGCTCGCGTTAAAGTACGCTTGAAAGAAGTGCTGTTTGACGAGATGGGTAACCGCTCTGAATCAGTAGAGCTGCGTGACACCACCGTTGGTCGTGCAATGTTGTGGCAAATCGTGCCTGAAGGCCTGCCATACGACATCGTTAACCAAGCGCTAGGCAAGAAGCAAATTTCGAACCTGCTTAACACCTGTTACCGTAAGCTGGGTCTGAAAGACACTGTAATCTTCGCTGACCAAATCATGTACACCGGTTTCGCATACGCGGCACTGTCTGGTGTATCTGTTGGTATCGATGACATGGTGATCCCACAGGCAAAATACGACCTGATCGAAGCAGCAGAAGCTGAAGTTGCTGAGATTCAGGAACAGTTCCAGTCTGGTCTTGTTACTGCGGGCGAACGTTACAACAAAGTTATCGATATCTGGGCTGCAGCCAACGAACAAGTTGCTAAAGCGATGATGGATAACTTGTCGCATGACACTGTTATCAACCGTGATGGCGAGCCTGAAGAACAGAAATCGTTCAACAGCGTTTACATGATGGCCGACTCAGGTGCTCGTGGTTCTGCTGCTCAGATTCGTCAGTTGGCGGGTATGCGTGGTCTGATGGCTAAGCCAGATGGCTCAATCATCGAAACGCCAATCACCGCGAACTTCCGTGAAGGTCTGAACGTACTTCAGTACTTTATCTCGACGCACGGTGCTCGTAAGGGTCTAGCGGATACAGCACTTAAGACTGCGAACTCAGGTTACCTGACTCGTCGTCTAGTAGATGTTGCACAAGACGTTGTAGTTACTGAAACCGATTGTGGTACCAGCGAAGGTATCCACATGATGGCAGTTATCGAAGGCGGCGACGTTAAAGAAGCACTGCGTGAGCGTGTTCTTGGTCGTGTTGTTGCTGAAGACGTGATGAAGCCTGGTACAGAAGAAGTTCTTGCACCTCGTAACACCCTTCTTGATGAGAAATGGTGTGAGATTCTAGAACAGAACTCTGTTGACCAAGTGAAAGTGCGCTCTGTAGTAAGCTGTGAAACTGACTTCGGTTGTTGTGCAAACTGTTACGGTCGTGACTTGGCGCGTGGTCACATTGTGAACCACGGTGAAGCAGTGGGTGTTATCGCTGCTCAGTCAATCGGTGAGCCGGGTACACAGCTGACGATGCGTACGTTCCACATCGGTGGTGCGGCATCTCGTGCGGCAGCAGAAAACAGCATTCAAGTGAAGAACAACGGTTCGTTGCACCTGCACAATGCGAAGTTCGTTACGAACAACGCAGGCAAGCTGGTTATCACGTCTCGTGCTTCTGAGCTGACTATCGTTGATGAGTTTGGTCGTACGAAGGAAAGCTACAAGCTTCCTTACGGTACCATTTTGGCGAAAGCTGACGGTGACTCAGTGGCTATCGGTGAAACCGTAGCAAACTGGGACCCGCACACAATGCCAATCATCACTGAAGTAGAAGGTCGCATTGAATTCGTAGACATGGTGGACGGTGTAACTGTTCAGCGTCAAACGGATGAACTGACCGGTCTATCTTCAATGGTTATACTGGACGCAGCTGAGCGTACTTCTGCAGGTAAAGACATGCGTCCTACCGTGAAGTTGCTTGATGCATCTGGCAATGCTGTGATGATCCCAGGTACTGAAATGCCAGCACAATACTTCCTACCTGGTAAAGCAATTGTCCAGTTGGAAGATGGTGCAACGGTTGGTATCGGTGAAGTGCTATCTCGTATCCCGCAAGCTGCAAGTGGTACGAAAGATATCACCGGTGGTCTACCACGCGTAGCAGACCTGTTCGAAGCACGTAAGCCTAAAGAGCCTGCGATTCTTGCTGAGATCACGGGTGCTGTATCCTTCGGTAAAGAAACCAAAGGTAAGCGTCGTTTGATCATTACTCCAACTGAAGGCAGTCCATACGAAGAGATGATTCCTAAGTGGCGTCAGCTAAACGTATTCGAAGGTGAGAAAGTTGAGAAAGGTGATGTAATCGCCGATGGTCCTGAGTCTCCACACGATATTCTACGTTTACGTGGCGTACGTGCGGTTACTGAGTACATCACTAACGAAGTGCAAGACGTTTACCGTCTGCAAGGCGTTAAGATTAACGATAAGCACATCGAAACGATCGTTCGTCAGATGCTACGCAAAGTAACTATCTCGAAATCTGGTGACTCTGAGTTCCTAGAAGGCGAGCAGGTAGAATTCTCACGCGTAACGATTGCGAACCGTAAACTGGAAGACGAAGGCAAGCAAGTTGCTACCTTCGAACGTGATTTGCTAGGTATCACCAAAGCATCTCTTGCGACTGAGTCATTCATCTCAGCTGCATCGTTCCAGGAAACGACTCGCGTTCTAACCGAAGCTGCGGTTTCTGGTAAGCGTGATGAGCTACGTGGTCTGAAAGAGAACGTTATCGTGGGTCGTTTGATCCCAGCGGGTACCGGTTTCGCATACCACAAAACACGTCAAGTTAAGCGTATTGTAGCTGAAGAGCCTGTTGCACCTCAGATCGATGCTGAACAAGCATCACACGATCTGGCTGCATTGCTTAACGCTGGTCTAAGCGACGATTAATTAACGATTCTTCGTTGATTTAAATGAAAGGCATCCTTCGGGGTGCCTTTTTTGTTTGTCTCAGCGGTAATGAAGCGCCATGACACTGGTGTCTTCTTCAGAAGGTGCGGCTGGGAGATAAATTGGATGATTCTTTCGTTGAGAGAAACGAGAAAGTACGGAGAGGGAAGTTGGTATATTTCGTTTGCCGTTGATAGCGTTGTCTTGAGAAGCAAGAAGCAAGAAGCAAGAAGCAAGAAGCAAGAAGCAAGAAGCAAGAAGCAAGGACATCCCGGTCAGTAGAAATACCAACCGGAATGAAGGAAATGTGTGTTAGCTAATTACGCGCCTGGTGGAATCGCCAAGCTGTCTGCGATGAGCTGAATGAGCATGTCTTCTTGCTCAAATCGTATTTCCATAATTTCGCCAACAACAGAGATGTCGCTGTCAAATCCTGCGAAATTATCCTCATCGAGAACGAAATTGCTGTATTTATCATTGAAATTCAGCAGAGGCTCGGTGGTTTCAACAATGCGTGCATAAAGCGTGTCGATTTCAGCATTAGATGAAAAGCCAGTCGACTTCCAGCGTTCCATGACCATATCGTAAATTTTGAAATGCCCTGCGGAGATATAATCCACCAAGGCACCACAGAATTGATTCAACTTCTCTTCTGTTGGTAAACATGTCTTACTGCCGCCTGACAATCCAGCCATCTTGGAATATTCAACAAGTAGCTCTTGTCTGAGGGTCAACCAGTAGTCGATTACGTCACTGTAACCGCCCCACTGTTGCTGTGCTTTTTCGAGTTTATTTAGCATGACCACGTTCCTCATGATCAGCGCTACTGCGCGCTTATCGGATTACAGCCATATCTTTCAGGCCGTAAATTTACTAACATTTATTTGCTGAAAATTAGAGTGCCAGTAATCGTCACGCTTATCAAGGATCGAAGTATTGTTATGTTTAATCAGAATGATGTTGTGTATTTATGTTGTGTAACAGGGGGGAAGTTGTGGAATCCCGATCACAGCTTGCCATTGATCTCAAAAAGAAAAATTGAAGAATTAGGACTTACAAGCTACGAGATTGGACACTATAACAACCACGCATTTCATGTCGTTTTTGGTGCTGATGTCTTTGATTCAAAAGACTATGAGACGTTACGCGCATTGTTGAGTATGCCGGCGGAATTGTTTGCCTTGGCGGGCAAAGCGGTTCAACTTGAATATATGCGCAATTCTCAGCGTTTCTGTGCGTCTTGCGGCAGCGAGAACCACTTTGATGCAACACATCCTGCCATGGTGTGTTCATCATGTCAGACCGTGCATTACCCGAGGGTGTCGCCTTGCATCATTGTGGCAGTAACACGAGGCAATCAAATCTTGCTTGCACATCATCCTAGGCATAAAGAGGGCATGTACACCGTGCTGGCAGGTTTTGTTGAAGTAGGAGAAACCCTTGAGCAGTGTGTAGCGCGAGAAGTAGAAGAGGAAACGGGCATAAAAGTAAAAAATATCCGTTACTTTGAAAGCCAGCCTTGGGCTTTCCCCTCTAATTTAATGATGGGCTTTTTCGCTGAATACGAGAGTGGAGATATTCATCCTGACTATGAAGAGCTAAGTGATGCGCAATGGTTTGAACCTCACGCATTGCCGCTGGTGGCGCCTAAAGGCACTATCGCAAGAAAGCTCATCGACACGGTATGTTCACAAAATCGAGAGACGCCCGAGGCCTGAAAAAGGCCAAAAAAAACCCGCCGTAGGGGGCGGGAGTAAGATGCGATTTTTTGGGTGTTGCCTGTCCGACAACTGTTATTAGAAGCAATTTTTTAACATGTCATTAAACATCCTTCAAACTCCCTGCAGCCTTAGAAGCTGTATTTATGATCGCGTCCACAAAGGGTGGCTTTTGTTGAGAATATAGAGTGATACAATAGCGCTACCTAATTTGCAGGATGTAAACAATGACAGAACTAAAGAATGATCGCTATTTGCGCGCTCTGTTAAAAGAGCCGGTTGATTACACGCCGGTATGGATGATGCGTCAGGCTGGGCGTTACTTGCCTGAATATAAGGCGACGCGAGCAGAAGCTGGCGACTTTATGTCATTGTGTAAAAATGCAGAGCTAGCGTGTGAAGTAACACTTCAGCCGCTTCGTCGTTTTGACCTTGATGCCGCGATCTTGTTTTCAGATATCCTCACGATACCTGATGCAATGGGTCTAGGCCTTTATTTTGAAACGGGTGAAGGTCCTAAATTCGAACGTCCGATTACATGCAAAGCAGACGTAGAAAAGATTGGCTTGCCTGATCCTGAAGGTGAATTGCAATACGTGATGAACGCGGTTCGCACGATCCGTAAAGGCCTTGACGGTCAGGTGCCGCTGATTGGTTTCTCTGGAAGCCCGTGGACCCTTGCAACGTATATGGTTGAAGGGGGCAGTTCTAAAGCCTTCACCAAAATCAAAAAGATGATGTACGCCGATCCTCAAACGTTGCACTTGCTGCTTGATAAGCTTGCAGACAGCGTGATTGAGTACCTGAACGCGCAAATTAAAGCGGGTGCACAATCTGTGATGGTATTTGACACGTGGGGCGGTGTATTGACGCCACGTGATTACAACGATTTCTCTTTACAATACATGCACAAAATCGTTGATGGCTTGATCCGTGAAAATGACTGTCGCCGTGTGCCTGTTACCCTGTTCACCAAAAACGGTGGCATGTGGCTCGAGAAAATTGCAGCGACGGGCTGTGATGGCGTCGGTCTGGATTGGACCATCGATATTGCAGAAGCGAAACGCCGTATTGGTGACAAAGTGGCGCTGCAAGGCAACATGGATCCTTCGATGCTGTATGCATCACCAGAGCGTATTCGTCAGGAAGTGGGCACCATTCTTGAAGGCTTTGGCAACAGCAATACTGGCCACGTATTCAACTTGGGGCACGGTATTCACTTGGACGTGCCACCTGAAAATGCCGGTGTGTTCGTTGATGCCGTGCATGAGCTTTCAAAGCCATACCACAAGTAAGCACCTAGCGGTGTCGTTTGAAAATGGTCAGCGCTTGCTGGCCATTTTTGTTTTTGGGCTTGCATTCGGATCTGTCGCGTGAAGGTTCACTTGGAAAATTCCTCGAAAAGCTGCACATCCTATTTAATTTATAATTATCAATGAAATAGAAGGTGGTGTCTCTTTGTGGTTATTAGTGTGAACAAAAAAGCTGATATTTTCACTAAAAGCTGAACGGGTGAGTGATAGCTGCTTTTTTGGTGGTTTCGGACAGAGTTTAGCTCTGCAAGGTTCATCAGGAAATTTGCTAAGAAAGCTGTACGCAGTATTTTATGTGTTAAATATCAATCTTTTATGTGACTTGGTGTTTGAGTTTGAAATTGTTGTACAGCAAAAAGCAGTTCAAGCTTATAAAAGCTGTTTAATTCTTTCTCGCAGGTAAGGAAGCACATCTCTCTCAAACCAAGGGTTCTTTCTCAGCCAGATGTTGTTTCGCGGTGATGGGTGCGGCAACGCAATAAAATCTGGTGACCACTGTGTGTTGGCTTTGACTGTCTCTGTCAGAGTTCGTGGCTTATTTTCTAAATAGTAGCGCTGTGCATAATCGCCAATCAGCAAAGTCAACGCGACGTTTGGAAGGTGCTGTTTAACATCAGCGTGCCATGTTGGCGCACATTCGGGGCGCGGCGGTAAATCCCCAGAATTCCCTTTTCCCGGATAGCAGAACCCCATCGGCATGATCGCAATGATATTGGGATCGTAGAATCGAGTTTTATCTATTTGGAGCCATTCTCTGAGGCGGTCGCCGCTAGGGTCATTCCACGGAATGCCTGTTTCATGAACACGCGTTCCCGGCGCTTGGCCAATGACCAATATTTTTGCAGATGATGCTGCTTGCACGACGGGGCGGGGACCCAGCGGTAAATGCTCTGCACAGATTTGGCACCGTTTAATGTCTTCAAGAAGTGAAGGTAGGGTTTTTGGCATGCTCAGTAACCTGACTCAAAGTCGACAGTATGTTGAAGAGGCTGTCCTTTGATCCATCGCAGGTAGTTCTCTTTGAAGATCATCATGACTTGCTCTGGAACGCTTATCGCCGAGATATGGGGTGTAACTGAAATGGCAGGATGTGTCCAAAATGGGTGCTCGCTACCCAGTGGTTCGGTTGCGAACACATCCAGAAAAGCGTGCCTGATGTGTTGCTTTTCAATGGCGGTTAACAGCCCTTGCTCTTCCAATACGGGCCCTCTACCAACATTAAACAGCAACGCTTGATGGCAATGAGACAGAGAATCTGCATTTAACAGGTGTTTGGTTTGTGGCGTGGAAGGCAGCGTCGATACAATCACATCTGCCGATGACAATGCAGTGCGTAAGTTGGCGTTTGATACGACATCGTCAAAGGGGGCTGTTGGGGTACCGCTTCGGCTCACGCCTGTCACCGTCATACCAAAATGTTTAGCGGTAGCCGCGACGTACGCACCAATGGATCCTGTTCCTAATACCACCATGTGCATACCTTGAAGGCTGCTGTAGGAAATGGGTGACCAAAGACGTTCAACTTGTTGGGCTTGGTATTGGCGTAAATGGCGGGTGACTGAAAGCAGTTGTCCAAAAACATATTCTGACATCAAGGGCCCAAAAATACCTCGCACGTTGGTGAGTTGGTAATCCCGCTTTGGGTTAGCAAGCAGGGCATCACAACCCGCAAACGTCGACTGCAGCCAAGCAAGTTGGTTGGCGTGTTCAAGTTGATGTGCAAAGGCGGGAGGATCAGCGAGAACCAGATTGGCTTCTTCAATATGCGTGGTAAGGATAACGTTGGGAAGATTCGCTTTAGCGAGCAAATTTGCGTATTGGTCATGGTTTTCTGAACAAAGATAAAGTCGGTTCAACGTCACTTCCTTTTATTTTGAATCATCCTTGAAACGCCTATGAAGCATGTTTCTTGAGGTAGTTTGTGGTTATCAAGTAAACTTGCCTCACATTCCTTTCTGGCCAGCACATGCTGTGCCATAAGATAGACGGCAGACCATGTTACAAAATCCGATCCAGCTGCGACTCGAAAAACTTGAACCTTGGCAGCATATCACTTTTATGGCAGCGCTGGTGGAGCGCATGTATCCCAATTATGCAGCATTTTGCCAGCAGACGGACTTTGCTGAACCGCAGGCTTTTCGAAACCTGTTGGACGCAGTGTGGGAAATCATGACCGTGAAAACGGCCAAGATTAACTTTGAAAACCAGCTCGAGAAGCTGGAAGAGTTGATCCCTAACACTGAAGATTATGACATCTATATGATTTATCCCGCTGTTGATGCCTGCATATCAATGTCGACGCTACTTCATACACTGCTTGATCGCGATCTGATGATGGAATCCGTGCTGAAAATCAGTCAGCAGTCGGTTGCCAGCGTTGCTCAGTTGGAAGAAGCGCAGACGGGCGTTGAAGTAACCAATGAGAACCAAAAAGAGAATGAAGCGGTGTGCGCTGAGTGGGATGTGCAGTGGGAAATATTCCGCGTACTTAAAGACGCTGAGTCGCGCGACATCGAAATGATCCGTGGCATTCGCAATGAACTTCGCGAAGAAGGCGTGAGCAACCTTGGTTTATCGCTGTAAGAAACCGTGAACAATAGATGAAAAAAACGGGCTTTCGCCCGTTTTTTTATTTTGAAGCTTTTATGTCTTCTTCATTGCTTGATGCATCGACTTTTTCCTTCGCATCTTCAACCGCATCTTTTTCAGCGTCAGTCATGTTCGCCTCGGAGGCCGCTGCCGCATCAAGCGCCGCTTGCTTTGCTTCTTCCTCGTCATCATCTTTGCTTTCGATCACGCCGTGGGTTTCTTTCCAGTCGGCCCAGCGCTCCTGAGCGAGCGTTTGCATGTTCATGGTTTTGTCCGCTTCATCCACGATCTCTTTGCCCATCAGGTGCTCAAAGATGTCTTCCAGTGTGATGATGCCTTGAACGTCACCGTATTCGTCAACGATCAGCGCGAGCTGTGAGCGCTGTGCCATCAAGCGGTCAAATGCCTTTGGCACGTGAGTCGAATCGTGAACAACAGGAATAGGACGCATCAACGAGCCCAATTTATCCGCACCACGGCCATGTTGGCGTGCAGAGAACAGTTCTAAACGGTGAACAAAGCCCATGATGTTGTCGCGCTGCTCGTTATAAACCAGCGGGCGAGAGAACGGGGTGTCATGGTGCTGGTCTAGAAACGCTTCAATCGTCATGTCTGCATCAACGCGGAACAACACAGGGCGAGGTGTCATGAGCTTGGTCACAGACACATCGCGCAAGCTAAGCAGGTTGGTCAACATGGTGGACTCGTCGTCTGCCAGTTCGCCATTTTCCTTTGCGAGCAGCGCCATCGCAGAAATTTCATCACGCAGTTTTGGCTGTTCTTTGCCACGAGACAAACGACGCGTCAGTTGTTCTGATGCCCAAACGATTGGGGTAAGCGCCCATACCATCCAACGAAGAATAGATGCTGCGCCTGGTGCCATTTGACGCCAGTAAGTCGCCCCGATGGTTTTTGGCACAATTTCAGACAGTAATAAAATAGCGAGTGTTAACAATGCAGAGAATGCGCCTAGCCATGCATCACCAAATACTTTGGTGGCTTGTGCACCAGATGCTGCCGCACCGACGGTGTGTGCAATGGTGTTCAGTGTCAGGATAGACGCAAGTGGGCGGTCAATGTCATCTTTGAGTTCTTGTAAGCGCGCCGCGGCAGGATGACCTTGTTGTCGCATTTGGGCCAAGTAACTGGGAGTGATACTCAAAAGAACCGCTTCGAGCACCGAGCAAATAAATGAAACACCGATAGACAGTGCAACAAACATGATTAGCAGAATCATTATATTCCAGCGTAATAGTAGTAATTGGGGGTAATAGTAGCGCCAAAGATCAGGTCTAAGCGCCGTAAATACAAGAGTTGGCGTTAAAATATACCCAATATTTTGTGAGGATGCGCTCAGTTTGTGGTTAAAGACTCTGCATACAGTCACTTGAAGCGCCACAAACCTTTGCCAGTCGGGCTTCTTTTGAATTAGAGTTGCCTTGTCTCAAGAAAACCTAAGAAGGGAAGACCTAATGAACAAAACCAACTTGATCGACCTGATTGCTGAAAAAGCGGACCTGTCTAAAGCTCAAGCAAAAGCTGCACTGGAAGCGACTCTTGCAGGCATCGAAGGTGCACTGAAAGATGGTGACCAGGTTCAACTGATCGGTTTCGGTACGTTTAAAGTTAACCACCGTGCTGCGCGCACTGGCCGTAACCCACAAACTGGTCAGGAAATTCAAATTGCAGCTGCAAACGTTCCTGCGTTTGTTGCGGGCAAAGCGCTTAAAGACGCAGTTAAGTAAGTTATACTCCGCCAAAACAAATTCCTTGTTTTGGCGGATATTTATGTACCGAACAGTAAAACCTCTCTTCATTCTCCTCACTGTTGCTTTGACGGGCTGTGGCTCGACAGAGAGTATTCAGCCTCCTACGCTTTCCCAAACCGCCATTGTCCAAGGTGATGCCACCAGTATTTATTGGTTGGATGAGCGACAAAGTTTTCCAGAAACCCTGACAGAAAAAGTCCTACTGGGTGATTATGGTCAATACAGTTCAGAATACCGTTGGCGAAAAGGAGTCGTGCGTGAGATACAGCGTGAAGGCGATGTGCTGATTGATGGCAAGCTAAAACATCAAGCTGTGCTCATTCGTTATGACTCAGAAGGCGAAGCGGTGTATCAGCAGTATCGTGTTGATGGTGACTTGCTGCCTCTAAGAACAACAGAACTTGTGCGTTACGCGCGCGAGGCCGAGCAAGCGCTGGCGAACACGCTCGAGCAAGTGAAGAAAAAGCAGACGTTCTTCCAAGGCTATTGGAGTGAAGGTGTGTTGGAGACGTGTAGCACGGGTAAAGAAAAGACACTGACGTTTAACGTCTCTTTCCCTGATTACCTTTTTGAGCGCTTAAATAAGGAAGACAACTTCCTTGCCGCTGTGGGTAACGTCGGACGAAAAGAGAACTCGGTCGACACAATCATCATGTTAGATAAAGACAGTGCAGATTGCTTTGAGCGTCCGAGCTTTAATTAACGGAACATGCACTGATGGCTGTGAGCCTCGATGAGGCCAAACAAAAGCATTAAAAAACGCGCCCATTGGCGCGTTTTTGCTTTTCTCGCAGAGCAATTCTGCGAGTGGCGCGAGAAACTACTGTTTCTCGCGTGCTATCGCGCGGTAGCCGATGTCATCGCGGTGGAACATACCATTCCAGCTAATTTGCGATGCAAGTGCATAAGCGCGCTGCTGAGCGTCTGATACGCTGTCGCCCATGGCGGTGGCGCACAATACACGACCGCCTGCTGTCACGACGTTACCGTCTTTCTCTGCCGTTCCAGCATGGAAGACTTTCGCACTGTCGGATGATTCAGTAGACAGACCGGAAATCACGTCGCCTTTGTTGTAAGACGCTGGGTATCCACCTGCGGCGAGTACAACACCGATCGACGCGCGTGGGTCCCACTTAGATTCAACCGTATCAAGCTTGCCTGCAACCGCTGCTTGGCAAAGTGCAACCAAGTCGGATTGAAGACGCAACATGATAGGTTGGGTTTCTGGGTCACCAAAGCGGCAGTTGTATTCAATCACTTTTGGTGTACCGTCAGCCATGATCATCAAGCCTGCGTAAAGGAAGCCCGTGTACGAGTTACCTTCGGCTGCCATACCGCGAACGGTAGGGAAGATCACTTCGTTCATCACACGCTCGTGAATTTCAGGGGTAACAACCGGTGCTGGGCTATACGCGCCCATGCCGCCAGTGTTTGGTCCTGTGTCGCCATTGCCCACGCGTTTGTGGTCTTGGCTGGTGGCCATTGGCAACACGTTCTCACCATCAACCATCACGATGAAGCTGGCTTCTTCGCCATCAAGGAACTCTTCAACCACCACACGGTGACCGGCTTCACCAAATGCATTGCCCGCCAGCATGTCGCGGATCGCGTCTTCCGCTTCTTCCAAGGTCATGGCAACGATAACGCCTTTGCCTGCGGCAAGGCCGTCAGCTTTAACAACGATAGGTGCGCCTTTTTCACGGACGTACGCCAATGCGGGCTCAATCTCGGTGAAGTTTTGGTAATCCGCAGACGGGATGGCATGGCGAGCCAAGAAATCCTTGGTGAACGCTTTTGAGCCTTCAAGCTGAGCAGCGGCTTGTGTTGGGCCAAAGATGGCGAGGTTGTCTGCTTGGAAAGCATCAACCACACCCAGCACCAAAGGTACTTCAGGGCCAACGATCGTCAATGCCACGTTTTTTGACTTAGCAAAATCAACAAGACCTGCAGTGTCTTCAACGTCGATAGCGACATTTTCAAGCTTTGGTTCTAGCGCAGTGCCTGCGTTTCCTGGTGCAACAAAAACCGTTTCAACATTTGCAGATTGAGCGGCTTTCCATGCAAGTGCATGCTCACGACCACCGCCACCAATAACAAGGATGTTCATATTTTTGCGTTCCCTCTTTCTTTTAAGGCGTAGCGCGCTTAAAAAGGCAAAAACGTAATTTTGGATAGATGTGCAGTCTCTTCGTGACACTGCACATCATGGGCTATTTGTTTGCGACTGTCTCTTAGTGACGGAAGTGACGCATGCCCGTGAAGACCATTGCCATGCCGTGCTCGTCAGCGGCTGCCACCACTTCGTCATCACGCATAGAGCCACCTGGTTGAATCACACAGGTAATACCGGCTTCAGCTGCAGCATCGATGCCATCGCGGAATGGGAAGAAGGCATCCGATGCCATCACGCTACCCGCAACTTCCAAATTCTCATCCGCCGCTTTAATGCCGGCAATTTTCGCCGAGTAAACGCGGCTCATTTGGCCTGCACCTACGCCGATGGTCATGTTGCCTTTTGCATAGACGATGGCGTTTGATTTCACGTACTTCGCCACTTTCCAGCAGAACAGTGCATCGCGAAGTTCTTCTTCCGTCGGCTGACGCTTAGAGACCACTTTCAAGTCATCCAGTGACACCATGCCTTGGTCGCGGTCTTGCACCAACAGACCACCGTTGACGCGTTTCACGTCGAAGCCCGTGGTTTGTGTGCTCCATTGGCCACATACCAACAGGCGAACGTTTTTCTTCGCGCTGACGACGTCAGAAGCGGCCGCTGAAACAGACGGTGCAATGATGACTTCCACGAACTGACGGTCAACAATCGCTTGTGCAGTTTCCGCATCCAGTTCACGGTTAAAGGCGATGATGCCGCCAAATGCCGACGTAGGGTCGGTTTTGTAAGCGCGATCGTACGCTTCAAGCAGGTTGTCGCCGAGCGCCACGCCACATGGGTTGGCGTGCTTAACGATAACGCATGCTGGCTCAACGAACTCTTTCACACACTCAAGAGCCGCATCAGTATCAGCGATGTTGTTGTAAGACAGCGCTTTACCTTGAAGCTGGGTCGCGGTGGAAACGGATGCTTCTTCTGGGTTCGCTTCTGTGTAGAAGGCAGCAGCTTGGTGGCTGTTCTCGCCATAGCGCATGTCTTGTTGTTTAATGAACTGCTGGTTGAAGGTGCGTGGGAATGCTGATTCTTCATCGCCTTCTTTGTTATCGCCATACGAAGGCACCATGGTGCCGAAGTAGTTTGCGATCATGCCATCGTAGGCTGCTGTGTGTTCAAACGCAGAAATCGCTAAATCAAAGCGCGTTTTCAGCGCAAGCGAGCCGTCGTTCGCGTCCAATTCTGTCAGCACACGACCATAATCAGAGGCGTTAACCACGATGGTGACATCTTTGTGGTTTTTAGCAGCAGAGCGCACCATGGTAGGGCCACCGATGTCGATATTCTCAACCGCATCTTCTAGCGTACAGCCATCTTTTGCGACAGTTTCTGCGAATGGATAAAGGTTGACGACCACCATGTCGATAGGTGCGATACCGTGCTCGTTCATGATGTTGTCATCGGTGTCACGACGGCCCAAAATACCACCGTGTACTTTGGGATGCAGGGTCTTAACGCGTCCGTCCATCATTTCTGGAAAACCGGTATAATCTGAAACTTCAGTCACCGCGAGACCTTGTTCTGCCAATAGGCGAGCAGTACCGCCGGTGGAGAGGATATCTACACCTTTTTCCGCGAGGGCCTTGGCAAATTCAACAATGCCAGTTTTGTCAGATACGCTAATCAATGCGCGACGAATAGGACGAGCGTTTTCCATTGCTACCATCTCTTTAACTGTGGGGATAGGATATTTGGCAAAGTGGTCAATGCGAGACCATTTTGCCAAAGACCCAGACACCGCGGTGTCTCATGTTGGAATGGCGCACATTCTAACCTAATTTAGTGACGCAATCGATTGCTTTTATGGTTTTGTCACAGAGTACGGAAGAAATGATTCATGAAAATGTTGCAGATTGGGCAGCTCGCTAAACGGGCTGGCGTGTCAGGGGATACGTTGCGTTTTTATGAGAAAGTGGGGCTCCTCCAACCCGCTTCGCGCAGTGAAAGCGGCTACCGCCTTTATGATGAAGATGCTGTATCGCGTATTCACTTCATATTGAAAGCAAAACGCATAGGCCTCACCCTCGAAGAGATTCAAGAGTTACTGGATATTCGCCTTGAAGCCAGCCAACACAGCTGTGCGGAAGTCAAAGGCATCACGCAAAAGAAACTGAACGAAATCGACCAGAAAATTGCCGAACTTACACAAATTCGCATTGCATTGAAAAAGCTCAATGATGCATGTTGCGGTCACGTGGATGATGATGCGAGCCATTGCTCAATACTTGAAGCGTTAGCGGATGATTAACGGGTTTCTCTGTCCAATACTTTGAAGGTATTTGTAGCTGTAATAAAAAAGCGAGCTCAGAAGGCTCGCTTTTGTGTTGAACATGCCAACACTTGCGTTATGCAGACAAGGCTGCGAGTGCTGCGTCATAGTTTGGTTCATCACCCAACTCACCGACCAGCTCAACATACGTGACAACACCGCCTTCATTTAACACCACTACGGCACGTGCTGCTAAATCGCGCAGCGGCCCTTCCGCAATCAATAGACCATAGTCTTTTAGAAATGCAGGGCTGCGGAACGTCGAAGCATGTTGAACGTTGTTAAGGCCTTCTAGCTCGCAAAAACGGCTTACAGCAAAAGGCAGATCCGCAGAAACACACACCACTTTGGTGTTACTGGTGGAAGCGGCTTTTTCATTGAATGCGCGTACGCTGCTTGCACAGGTTGGCGTATCAATGCTTGGGAAAATGTTGAGCACGACTTTGTTGCCACTCAGACTTTCCAGTGTGAGATCAGACAGATCAGCAGCAGTCAGAGAAAACGCAGGAGCAGGGGCACCTGTCGCAGGGAGTGTACCAGAAAGTGGAAGAGGCTGTCCGTGAAAGGTAACGTGTGACATCGTGGGTTCCTTGTTAATCAAAACGCGAGTGATTGGTAAGTCTGGCACATGCAGCGAATACCAAGTGTATAAAATACGTGATATGGGCTAAGACTCTGATTTGGTTCTCTTCGTCACGAGACATAAATAGTGTTTGGGAACGTAAAAAGAGTGTGGTAGCGTCAGGGTAAACCGAAAGGATACGTACCCCGAATAAAGCGCAGTGACAAACACACACCTTGCCATCGAATGGGTACATCACAAGAGAAGTAAGGACAAAGATGTTAAAGGTAAACGAATATTTTGATGGTGGCGTGAAGTCCATCAGCTTTGAAAATAAAGGTCCATTGAGCGTGGGCGTGATGGAAGTGGGCGAGTACACCTTTGGTACGGCTGCACCAGAGCGCATGAAAGTGGTTAAAGGCGAGCTTACCGTAAAGCTTCCTGGCCACATCGAATGGGAAACTTTCGGTGCGGGTGATGACTTTGAAGTCCCTGGTGAATCTTCTTTCCAAGTGAAAGTTGAACAAACTACCGCATACCTGTGTGAGTATCTGTAACGAGTGATCGCCTCATTGTTTAGGCGGTTGTTATCGTGAAAAAAAGCGCCTTTTAGGGCGCTTTTTTTATCTTCATATTTTCTGCACACGTTAAATTCAGTAAAGGAATTGTTCTCCTACAGCACAGGTATTCTCAGTCGTCTTTTCGCTTTACCCCGATTAAATTGCCTTAGGTGAGTAGCCAATCCTGCTCTTAAAACCCCTACCGATAATAAAAACGTGGAGAAGTTACAAATGCATAATATGGAAAACCTAAAGAAATTATCAAAACTGAAAGATCATGCGAAACCGGCAACGGATGGATTTTGGCAGTATGACAATGCCGCACTCGCTGACGGTGCAATCCCTAAAAAGTATAAGGAACTTATTGCTATTGCTGTGGGGTTAACAACGCAATGTGTCTATTGCATTGAAGCTCACAAGGGTGCCGCATTGAAAGCGGGTGCAACGCCAGAAGAATTTGCGGAAGTGGTGCACATTGCTGCCGCTATCCGTGCTGGTGGCGCGATAGCCCATGGTACGCACTTGTTTGATGAATAACATCAGCGATGAAGTGAAAGCGCCGTTGCTGGCGCTTTTTTATGCTCAACCGTTTGCGTCAGCGTAGACCTTAGGCAATCATTGTAGGGCTAAATTCCTCTCAAATAGATCTCTTCAAGCTTGTCTGCGTGCCCTTGCATTGAAAAGTGCTCAACTGCGCGCAAATACCCCTCTTGTGCGTTTTTCTCAATCAGGGCAGGGTTATCCAAGTATTGTTTCAGTCCGGCAGCAATAGATTGCGGATCTTGAGGCGCGCAATACACCCCCGTTTCTTCGAGTATTTCAGGCAATGCGCCAGTGTTTGCAGCCACAATAGCGCAATGTTGCGCCATGGCTTCAATCGCCGTTAAACCAAATGCTTCATTCCAATAGGGTAAACAGACAATCTGAATTTCTTCTAGCAGCGTTGGTACGTTTTTACGGTACCCAGCAAGATGCACTCTGTCTGCAAAAACGGAAGACTTGGCTTTCTCTTGCAGCTTGTTAGAAAAATCTTCATCTGCACCTTCATCAGGGTTAAGACCACCAATCAATACCAGATGTATATTGGGATAATCAGCCGCAATTAATTCAAACCCAGCAAGCAGATCTGCTTGGCCTTTGCCATCACAGATACGGCCGACAGAGCCAATAAACAGGATATCACGAGAAAGATGGTATTCATTTGCCAGTAGTTGAGGGCGGTTATCTTCCGAAAAGGTTTTCTCTTCGATATGGGTACCGAGCCACAAACGCTCAATTTTGCTTTCTGCCACTGGCAGCGCGTTAATATTGCGCTGATAAGTCTCGTTGCTGATCGACAGGACTTGATCAACATGGCCGTATACCCAGCGATGATAGATATCTTTTTTCGGACGCTTGACGCCCATATGCTCGGTAAACAGCGTATATCGACGGGTAAGCAGGCTCAATAAGGCGGAAATTAGGATGTCGCCAGACTTATGACAATGCACGACCTGCACGTTGTTGGACTTGAGCCATTGATTGAGCTTTAAAAGTTTAGGGCCAAATAAGGCCGCTTTTTTCGGCACGGTGAACACATCTATGCCCACGTCTTTCATCGCATTGGCAACACGAGAATTCTCTGATGCCAGCCCAAACACACGATAACCTTTGTCGATGAACTCTTTACCCATACGCGAAGGGTACATCTCAAGGCCACCCCAGCCCGTAGAAAGACAGATATGCAAGATGGCAGGTTTCTCTTGGTTGCTCATCTTTTGGGTGTCGCTGGTGGCGTTGGTGTGCCCCATTGTGTCTCTCCGGTGTCGTACTTGATGGCGTGGCATTTAGGAGGAGAGTATAAGTTCAGAGCATGGGCTCACGCAATTTGTCATTGTGTTGAATAGGGGTGGGTTATTGAGGGAAAAATATCAGACTCAGAAACAACAAAGGCCAAGCTGTGAAAAGCTTGGCCTTTGTTTTTGAAACTATTTATACAGCGGAACTTAGTTCATGCCGTATTTTTTTAGTTTCTTACGCAGAGTACCACGGTTGATACCCATCATGGTGGCAGCGCGCGTTTGGTTACCGCGGGTGTATTGCATGATGGTGTCCAGCAGTGGCTGCTCAACTTCTGCCAGTACAAGCTCGTACAGGTCATTGACTTCCTGGCCATTCAACTGCGCTAGGTAGTTTTTCAGGGAGGCTTTTACTGAGTCACGCAGTGGCTTCTGGGTGATTTGATCTTGCGAAGTCACAGTAGTCACTGTCAATGCTTCTGAAGTCAGGTTTTGTTCGAACATACTCTGTCAGCTCTTCTCGTATTTTATGCAACGTTTACGAAATAATCTTGCAGCGCATCGATCTGCTGGTTAGCGTCTTCGATTGCGTTGAAAGTCCGGCGAAAATCGCCTATCAAATCATGTTCTTTTAGGTACCATCCCACGTGTTTACGTGCGATACGTAGCCCTTTGAGTTCACCGTAAAACTGGTGAAGCTCTTGAACATGACTTAACAAAATTGCTTTTACCTCTTCCATTGGCGGAGCAGCTAGCTCTTCGCCCGTGTCGAGGTAGTGTTGGATTTCTCGAAAAATCCATGGACGCCCTTGTGCCGGGCGACCAATCATCAAGGCATCTGCGCCTGTGTACTCCAGCACGTACTTCGCTTTCTGAGGGGAATCAATATCTCCGTTGGCGATAACGGGAATAGAAATAGCCTCTTTAACGGCACGAATGCTATCGTACTCAGCCTCCCCTTTATACATACAAGCACGAGTTCGGCCGTGTAGGGCCAGTGCTTGAATGCCGCAGTCTTCCGCGAGTTTGGCAATCTGGAGACAGTTTTTATTCTCCGGATCCCAACCTGTACGTGTTTTCAGGGTGACGGGTACATCAACCGCTGAAACAACTGCTTTCAGGATTTGCTCAATGATGTCAGGTCGGGTCAGCAATGCTGAACCAGCCAGTTTCTTATTGACCTTTTTTGCCGGGCAACCCATGTTGATATCGACGATCTGAGCGCCATTCTCAACACAGTAACGCGCGGCATCTGCCATCAATGCAGGTTCTGCACCAGCAATCTGAACAGAACGAATCCCTTTTTCATCGAGATGAACCATCCGGTTCATCGATTTGGCTGTATGCCACATCGCTGGATTGGAAGACATCATTTCACTGACTGCCATACCTGCGCCGTGGCTCAGGCAAAGCTCGCGAAATGGCCTATCCGTTACGCCAGCCATAGGCGCGACGATAAGGGTGTTTTCCAGTTTGTACGGTCCGATCTGCAAGGGATTACCTTCTATGTCAGCAAGGGCGCGCATTTTACGCATTTTTTCCCAGTCTGAAAAGGCCAATATTTGAGCGTTTTATCTTGATTTTATAAAAAGCCTACTAATTCAATTTTTTAGTACAAAAATTGCTCAGTTATCACCGAGTTAAGCCTTTTGACCTGTAATTCGGCACCATTCTTCTTTCACAATGATGTCATCAATGGTCAATTCATCGCGATAACAGTCAGCTACTGACTCTGCTTGCGTATCTAAAACGCCTGACATCGCCAATTTACCGTTCGGCGTCATCAAGCTTTTAATGACAGGCGAGAGTTCGCGTAATGGACCTGCAAGAATGTTTGCTACTACGATTTCTGCTTGTAGGTTGTCTGGCTCATCTTTCGGTAGATACAACTCTAGACGATCAGAAACGCCGTTGCGCTCTGCATTATCTTTAGATGCTTGCAGTGCTTGTGGGTCGATATCGATACCGATCACTTTCTCTGCACCAAGAAGTAGTGCTGCCAATGACAAAATGCCTGAACCACAACCAAAGTCAATCACCGTTTTGCCAGCAAGGTCTTGGCCATCTAGCCACTCTAGGCAAAGTGCGGTGGTTGGGTGTGTACCCGTACCAAACGCAAGACCCGGATCGAGCATGATGTTCACTGCCTGTGGATCCGGCGCATCACACCAACTTGGGCAAACCCAAAGACGCTGACCAAATTGCATTGGCTTGAAGTTATCCATCCAAGCGCGCTCCCAGTCTTTATCTTCTAACTGCTCTACCTTGTAGGCAAAGTCATCAGCCAGAAGTGGACTCGCTTTTAGGATCGCCAGTACTGCGTCCATATCCGTTTCTGCATCGTAAAGCGCCAGAATGTCAGTTTCACCCCAAAGGCGTGTTTCACCTGGAAGAGGTTCGAAAACCGGCGTGTCTTTGGCGTCAAGGAAGGTGACAGACAATGCGCCAGCAGCTTCCATCAGCATGTCACCGATCGTTTCCGCGTTCTTGATGGTTGCATTCAGTTTGATTTGAATCCAAGGCATGGTTTCTTCGCTTATCGTTTAGCTACATTTTTAGGGGGCGGAGTCTAGCATAAAAAGTAGTCACTCGGGATAGGCAAGATATTCGTCACGGATAAGAAAACCATAAAAAACGGGTAGCCAGGCTACCCGTTATTGGTTTTTAGCGTGATGTTGAACGCTGAGTATCTTGATTTACACAGCGTTTGCGGTCTGAGGCTTCCTTGCTTGCAATAAGCTAACGGTAACAAAAGCAAAAAGACTAATGAGAAGTGACGGCACAATGGCGTGTACGCCCGCCATATCCGGCTTGAAAGTAGACAGACCGGCATAGCTTCCAAGTCCCGTTAACATTGAGGCCATTGCACCGCCAGAGGTTGCGCCTTTCCAGTACAACCCGAGGACGAGTGGCCACAAGAACACGGCTTGCATGCCGCCAAACGCCAACAAGTTGAGCCAAATAATCATGTCCGGTGGATTGGTGGCGGCGACAAAAACCAGCACCGAGAAAATGCCGGTAACCCAAAGTGAA
>JBELME010000024.1:0-1235 GCA_042096095.1 Enterovibrio sp.
TCACTGTCGGCCGTCCAAGCAAGCGGCGCGGCGATCAAGCCGAAGGTCATGAGGAAGTCGTTCACGATCCCGAATTGATCGTGCAACATCCACCCCCACATTTTGGCGGAGACGATGGTTGGGATCGCCCACGGCACCAACACCGCCGCACGCACCAACCCTTGTCCTTTGAACTTGGTGTTGAGCACGAGCGCCACAATGATGCCCAGCATGGTCTCCAAGCTGACAGAAACAATGGCAAAATAGAGGGTGTTCCACACCGCTTGCCACCATGTAGGATCAACCAAGATGCCGTAAAATTCGCCCTCTTCGTAAATCAGGTAGTTATCAAAACCAATAAACTCAGCAACGCCGCTCCCATCCAAGGTCGCGTTGGTCAAACTGAACCAAAACGTTCTTAGCAATGGCCAGCCTGCCACCATGGCGAGCGTAACGAGCATTGGCGCTAGAAACCACCAGGCGGCGCGTACGCGTTTTCGCGTGAGAGCGCTGGTCTGTTCCATATAATGTCCTTTTGAATAGCACCATCAAACGCTCAGCGCGTTTGATGGCTATAACGAAGAATTACCAGCGACCGCCGCGGCTAATGCGCTTCAGATCTTTTTGCAGTTTGGTCAAAGCCGCATCGGCATCCGTTCGCCCTGACAACACGCCGTGTGTGGCGTTCCAGAATGCGTTAGACACTTGGTTGTACTTAGCCCCCGTTGCAGACGACGGACGCGGTGTGCCGTTTGCAAAGGTGGTGTACAAGCTGCCAAAGAACGGCACTGCGGTCAGGACTTCTTCGTCTTGGTAAAGCGCTTCAATGGTTGGGTTATAAGAACCTACGATTGCGCGGCGCTTTTGCTCTTCAAAAGAGGTGAGATAAGTTACGAGGCTTGCCGCCACATCAGGGTTTTCAGAGTATTTGGATACAGCAAGCTGCCACCCCCCCAAGGTGCCAGCATGGCTGCCGTCTTCACCGCCTTTTGGCAGTGCAACAACACCGATCTTGCCTTTCACAGGGGAGTCTTCGCTATTGCCCAGCGACCATGCATACGGCCAGTTACGCATGAACACAGCGTTACCGGTTTGGAACACACCACGCGCTTCTTCTTCGCCGTAGTTCAATACACCGGGAGGAGAAATGGTATCCACCCACCCTGCCGCCGTGGTGAGTGCTTGTTTCGCACGGTCGTTGTTGATGGTGATCTTGCCTTTCTCATCAACAATGGTGCCACCGTTGTAAGACGCCA
>JBELME010000024.1:1335-29618 GCA_042096095.1 Enterovibrio sp.
GCCATACAAAGCCCCACATTTTGTCGTTCCCCGCTTCACGCTCGCCGCTCATCACTTTTTCTGCGGTCGTCGTCAGTTGTTCCCAGGTAACAGGCGGCGTTTCGTCATACTTTTCAAGCAGATCAGTGCGGTAATACAGTACGCCAGCATCGGTAAACCAAGGCATGGCAACAAAACGATCTCGCACTGTGTTGTTCGCCACGATGGCTGGGAAGTGCGCATCTTGCGCGCCGTTGGTGTATTCGGTTAGATCGATAAAGTGATTACCCAGAATACCTGGCCAAATCACATCAATTTGGAAGACGTCGATGTCTTTCGCACCCGCCGCAAGAAGCTGCTGGTAGAGCGCTAGACGTTCAGTGGTCGAGTTAGGGGTTGTGACAATTTTAACGGTGTGGCCAGTTTTCTTTTCCCACGCAGCAACACCTTGTTGACACAGTTCAAGCTCTTGCCCAACCGCACCACATGAGATAGAAACCGTTTCCGCTTGCGCACTAAAGCTCAAAAAAGTTGAAGCAAGTAAAGCTCCGAAGATCGAACGTTTCATGGATAACTCCCTGTAGGGTCATCCCGGTGTTACCCTTTCTTTTCCGCTTGCCAACGAGAAGATGGTACTTCCAGCTCAGTCATTTTGTCTGATGAAGCACAGTCGCCTTGGCGGAGAGCAAAGTCTGGGTAGGGTTTTCGACCGATCAACCACCCGACCGGCACGGACGAGTATAAGGGGTTATCAAGCAGAACACGTTGCGCGTTGGTAGTGTCATCAGGCACATGAAACAAAATCCCTTGTTCAGCGATTTTGAGCACTTGATGCCAACTGTCATACCCGTGCTGACGCGCAACACACTCCAACGCCTGCATATGAGAACACTGCAAGAGACGTTTTTGCTGTTTGGCTAACCGCTTGAAACTCTTGATGTCAGCGGCTGACGGGATCATGGATGCCACAGTGTTCCTTAAGGATCATTGACCGGTAAAAATACGCACGCAGCGGCCCACTCACAGCACACATCCCTTCCGGGGTGACAACCAAATTCTTGAAGTTTTAGGGTGGTAGATATTGCGTGCGCTTTGCCACGTGGGCGGCAAGCCGATATCTGCGACTTACAATAAAACGCTATCACCGCGTTAACATATTTGCAATATATCGATGAGAGCTGGATCACTCGCTTAAAAATTAATTTATCAGTAGTGAATTCGACTCTAATTTGAACAGCTATTTAGGCAATATTCCTGAATGACAGGCAAAAAAAACGAGCCGGAGTAGGCTCGTGAAAGGGTTAGCAAAATGTGCATCGGGTGGGAGCCCGGATGCCAATAGGACAAAGGTATCTATTCGTTAATAATCCTAGTCGGCAGGCCGTGCGCGCATGTCAGCGTTTTGTCAACGCTTGGTCATTTTATCTAACCCTTTTGTCTTATCCTCCGGCAGCCACTTCGTCTAAAATAGCTAACACGGTGCCATCTAAATGGCCATCAAACACCTGACGGCATACCTTACGACGTACGGCCAAACCTGAGATCAGGCGTTCGATCGACAAATGTCCTGCTTCGTTCTGGCTGTTGTAAAACTCGATCGTGCGGCTCAAGGTTTCGTATGACATGATTTCGCCATCCACACGTAACCAATCCAATTTGTCCATATAGCTTTGACATTCTTCAGTGATGGTCGCAGCAGGATGCCCCGTCATGGCTGACAATGCCGTAATACTGCGCTGCATCGCCTCGGGGGAGGTGTACTTCGACAAGGTGATCGTCAGTTCATCGGCATTGATCTCAACCAGGTGCTTGCGCAGCTTAACGCGACGTCCTAAGCGCCCTCCCCGCTTCTCTTTACGCTGAATCGGTTCGAATTCACCGTCAATGATCTCGGAAAGCTGATCAAGGTCTTGCTTCGGCATGATTTCATTGCGAAGTGGGTTTGGCATCGTCGGTGCCAAGGATCGTTTTCCTTCGTTGTAGGTTTTTGCGCGAGAAAAACGGATCACCTCATCCACATTACATTTGATGTCCAAACGGTAATCTGGGTGTTTCTTGTCATTGTCGAGTTGATACACGGTTAAGTGGTAACCCCACAAGTTCACCGCAAACACATCCTCGGTTTGGGTTTCCTTTTTCGCCAGTTTTCGCAGCTCTCTGATCAAATCACTCGAAAAACGTCGCCATTCGATGTTTCTCGCCATTTTTTGGTTCAGGTCGCTCAATGTCATGGAATCTTCCAATCGACGCGATAGGCGGCTTCTGAAGAGGCTATAGAGCTGGAATACCAAGGTATGCTGACGCAAAATCTCTGGTGGGAACAAGAAAAAGTAGTCTCTTGTCATCAATTCTTCGAAAAATGACGGTTCCCAGACCAAGATGTACAAATTCGGCTTAATACGAATTTCGCCATCTTCACCTTCACGTGGCGCTTCTTCTGACGCAGTGATGGTGCGGGCAATAAAGCGAAAACGATCACTTTTAAAGCCTTCAGGCATATTTTCACTCAACCAGCGCCCTGTCAGTTCATGAAGCTGGAAGTCCGTAAATTCAATACGGTCGATACTTTCACGGATGGAATCACGGGCTGGACCGCTGTCCTTTTTGCCACGTAGCGACAGAATATCAGTGATATAGACGGGCGTTTTATTGCCCACTTTCTGCGTCTGTAGTTCGTAGTTTGGCAAATGATGATCATGGTACTGCACGGTCAACGTAAATAGCGCAAACAAGGTCATCAGATCATCAACGGTCATGATCGACTTTGACGATCGCGTTTCGATGATCGCTTTGGTGCCACTGATCGCGACCATTGACTTTTGATAACTCTTTTTCGTTCTTGGCGGAGCAAGTGCTTGGTCGATGATCCCAGCCCAGCTGGTCGGCGCGATCACGATATGATCTTTCTCATCTTGCATCGACGGCGGAATGCCCAAACCATGTTCGCTGAGCAGCTGTTTGTTGACGTGGTTTTGCGCCAAGGCTTTAGAGCGCTTTTGCTTCTCCATCACCTTGGTTTTTTCAGATTGCAGACCCGCAGAACCTAGCACCGAGATCAATTGACTTGGGTTAACAAAACGGTGCAGCATGGTTTTGCCTGCCAAACCCTCTTCGAATCGCACACCTTGCTGCGTAAACAAACCTATCTGTACTGCGGCTCTCAAACGTTGCTGAATGGCAGCGCGGGTTAATTGCCCTTCCGTTGCTTCAACAAGTTCTGTGGTTGATACTACACCGTCTTTTGAGGCAAAGCCTCGAAGTGAGATAAGGTTAAGCAGTTCAAGAATACTTTTGGTAACGCCACGAAAATGCTCGTACTGGGGTAACCAGTCGATCAATTGCGCATGTACTTCAAAAAGGTGACCATCTTTGTGCGATCGTGGTGCGGGGATCAGTATTTTTTCTGAGGGACTTGAGGCCATCGTGCCACAGCTCCTTGTTAAGCCTGTAGAGTTATCAGAATACATGTGGCCGTAAATGAGCCATCTTTCCGAGAAGGTTAATAGAAAAAAATGAAGAAAGAAAGATCTTTTTTATTGTTCCCTTTTAACTGATCTTTTTGATTAAGTATGATCTTATTGATTATATGATCTTATGATCCAGGTGTTCATATTCTTGTAAGTTTTTGATAGTTAATCAATAAAAGTAGAGTGCTTTCGAAAGCATGATCATGCTTTACTTGGAAAGATGATCATTAAACACATGAAAGCATGATCATTAGTAGCCTGAAACAATGATCATCAGAATATCGAAAACGTGATCATCGAACCGCCCAAAGCATGATCATGGGAATTGCATATGTTATCCACAAGCCAAAATAATAACTTTGCATTCCCCTGCCCTCTTGGATGATTTCACCCACCATTTGGCTTTGGATAAATGATCAAGAGAACGTCTTTTTGACCATGTTTCCGCCTTTAAGGCGTATTATTCCAGTAAGATACATATAGGCTGGTGGCCGAAGCCAGTCCATTTACACAAGTTGAAACGACAACCAACGTATTTTAGACGGCACACAATATGTGTCCGATACTCGAAACAATGATCAAGTGCGTGTCGCTGCATTTCAATGTTGTCATATGAACATGAGTTCCGGCTTCCTCTTTGCCCCCTTTTCATTGAGTTAAGCCCATAGATCCAGTATTGAAAAGGCATGTACCGTAATTTTGTCGGGTCTCAATATCGTTCCGGTACGATTTATCCTCTCCATTTCTCTGTTATTCCCCTTGATCATTTATTCGAGTCAATCGGATCGTCGAATACAACGAAGTGTTGAAATTTTGTGCGCATTAACACCTTGATCATTCATCCACGTATTCGGTTTAGGATTGGAAAGATGATCAAGGATAGGCGATGAGTGATTCGCAATGTAAATCCTCGAAAGCGCCTCTCTCTTGATCATCGTTTCGGAAACATGATCAAGTGAAGGGATAAACCTGCTTTATTCCTCCCTTTCACTATGAACTTCTCACGTTATTTGTTGAGCAGTGACAATTTTCAGTCTGATCGCCAGTTGAATCGACAACGTCCGTAATTTAGCGCATTATTATCACTGTTCCGGGAAAAGTTTGGTGTATGTCGTTTCAATATCGGTTTACATTGTAAAAAGGTGACGCCGTAACACTTTAAATCTGCCATGTTTCGCCATACAAAGTCACATTGTTTTCTCGATTTCTCTCAAGGTTTTGTCATAAAGTGAGCATCTTCTTACTTTTTATGCAGCACGTTCAGCTTTTTATTGTGCGTTCTGTAAAGTGCTGTACAATTCATTTAATTCTCTTTTATGGCGAAAAGAAAAATGAATAGGGAAAAGACGATACAGAATCTGCAATCTATTGCAGAGCAAACCAAGCAGGTTCAAGCTGACCGCATTGAGATTGTGATGGAAGAACGTCACGATCAACTGTTCCCACCTATGTCTAAAGCGATGATGGAAACACGTTCTGGATTAACCCGACGTAAGCTTGATGAGGCGATCAGCCGTATGGAAGAGGCGGGCCATCAGTTTACTAAGAACAATGCAAACCACTATTCCATTACCTTAGATGAAGCACACCAAATTATGGAAGCGGCAAAAATGCCCGCTTTTCATCAAGGTAAAGGGGCAGGGCATAAGCCGTGGGTTATTAATATTCAGAACCAAAAAGGCGGTACGGGTAAATCCATGAGCGCGGTTCATATGGCCGCTTGCATGGCTTTGAACCTCGAAAAACGCTACCGCATTTGCTTGATTGACCTTGATCCACAGGGCTCTTTACGTCTTTTCTTAAACCCTATGATCAGCGTTAACGAGCAAGAGGGCATTTACTCTGCAGTAGACGTGATGTTGGAAAACACGCCACAAGACGCTGATAAAGAGTTCATGATGAAAAATGTTCTCTTACCAACCCAATACCCGAATTTGAAAACCATTGCAGCCTTCCCAGAAGACGCAATGTTCAACGCCGAAGCATGGCAAAATCTGGCGACAAACGGCTCGTTGGATGTGGTTCAGTTGCTAAAAGAGAAAGTGATCGACACGATTGCTGACGAGTTTGACATCATTATGATTGATACTGGCCCACACATCGATCCATTGGTGTGGAACGCCATGTACGCGTCGAATGCTTTAATCATTCCGTGTGCGGCAAAGCGCTTGGACTGGGCATCTACCGTGAATTTCTTCCAGCATTTGCCAACAGTTTACGAAATGTTCCCTGAAGATTGGCCCGGTCTCGAGTTTGTTCGCTTGATGCCAACCATGTTTGAGGACGACAATAAGAAGCAAGTGTCGGTGCTGACGGAGATGAATTATCTGCTGAGTGACCAAGTCATGATGGCCACCATTCCTCGTAGCCGTGCATTTGAAACCTGTGCTGATACCTACAGCACAGTGTTTGATTTGACCGCGCAAGACTTTGAAGGCGGCAAAAAAACCTTATCTACCGCGCAAGAAGCGGTTCACCGTGCAGGGCTGGAGCTAGAACGCGTGCTTCACAGCCATTGGTCGCAGCGAAATCAGGAGTGATAAATGGCGATTAAAACTTCAGAATTGAACGCGCGTCTGTTCGGCAAAGCGGATAAACGACGTGCAACCACTGCGCAAGAAGCGCAAAAAGCAGCGTCAGAAAAAGCGGCGATGATTGAGCTTTCTGTTGCTGGCGAAGCGACGGTGGAATTTGAACTGGTGCGCGTGGCAGCTGGGGACGTGGTTTCTCGTACGTCTGTGTTTGCAGAAAACGCCCGTGAGCAATCGTTTTTAAACGAACTTGCGTTATCCGATATTTTGGTGACATTGAAAGACCGTGGTCAGCAATATCCTGCGGTTGGTCGTTGGTTAGACGGTAACAAGATTGAAGTGCTCGATGGTAGCCGTCGTCGTATGTCATGTATTTTGGCGAAACAGGACTTCCTTGTTTATGTCGCCAAAGGCATTAACAGCAAGCACGCAAAATTCTTGTCTGATGTCGCCAACGCGCACAAACCGCTTTCGCTGTTTGAGCGCGGTAAAGAGATGCAAGCCATGCTTGATCGCGGCGATGTACTCGATCAAAAAGAGCTGGCGAAGGTGTGTCAGTGCAGTGAAGCGCTAGTAAGTGGTGCGCTTAAAGCGGCTTCTTTGCCATTGCCTTTACTTCAAGCTTATCCCAGTGTTGCTGAGCTAGGCCGTCCGACCATCGTGAAACTTCACCGTTTGTTCTTTTCTCTGAGTCATGACGAGCAATCACAGCTTCTGACAAAGCTCGGTGAAGCGCCACTTTGGCAAACGGTCGATGCCCATGGTGTGAGTCGTATAACCCGTGAAGTAACGATCATTATCGAAGATTGGCGTGAATCGCTAAAGCCGTCAGTGAAGAAAGAGTCGCCGGCAACGGATCTGATTAAAGGACGTGTTAGCTATCGCCGTAAAGGTGATGCATTGTCGATCAATCTTAAAAAAATGAGCGATGATGATGCGCAAGCCATTCTCGATTTTATTGAGTCTCGACTTGGCTAATTACAAAATAGCGAACCAAACTAAACGTGCTTGACGGCACGTTTTTTTTTGCTTGTCTCTTGGATACGGTATGATGAAAAGGTAGATGACAACCTTGGCCATAACCGTGACTCCAAACGAATTTCTTCAATCGCTTCAAGATTCCGCAACAAATCGTGTGGTTCGATATCCTGTGTTTGTTGCGGGTGATGAGGCTTATCTTTCCAACTTTTTGGCGTTGGCATCCCCGTCACTAATTGTTAGTGATGACCTGCCTGACGCCACGCCTTGGAACCAGGTCAAGCGTTTGTTGGGGCAAGAAACGCACTCTCTTGCGCTTGATATTCGCCAAGCCTTCGATGTCGAAAAGTTGTGTGCCGTGGCTGGGTGTGTTCGTGGGGGCGAGTTGGTGTATTTTTTGGTTGATGGTGAAGAGGGGATAAGCGAAAGCCGCTTCCACCAGCGCTTTCGAACCTTCTATCACCATGCTGATGCAGCGACGTTTTTTCAACAAAAAAGCCAGCGCCAAAACCAAAGCGAAAGCATTGCGCTTCCTCAATCTCTCTTATCTACTGCGCACGGGCCTGAATACACCTCTTTGTTTACGTCAGAGGGCGTGACGCACGATCAGCCATTGGCCGTTGCCGCCATCAAACAAGTTCTCAAAGGGCACCGTCGCCGCCCTGCGCTTATCGTCGCTGACCGTGGCCGCGGTAAGTCTTCAGCCATGGGCATTGCAGCAAAACAGATTTTGTCGTCTGAGGTAAAGACGGTGTTGGTGACAGCCCCGTCGATTGCTAATGCAGAAACCCTGTTTCAACATGCGCTACTGGACGGTGATTGTAAGAGATCCAACAAATACTTGGTGACGTACAGCAATGGCAGCCAGCTGAAGTTTGTCGCGCCCGACGCGTTGCTTAAAGACAAACCAGCAGGCGATTTGCTCTTGGTTGATGAAGCTGCTGCAATACCTGTGCCTATGCTTAACCAAATGTTGGCAAGCTACAGCCGCATTGTTTTTTCTACCACCGAACACGGTTATGAAGGAACGGGCAGGGCGTTTAGCCTCCGCTTTAGATCACTGCTCAATGAAAAGGCCAAAGGGTGGAAGGAAGTCACGCTGGCTCAGCCGGTCAGATGGGCCCAAAACGATCCATTAGAACGTTGGCTGTTTGATGCGTTTTTGTTTGATGCGGAGCCCGTTTACCCCGATGACATTGGCGATATTGCGGTGCGACGTATAAACCGTGATGCGTTACTTAAAGACGAAGCAATGCTGAAGCAATTGTTCAGTATATTGGTGACTGCGCACTACCAAACATCGCCGAATGACTTGGTGCAGTTACTCGATGATGAATCACTGACGGTGTTTGGTGCGTTTGCCCATGACACTGTTGTCGGCGCATTGCTCACGCAGAAAGAGGGCGGCTTTGAACACGAATTGGCGGTGGATGTTGTTGGTGGAAAGCGCAGACTACGCGGACATTTGTTGGCGCAAAGTTTGGCGTCCCATACCGGCACCGTGGACGCGCTGACATCAGAGCTAGTGCGAGTATCACGTATTGCGGTATTGCCGTCGCTTCAACGACGAGGCATGGGTACCTTGTTGCTGAATGCGGCACAGACCCAAGCATTTAAAGACGGTATTGAGGTGATGGGAACCAGCTTTGGTGTGACACCTTCTCTTTGGCAGTTTTGGTCATCACAAGGTTACCTACCTGCACGTCTAGGTATTCAAAGAGATGCCGCTAGCGGAACGCATTCGCTGCAATTGATTAAGGCGCTGTCTTCGCCACCAGTCTGGTTTGATGATATTCACGCACTGTTTACCTCTAACTTCTTTGCTCAATTATCAGAGCAGTTCTGTCAGCTTGATCCGCGTGTTTCTGCGTTGTTGCTGAATCTTGTGGCGGTTCCTGCCTCTCTGTCAGAGGCTCAGTATACGCAAGTGGGCTTGTTTGCATCGGGTGCGCTTGGCTATGATCTGGTTACGGGCAGTTTATCTTCTTGGATGGTCTCTTGGTTATCTCGTCAAACCCACCCGTTCAAGTTCGAAGAGAAAGGTTGTTCCTTGATGGTTGCACGTGTATTGCATCGACGAGCCTGGGATGCCGTTGCCCAGGAGTTTGGGTATCAAGGGCGAAAAGACACGGAATTGGCGATGCGACAGTGGGTCGCACAGCACCTTTAAACAGATAGGGATGAAAAATGAAACTCGTTGCGGACACGCACACACATACGTTAGCAAGTGGTCACGCATACAGCACTGTCATTGAAAATGCCAAGGCGGCGAAAGAGGCTGGTCTGACTTATTTATGCCTGACCGACCATGCATCGAAAATGCCTGGCGCTCCTCACTTTTGGCATTTTGTGAATCAACGCGTGATCCCTGATTATTTAAGCGATGTACGCATCATAAGAGGCACGGAAGCAAACATACTGAACGAGCATGGCGAGCTGGATATGCCGACCTATGTTTACGGCAATTTAGAATGGGTGAATGCCAGCTTGCATGAACCCGTCTTTCGTCCATCCACGAAAGCTGCGCATACTTCTGCAATGATCGGGGCGAT
Source organism: Enterovibrio sp. (assembly GCA_042096095.1). Classification (GTDB taxonomy): domain Bacteria; phylum Pseudomonadota; class Gammaproteobacteria; order Enterobacterales; family Vibrionaceae; genus Enterovibrio. Next base: position 10,843 of record JBELME010000024.1, read on the forward strand.
TAAAACAGGATTAGTGGATGCGATTGCCCATCCCGGTAATCCCTCTTTTCCCATCGACATAGAAACGGTTATCAAAACCGCTGCTTCACATGGCGTGGCGCTCGAACTCAATAACTCCTCACTGAACGGCTCTCGAAAGGGGAGTGAACCCAACTGTTTAGAAATCGCTGAAATTGCCCGTGATTGCGGTGCTTTTATTTCAACAGGTTCTGATGCGCACTTTGCGAATGATATTGGACGACTTGATGATGTTGCTAACATCATCAAAAAGGTGGGTCTCAGTGAGGCGCAAGTTGTCACGAGTCAGGCATCAATTTTTGAAGAGTATCTTGAAAAGCGTCAAGCCATTCGAAAACGCAAGGTGTCAGCGCTTCTCGCTGAATGATCGATTTACACTGTAAAGTAGGCAATCGGTACTGAAATTTAGAAGGCGTAGATCTGACAAATCTGAATGTTATGGCCGTTTATTGCTTGAACGTAAGCATCTAACATTCAATACAATATTTGAAATAATATACGCATATACTTAAGTTTTGCTGCTTAGTGGGCTGTTTTGGCAGTACTGGTTGGGAGGCAGTATGGCGGAAGAATTCGAAAAGCTTTGTGATGCCCTGATAGGGAAATCAGGTGGGGAAGAAAACTGTAAACGTTTTCAAGAACGGATTGAGTTAGGCAACGGCGGAATACTTGCTCGTTTACATGTTCATCCGTATTTGGAGGTTGATCATGACGATGATGATTTTGGACATAAGGTTATCATTCGTGATGTAAGCAGAAGTGGCATTGGGCTTCTTTGTCATGACGAATTAGCGCTGGATTCGCTATGTATGTTACATGTTGTGAATTTAACGCCAGTACAAGGCACGCTCATCTATCGTAACGAAGAAGCTGACGGTCAGTATCGATATGGCTTTAGCCTTGACGAATGGCTGTCTGAAGAGAATCACCAACGCTTGTCTGTATAACCTTTCTCTTGTTTAAGACACTGATTTTAATAGCGCAGTAATTTACTGCGTTACTTTTCTCTAAACGAAGTTCAATTAATCCGCGGACGAGTGCGGCATATTAAGTAAAACTCTCTATAATTCATTTATATGACGTAGTGTCTTTATTGAGATTTTAGTCAGTAAATTAATGCGATCTGTATCCAACTTGAGCCGACAATTAGGCATGAGACAGCGTTTATCTATGTAAAATGTAAGTGTGATATTGGTTCGTATTTTTAATGATCTATTTTAGGGGATTACATGCTGCAACAGCTTTTGCGGCTGTCTAGTGATGGTCGCAGGGTTTATATGACCGTCATTCCGAAGGCAGACGAAAATACACCCCAGATTGAGAAGAAGCACATCGTTGAATGGTTGATCGACCAAAAGGTCGCGAGCTTTTTTCGTTTTGAAGATACCATTGTCAAGGTGCTCGAAAAAATCAATGCGTCTAAGGACGAATGGAAAGGTGAGCCTGATGATGTTGTGATTGCCGAAAGACGCGATGCGACCGTAAGCGCACGCTTTGACGAGCAGAAAATGACAGCTTTTCTACGCGTAAATGGTGCGTGTGGTGGTAACCCTATTAAAGGAAATGATTTGCTTGCCTCGTTGAAGGAAGCACAAATTGTTCGTGGTGTGAAAAAGCAAACACTTCAAAAACTTCTCACCGCCTCCGCGCGCCTTAAGCCGGGTGAATATCTCGAAGCACCAATTGCTGCGGGTAAGTGCCCCATTCCAGGTGAAGATTCAAAGTTAGCTTACCTCGTTCAAGACAGTAAAGCGCGTATCTTGCGCCCGCAAGAGCGTGAAGATGGTACGGTAGATATGCGTGACCTCGGTAAGATGGTCACGGTTTCAGAAGGGCAACCTCTCGCGAAACGTATTCCGCCAACAAAAGGCATCGAAGGTTTCCGCGTAGACGGGAAAGTGCTACCTACAACGCCTGGTAAAGATATCCCATTGCGTCTTTTTCCTGGAAGCGATTTCAGCAGTAACGATGAAAACATTGTTATTGCGACAACGTCGGGCATGCCGATTTTGCACCCCGAAGGTGTGGAAGTGGATAACGCGGTGTGCATGAAGTCAGTGACGGTGGCGACAGGCCACGTTGACTTCGAAGGCAGTGTGGTGATTAACGGTGATGTGAATGCGGGTATGCGTGTGAGCGCAACGGGTTCGATCACAGTGGGTGGTGTGGTGGAAACCGCGTTTCTCGAAGCCGGTGGCGACATCATCATTCATAACGGTATTTTGGGTAAGCAGCTTCAGGGCGATCAAGAAATCACAACGCGAATGCGGGCAAAGGGGTCGGTGATTGTGAAATTTGCGCAGTATGCACACATTGAAGCTGAGGGTGACATCATCATCAGCCAACATGCGATGCACTGTACAACGCGCACCAACAGTAACCTCTATATCTGTGACCAAACCCAGCGCACAGGCACGTTAACAGGGGGTAATCACGTTGCACGCTGTGGCGTAAAAGTGGTGACCTTGGGGGCGACCTCCGGCGTGGTGACGCGCGTTCATGCGTTCACAGGCCTCGAAGCCATGATGACTGACACAATCCAGCTGGGTAAAGAGCTGGAGAGTGAGCATGAGCAATTGATGAAGGTGAAAGACGCTGAGATGAAGTTGCTCCAGCAACCTGCGAACAAGCGTCCTGAGGCGTTGATTGAGCGCCTTGCATGGACCAAAACCCATCACTTTGAACGCATTGCAGAGATCAAAGCCAAGATGGACTCCTCGTCATCTGAATTGAACTCTTTGTATCGTAGCCATACGATTGATGTGTTAAAGCACTGTTTCCCGGGCGTGTATTGCCAGATTGGTGAATCGACGTTACCCGTTACGAATGAACTCGGTGCCTGTCGCCTCGTGACGAACGGTAAGGAAGTGTACCCGGAGCCTTTGTAACGTTTTTCTTTGCGCTCCTTTTTTATGCGCTAGCCTTCTTGTTAAAGTTGGCCTTTACAGTGTAAATATGTGGCGAGCGCATTCTTCGATATACCTCTGACAAAAATAAAAAAGCACCCAGTGGGTGCTTTTTTTGATATGGCGTATTTTGCATTGATTTTGGCTAATGGCTAACCGGCTTTTTGCACTTTGCCTTCTTTCAGCGCTTGAAGCACCGCAAGCTTAGGACCGTCAGCCACAATGCTGCCTTGTTCAACCACAATGATGCGGTCTACGATATCAAGCATGCCCGTTTTGTGTGTGTTCAAGATAAGGGTCTCATCACGACGCATTGAAGCAAGTTGCTGCTTAATGTATTGCTCAGAACGGTTATCCATCGCACTGGTGGGTTCATCCATCAATAGCACGGGTGGGCGACCTAACATGGCTCGCGCAATCGCAATGGCTTGTCGTTGACCACCAGACAACTGATTGCCCCCTTCACCCACTTGACGCTCCAACCCTGAAGGGTCGCGCTGTGTAAACGTGGTGACACCGGAACGGTTTGCCGCATCCAAAATATCTCGGTCGTCAGCGAGCGGACGCCCTAACGTGATGTTATCTCGGATGGAGCCAAAGAATAATGTCGGGTCCTGCGGTACACAGCCTATATTGCGTCGTATATCGATGTTGTGGATCTGGGTGATGTCAGTTTCATCTATACGCACTGAACCTGCTGTGGGGCGATACAGACCCATTAAGAGACGGCTTAGTGTTGTTTTACCTGAACCGATACGTCCGATGATGGCGACCTTTTCACCAGGAAGGATGGTGAATGAAATATCACGCAGCGCAGCGACGTCAGTATTGGGGTAGCTAAAGTTTACACGGTCAAATTCAATCTTACCGCGCATGATAGGGCGGTGAATATAACGACGCCCATCTTCTTGCTCTGACGGCATGTTCATCAACTGGTCGATGATGGCCATGGCCGATTTGGCTTGGTTGTAGCGTGTTGATAGCAATGAAAGTTGAACCATTGGACCAACAGCACGTGAACTCAGCATGGATGCTGCAATCAAGCCACCCATGGTGAGGTCGCCATTTGCAATCAAATACACACCAAACACAATCATCGCAACAGACACAAACTGTTGAATGAAACCTGCGGCGTTTTGAACCGAATCCGTTAAGCGGCGCGTTTTGATGCCCCAGTTAGACATGTGAGCAACGGCTTCTTCCCAGCGGTATTGGAACTGGCTTTCTGCACCAAACAACTTGATGGTTTCAAGGCCGGCCAAACTTTCGATCAAGTTGGCATTCTTTTGCGATGACAGACGAGAACCTTCTTCGATGGTGTGTCGTAGTGGCTTTTGAATGATCATGGTGTGAATCATCAAGCAAACAACCGCCACAATAGGCACGATGACCAGCGGCCCCGCCACAATCCAAATGATGAAAAGGAAGAAGAACGCAAACGGGAGGTCGATTAACGCCGAGACCGATGCTGACGTAAAGAAATCCCGTATCGATTCGAACTCTTGCATGTGCCTTGCGAAAGCTCCCACCGAGGGGGGCCTCGCTTCCATTCGGATCCCCATGACTTTTTGGAAGATCCGCGAAGAAATCAACAAGTCAGATTTCTTGCCGGAAATGTCGATGAAGTAACTTCGGAGCAGCTTGAGTATTAAGTCAAAGATGAAGATGACGAAAATACCACTCGCGAGTACCCAAAGAGAATCAAAGGCGAGGTTAGGAACGACCTTGTCATACACAATCCGTGAGAACAGAGGCGTTGCGATGGCAAACGCATTGATGAAGATCGAGGCGAGCAATACATCACGGTAAATAGAACGTGATTCCCACAAGGTGCTCCAGAACCAGTGACCACTGCGTTCTTTGAGCATCTCCGGTGAACGTTCATCGTAACGAAATTGCTTTTTCAGTAAGAAAACGCGTCCGAGGTAGTCCTCTTTCAGGTGTTCAATTTTTACCACATTCGTGGTTGTGTCTGTGTGCGGTGTAACGACTTCAGCTTCGCCAGTTTCATGGCTTATGCTGAGCATGACACAGGCTTCATTGCCTTTGAGAAGCATGATGCAAGGGCAAAGAAGCAAAGACAGCTCACTGATATCCATTTTTGCTTCTTTGGCGACAATACCCGCCCTTTCCGCTGCGCGAGGGAAGAGGAAAGGGGAGAGGTAGCCGTCAGAAATCGGCAATCCGGATACCAAGGCATCCGGCGAGTTTGCTTGACCGAAATAACGGCTAACGTAGACCAGAGATTGCAATAGTGGATCTTTAACCATGATGCTCTACTTTTTTCTCGAAGATGAACCCTTGGAAACCGTTAACAAAGAGTTCTGACAGTTTGTTGAGCTGTGCTTCGGTTTCGACACGTGTGGCGATTGTCGTGATATTCAAGTTGTGTGCCGTACGGCATATTGAGGCTAGCACATGGGTTTGTGCTTCGTCGTCTAGGTTACTGGTATATGCGAAGTCGATCTTTACGTATGAAGGCTTGAATTTATTCAAGTAATCCAGCGACTGGAAGTTTCGTCCGTAGTTATCCACCCCGAAACCGAAGTTAAACCGGTGCGCTTGTTCCGTTAGCAAACCTACATGGTCTGGGTAACGAACAAACACGCTTTCTGGGATTTCAAAGAACAGGCGTCCTGCAAGTGCACGGTTCTTCTGCATCGCCGTCGTTAACCAGCGAATGAAAGATGCATCCGTGACACTGTTTTGGGTTAAGTTGATGGCTATAGGGCCCATCTCTGGGTCATCAGAAAGCTTGCCAATCATGTGGGAGACGACATAACGGTCAAACGACTCGCCCAATGCCAACTGTTCAACCGCGCCGAGGAAGTGCGCCGCACCAAAGTATTCGTCACCGCGTTCAATGGCGGAGAACACTTCTTGGTGAAGCACGGATTTGTCGCTGCTAGACGCAGGCTGGAGTTTAAACACAAACCAATCATGTGCAATGGCATCCAAAATAAGCGATTTCCATTGTTGTCTGCCCATGGAAGAGTCATTGGCCGCTTGATCCAGCATCGAAATCGGATGATTCGGGTCGTTGCGCGCTTGGGTTAACGCATTGTCTGCTTGTGCGAGCAGCACGCTCGCATCGCGATTCCCCGCGCCGTTCACGACTAAACCAATCGCCACTTTTGGGGGGCTGATGCCCATAGGGTCTTGCTGCATGTCAGTCACGATGGCTAACAAGCTCTCCCCAATCATACGCATATCTTCATTCGTCCCGTTCGGTGCGAGGATGACAAACTCATCTTTAGAAATACGGGATGCCGTGTAGTCTGCATCAGTGATCGTGGTATTCAGTTTTTTCGCGAACTGGCTAACCAAGCTGTCACCTTGTTCAAAACCTTGGTTCTGATAGGTGTCTGTGATCAAGTCCACTTTCGCCATGACCAAACCACCAACTGCAGATTCCGCTAACCAAGATTTCAATTGGCCGACGAAGAAGCTGCGATTACCTAAGCCTGATACGGTATCACGGTAGGCATGTTCACGTAGGCGATCAGCTTCTTTGGCTTGCTGCTCAAAGTAATCTTCAAGCTGCTTGCTCATTTGGTTGATGGCTTTAACAACGGTTTTTAGTTCGGACGTTGGAGGCAAAGGAATTGGTTCACCGAACTTATTACGCGCAATGTCTTTGGCGCGTGAAGTGATCAACGCAAGAGGGCGTAAAGAGCGGCTGAGTTGCAAACCAATGATGAACATGGCGATGGCAAATAAAATACCAATCCACACTCCGAGTTGAATCGTGGCGCTCCACATTTCCTTGTAGGCAAAGCCAGGGTGAGACACCACCACCACTTCCGCAAGTTGTAACCAACCGCTGGTGAATGTGCGTTCTTCCGTGATCACAGGGAAGAGGTCGAGACCAATATACCAATCGGGAACACCGTCCACCGTCACCGGATATTGGCGGATGATTTCACTGCCATCAGACAGCATCTTGAGGCGCACTTCTTGGTAGAAGCCGCCGTCGAAAAGGGCATTGATGACGGATTCCGTCGCAACCTTATCGTCTGATTCGAGATAGGGGGCTAATGCAAGACCCATCGAGTTGATCGTATTGTTTACCTCAGCCGTTTGCTGAGTCAGCAGGAAGTTACGTGTCGTGTTCAATTCAATCCCTGTGACCGCGATGATCAACAGAAAGAAAATTGCCAACATCCATGTAAACAGTTGCCGGTACAGAGTCATAGAGATTTACCCATCATAGTTTTTGATCGGTCGTTTAAGCTTCACTGTGCCCATTCTCGCCCTGAGATCATTCCACAATCCCAAGCGTGAAGACTTCCCAGCCAGTTCACCTTTACCGCGTTTTTTCATAAGCCAAAGCCTGCTACCGTTGAAGCTGTAGACAGGCAGGAGGTCACGTCGTTTTGATGCCAGTTTGATTTCAGGGTCGATATTGTCGAGAAGTACCGGCTCCGAAGATGCGGTTGGGTAGTAGGCAACAACCATGTGAAATTGATTCAGTTTGATGGCTTTGACATAAACCAATCGCAATTTCTTATCGTCGATGCCTAGTTCACGCAATGTGAAGTACTTCGCAATACTGAAGTCTTCACAATCGCCTGCCGCGCTACCCAAAAACTCAAGTGGCGTGGCCCAGTAATCCTTCTTGCCCCATAGGTCGATATCGTTAACGAAATAAAGCTGGTTAAAAAAAGCGTTTACAGCAGCGAGTTTTTCCCGCTCGGAGAGGTTGCGAGATACCGCAACCACGTTTCTCCAAGCGGTAACGCGCTTCCCAGCTCTTTCTCCGTAAAATGCTGATACTTTATTCACCCACTGTGCATCAGTGCCTGTGAGTGCAAACGTAACGATCGACGGCAACAAGAACAGTAGCAACAGTGTTGCCCTTTTTTGCATTAGGCGACCTCAATAACTATTGTTCCCGTCGGGTAAAGATGGTCCATGCTTCTTCAATATCTCCTTTAAATCCTTTTACACGACCAACAACACGACGATTCACCAGTTGTGGTGTTTCTGTTCTATCGGTCAGTATTAGGTCGTCTTCACCCAATCCAACGAGCGTGAGACGATCGGCATCAATGCCTCTTTGTTCCAATTGTGCTTTGACTGCTTTTGCACGTTGAACAGACAAGTTTTTGTTGTAGTCGTTGGAGCCTGGAGAACTTGTATGTCCTTGAAGTTCAAGAGAGGTTTCAGGATAGAGCTTAAGGAATTCCGCCATTTTGTCCAGTTCTTCACTGTAAGCGGGTGCCACAATTGACGAGTCGTTTGCAAACTGAATCCTGAGAGAATTATCACTTTCAGTTAAAAGGTACGCTGGGCACCCATCATTATCGATAACAGCACTGGCTTCTGTTTCATCGCACAAATCGCGTGCGTTAATAACACCGTCGTTATCATCATCCATTAAATCAGAGCGCTGCTCGGCTACGGCAGGAGGCTCAGCAGACAGCGAACAGCCACCTACCGATACGAGAAGACCGAGTAACAAGAGATGTTTCATTTTTAACCCTCACCATCAATTACAGGTTCGAGCCATTCTTGAGGTACGTCCACGCGAAGTGCATCTAATAACGAGCCTGTACTGTTTAGTACTCGGTACTTTGCGGTGATATTCGCGTAATGAGCATCTAGATAGGAACGACGTGCCTCGAACAACTCATTTTCAGTGTTTAGCAAGTCGAGCAGTGTGCGTCGGCCGATACGAAATTGCTTCTCATAAGCAATGACTGTTTCAGATGCCGCATCAACGTGCTCTGCTAAGTAGATTTTTTGCTGTTCCGTCAGCTGATATGCACTCCAAGATAAGCGAGTGCTCTCTTCCAATAATCGATAGGCATTGTCAAAAATGTCTTTCGATTTATTGAGTTGGTATGCGCTTCTGCGAACATCGGCAGTGTCTGCCCCACCGTTGTAGAGGTTGACACGCAATCGCAGCATGGCGCTAAATTCGTCGACTTGTTCTTCTACACCGCCTGCGTCGTCACTCCAGTTTTGGCTGGCTTCAAACGACAGCGAGGGGTAGAAATTGCCTTTGTTTAATCGATACTGTGCGCGGGCAGCGTCAATGTCGTATGTTGCGAGCTTTATCACAGGGTTGAGCTCAAGGGCGCGCTCAAAAGCGGCATCGCGTGTTGTAGGTAGAGACAGCTCATCCACTTCTGGGTCGACGGTATTGACTGGCTCTGCACCTACCACACGGTAAAATTCAGTCTCTGCATCTTCTAAGTTACTGCGGGCTGCCAGCATGTTGGTAAAGGCGCGAGCAACACGTGCTTCCACTTGCGATAAATCCGCGGTCGAACCGATGCCTGATTCTGCCCGGCGTTTAATATCGGCCAGAATTTTCTCGTGCACTTCGACATTCGCTTCTGACAAGGATAGCAATTGTGCGGCTTGTAGCACGGCAATGTAGACTTCAGTGACACGTAATGTCTTGTCTTGTGCGTCAGACAACAATTGGAATCGCTGCGCTTCGGCTTCAAATTCCGAACGCTCGATGTTGTTGCTGGTTGTGCCATCCCAAATGAGCTGGGTCATGCTCAGCGTGGCATCTTTGCGGTTAAAACTTTTGTCGCCAGTGGCCTCGGTTGTACTGTTATTGACGTATTCGTATCCAATACCTGCGCTCAGGTCTACTGCTGGAAGGTAGCCGCCTTGTGCGGATTCAATGTCTTCGCGAGAGCTCATAAAATCATTGAAAGCACTTTTCAATTCGGGATCAGTCGCGATGGTGGTCGCGACGGCCTGTTCGACAGAAAATGCCCACGTCGGCGCAGCCAGGGCGCTGACTGTTGTTACAACAATCCATTTTTTCCAGTTCAAAATACGTCTCCCATCAATGGGTTGGCAATACATTCCCAAAAAGTAAAAAGTGTTCTATTCACGCAATGCAGACTTTTGCGCTTGTAATATTGGCTTTAATAGGTAGTCCAACACGCTGCGCTTCCCTGTAATGATGTCGGCAGATGCCGTCATACCTGGAATAATAGGAAGCTCTGATCCATCACCGAGGTTGTTAGATTCGGTTCTGATTTTTACAAGGTAAAAACTGTTTCCTTCTTCATCTTGAATGGTGTCGGCGCTGATGGTTTCTAAGATGCCATTTAGGCCGCCGTACACGGTAAAGTCATAGGCGCTAAATTTAATGATGGCGTCGAGACCGGGGCGAAGGAAGGCGATGTCTTGTGGGGCAATCTTCGCCTCAATCAATAAGTTGTCTTCGCTAGGTACAATTTCGACGAGATCCATACCGGGCTGAATAACACCGCCAACGGTGTTCACGTGCAGTTTCTTGATGGTGCCATCGACCGGGCTAAGCACCACGGTACGTTCAACCCTGTCTTCCAAGGTGACGCGCGTTTCTGTCATGGCGAGAAGTTTATCTTCAATATCGTTTAAACGTTCTTGCTGCTCGGCGCGGAATTTCAGCGCCACGTCGATGTGTTTGAAGACAAATTCCTGCAACGAAGAAGTTAAAGAAGGCAAAGACAGCTCAGCAGAGGAAAGCTCACGTTTGGTGTCGTTCACTTGTCGTTGCAGTTTGAGCAGGTCAATTTGTGGCACAACGCCTTCATCGGCGAGGGGTTTGGTGATGTTGTATTCTTCACGCGCGTACCTATAGCTTTGCTTTAGGTTTTGTACGCGTGCTTTCACCTCGATCACTTCTTGCTCTTTCTGACGGATCTGTTGAGACGTCACTGATAATTGGTTTTCGAGGTTGTTGAGTTTTTCTTTGTAAGCGGCGCGTTGACGAGAGACAACTGTGCGGTGCTCATTAATGAAATCAGCTTCAAAGATCAGTTCGCTTCGAAAGAGTGTGACGCTCTGCTTCCAGTCACTGACTTGCACTTCCGGGTTAACGACAACGGAATCGGTGAGGGCTTTCAGCGTAACAGCATCGCCTTGCAAGCTTGTTAGCTCTTGCACACGTTCACGGAAGTCAGATCGGAACATGGTGTCATCGATCAACAAAAGCTGTTGATCTTTGGTGACAATGTCGCCTTCACGGATCAACAGTTCTTTCACCAATCCGCCTTCAAGGTTCTGCACCACTTGCAGTTGTGAAGAGGGAATAACCTTGCCCTGACCGACAGTCACTTTGTCCAATTCGGCGTAGGACGCCCACACTGCAGTCACGACTAGAAACGCAATAATGACCCATAACAACACGCGCGCACTTCTCGGCGTTGAAAGCAAAAGCGCGGCGGTTTTGTCGTCGATGTAATCTAAATGTTCACTGGCTGGCAGTGTTGATGCAGATTTATCTCGTTTTCTCATTGTTTTGCCAACTATAAAAACTTCGAAACACTTTCTACTAAGCGTAGTTTAAGTAACGGATATTCACTAATCGCGGACAGTCTACAGATGATGATCCAAGTCCATGATCTCAGTGGTAAGAATGTTGAGAATCAGTAAGATGCGAGAGCTGACGGGGTGTTAGAAGGGGAGAGGCCTAGAGGTTAGGCCTTAAAATTCTCTTTATCGAGACCATATTTTTTCAATTTTTCGTATAGCGTTTTACGCGCAAGCCCCAGTTCTGACTGAATTTCTTTCAATCTTCCACTGTGTCTATTCAGCGCATCGCTTAGGATCGCACGCTCTACTTTTTGCATTCTTTCCGCCAAGGTGTCGTGTTCTTTTTCCTGCAAACTGACATTGGTCAGCATGGCTTGCTGCTCGCCCATCAAGACCCAACGTTCGGCAAAATTACGAAGTTCTGTGATGTTGCCTTGCCATTGGTGTTGTTTCAGTTTGGCTTTATTTTCGTCTCTAAGGCAGGGTGGTGCGATACCAAAACGTGAGGCGGTTGTGCGGAAAAAGTTCTGCCACAAGGTAATCACATCATCACCGCGTTCGCGCAGCGGCGAAAAGGAAACAAAAACAGCAGAGAGGGCAGCATAGAGATCTTGATCGAACATGCCTTGTTGAACACTGCTGGTGAGATCGACGCGGGTCGATGCCACGATTCTTGGTCGCGGCGAGGTGTTGTCACTGGCAATAACGCTGGCCAAGCGAGCTTGAACATGGCTAGGAAGGGCTTCGATGCCATCTAAAAACAAAGTGCCTGTCCCCGCTGCGGCGAGCTTGCTGTTTTTATAAAATGGGTGGGTGGAAAAGCCAGTTTGTTCTGGACCAAACAACTCCAGCTCCAACAACGCCTCGGGCACTTGGCGGCATTTCACCGCGACAAAAGGGTCGTCCTGTCGCGTACCTTGATCATGCATAAAGCGGGCAGCGAGCTCTTTGCCTGTGCCACGTTCACCCTGCATCAATACATCACAATCCAGATCTTTGAGTTGGAACAGCGAGCGGCGCAGCTGTTTAATCTGTTCCGAATTCCCCAAAATACGCGGGCCGGGCACGCTGTGTGTTTCCAGTTCTCGCTTAAGCTCTCGGTTTTCCATCACCAGTTTGCGTTTATCAATGCCACGGCGGATAACATCCAACAGGTGGTCGGTTGAAAAGGGCTTTTCAAGAAAATCATATGCGCCATCGCGCATGGCTGAAACAGCCGTAGAAATATCACCATGACCGGTTAGCATGACGACAGACAACTCGGCATCAATGTGTAAAGCATGCTTTAAAAACGCTAACCCGCTCATTTTTGGCATGTTGATATCAGAAACAATGACGCCTTCAAATGTATTGGAGAGAGCGTCGAGGGCTTCCGGGGCTGAGGCAAATGCGCGGGCTTGGTAGCCTTCGATGTCTAACGTCTGTTGAAGCGAGTCCCGGATCGAACGTTCGTCATCAATGATCCAAACTTCATGCGTCATGGGATGTCTCTCCATCTTGAAGGCGTTTTAAGCTAACGATAAATTCTGCACCGCCGCCCGTGTGATCCTCGGCGCGCAATCGACCGTCGAACGCTTCAATGATGCGGCGACAAATGGTCAAGCCCAATCCCAATCCCTCTTTTTTCGTGGTGTAGAAAGGAGAGAAAACGTGCTTCTTGGTGTCGTTATCCATGCCAGGGCCGTTATCCCAAACATGCACATTCACCCAATCGAGGTGTGTGGACACGGTGATGCCGATAGCGGGGTTCTCTGCATCACGAACCGCATGCGCCGCGTTACTGAGTAGATTTAAAATCACTTGCTCGAGCTGAACGGGGTCAGCATTTACCTTTATGTTATTTTCGGGAATGGCACAATCGATGTGTATCCCCTTCTTGTTAAAACTGGCCTCTGAAAGCACCAACGAGGCATGAATGACATCATCGAGCACAGCGAGGCGTCGGCTCTCTTCCCCTTGCTTGCGGGCAAACACCTTGAAGCGCGCAATGATATCAGCGACCAAGCCGATCAGCTCATGAATCGAGGCGAGGTTCTTTCGCACATCTTGATACCGTTCGCGCTCCATCAATTTAATGCTGTTTTCTGTGTAGGTACGCATGGCAGCAAGAGGTTGATTGATTTCGTGGTTAATACTGGCGGAGAGCTCACCGAGCATGGCGAGTTTGGCAGCTTGAATTAACTCTGTTTCGGTTTGCCTTAACGCGCGTTGTGTTTCCTCGTATTGAGTAATGCTGTCACGTAGCGCGAAGTTGGTTTGTTCCAAGCTTGATGTGCGAGCAGCCACTTTCTGTTCGAGCTCGTCGTTGAGTGAGGCGAGTTTGCGTTGGGTTTTTACGGTTTGTAACCACGCTGTCATGACCAGCACCAACAAACTGTAGAAGGTGGCAAAAAGCAGCGCGGATTGCACCACCATTGGCCACAGTTTGCTGACAGGCACAAAGCCATAGATACGCCAGCCTGCACTACCCAGTTCGGTGCTGGCAACCAATACGCGCGCTCTGACGTTTGTTGCCAAACCCAATGACAAGCTGCTCAGGGGTTTAAGTGTGTCGAGCTCGCGGAATTCGGTCAGGTTGTTCAACGCGCTGTCGCCATAACGGCGTGAATCACGAATCGCACTTTTCTGGCTATCGGTGAGTTCGGCAAGAGATTGGTAAAGCCAATCATTGCGCGAGCTGTAAAACACCACCCCAAGTGGATCAGCTATCAAGTAGTCGAATTGCTGTTGATCCCAGATGCGATGAATGATCGACAGATCAACCTTGAGCACTAACACGCCAACGATCTTTCCGTGATCCCTAATGGGGTAAGAGAAGTAATACCCTCGTTTGTCGGAGACAACCCCCAGCGCATAGTACTGGCCTTTCTCACCTTCCATCGCCTGACGGAAATAGGGACGATAATGATAATTGTGGCCAATGAAGGTGGTGCTGGAATCAAAATTACTGGCTGCGAGTGTTAAGCCATCTTTGTCCATCAGATAAAGCACATCGCTGTTCAGTCGGTTATTCCAGCTTTCCAGAATGGCATTGGTATGGGAGAGTAAGCGCTCGCTGTTAGGCACGCGTAACAGGCGTTTTAAGCGAGGGTCGGCAGACAATACGACGGGAATTTCACTGTAACGCGCAAGTTCCGCAGAGAGCTTCTCGTGGAGCTGATAGACATCATTTTGGATATCATTGGTGTATCGCTTCTCTACTGAAAAGTATGTAAATACGGCAACGGCTGCGGTGAGGACAAAACCCATCGCGGAAACCGCTGCTAGAAATTGTATTCGGCGCATATGTTCCTTGATGTGTAAGGGCGTGAAGCGAAGAAATTCACTTGAGAAATGCCGCCACCCGCCGCAAAATGGCAAAAACCTTAAATGGAGCAACACATGGATTTGTTTGATATTCGAAGAGAATATAACCAAGGTGGATTGAGACGCAAAGACCTGCCTGAAAACCCTGTTCAATTCTTTGAGCACTGGCTCAAACAAGCCATTGAAGCCAAATTACCCGACCCAACGGCAATGACAGTGGCAACCGTGGATGAAACAGGCCAGCCTTTTCAGCGTATCGTGTTGTTGAAGCATGTCGATGATGGTGGCTTTGTGTTTTATACCAACCTCGGTAGCCGTAAAGCGAAGCAACTGGCCGATAACGCGAAGATCAGCCTCCATTTCCCATGGCACCCTCTCGAGCGTCAGGTACACATCACTGGCGAAGCGACCAAGCTGAGCAAAATGGAAGTGATGAAGTATTTCTTATCACGACCAAAAGAGAGCCAACTTGCTGCGTGGGCGAGTCGCCAAAGCGAACGCATTTCTGCGCGCTCCGCGTTGGAAAGCAAGTACATGGAGCTGAAGCAGCAATTCGACAAAGGCGAAGTCCCTGTGCCAACGTTCTGGGGCGGTTTTCGCGTGAAACCGGAATCGTTCGAATTCTGGCAAGGTGGTGAACACCGTTTGCACGATCGCTTTATCTACCAAGGTGAAGAAAAAGGCAAATGGGATATCGAGCGCTTGGCGCCGTAATGCTTATTACCTCTTTCGACATTATTGGCAGTATTAAGTACTGATCGGTAAGACCGTACTAAAAAAGCAGCCAATGGCTGCTTTTTTAGTGCTAATAATCCCTGCTGCATTTCTCTCGGCTTGAGACGCCGTATTTTCGCTTATGCAGACAGCACGACACTGAGTTGATGTTTCATGAGGCTCGATGGAATGGCAGAGCCTACGCCCAACTCCAGTGCTTTATCTGTTAAATCTGTTTTGGTTTTCACGCCGAGTTTCAGTCGAAGGTTCGCAAAGTGGTTCTCAATGGTTTTTACCGAGACACCTAATGCATTGGCAATGAATTGGGGCTTCTTGCCATACATGTGAAGAAACAGCACTTCAGATTCTCGTGGCGAAAGTGGGGTATGCGGTTTGGTTTTTTTTCCAATGTTGAGGTCTGTTTTCGACGATCCAATGGCGCGGCAAATCCATTGCCCCACTTCAAGGGCAGCAAATTCATTGATGGCTTGGCCATGAAAAATCACACCGATAAGCTCACCGCTTTCGCTATACCACGGCATTTTCGTAAAAATATGCGCATGCCATTCCCCATCGGGATAAGGATGAATATTAAGCACCTGCATTTTCTTGCCGCTCGACATCACTGTTTGGTCTTGCTGCTGAAAAATCTCAGCGCACGCGGTTAAACGACCGGGCATGTCGAAGTTGGTTTTACCAATTAAATCGTGGTGGCTAGACACGCCTACCAGATCGGCATAGTTCTGATTCACATACACAAAATTTGAATTGATGTCTTTGCATCCCCAGCAACCTGGGAGTTGTTCAAAAAGCGTGCATGTGGGAGGGGGTGCCTTGGGTGTGCTATTCATAAAAATGATTAATAAAGGAAATAACTGACAGTGTATTGTAACGATAATTCGGTTTGTATGAAATGTATCACAAACTGGGCGTTACAAAGGGAAAAAAACCGGCTCGTAGGAGCCGGTAAAGACAAGAGTTTGCTCTAAAGGAGCGAATTCCTGTACGACGTGTAGAAGAGGTCATCTACATCCATGGCACGAGGGTTGTTACCATGAGAGCAGATGTATCACCGAGGTAAATTTCAGTGATTAAACAGCAACATACTGCAATATGCGCTGTTCGTTGAGTACTATACATAGCTGCCAGAAAATCGGACAGGGGGGAAATGCACTAATTTGCATGTAACTGATAACATTGTTTTTTATTATAGAGAGAGATCGCGTTTTAAATTTCTGCGCGCTGTTCGTGTATTGATAAGAATACAGAGAAAAGAAAACCCGCCATGAAAGCGGGTTTTAATCAAACGGATTTCAGTAGAGTTCGAAACTAAATATTTCTCACCACACGGAAACCGACATAGTTTGCACTGAGGTCAGATTTCAACTCTAAACGTTCTGCCACGCGCGCACTGCTTGGAGAGAAACTCCATGCACCACCACGTGCAACAGGCGTTTGGTTACCCGCCCATTCCCAAACGTTGCCCGCGGTGTCATAGATACCAAATGGGTTTGCTGGGAAGCTCGCAACGGGTGAGGTGCTTTTGTTTGACCATACCGTGCCGCTCCAACCGGTATTAGCATTACCCACACCAATGTCGTTGCCCCACCAAAAGTCTGATTCGCTGCCTGCGCGTGCCGCCACTTCCCACTGCACTTCAGAAGGCAGGGTGTAATTGAAGCCGGTTTGGGTACTTAACCATTTTGAATACATGTTGGCATCATCACGGGTGATACAAACAACCGGGGAGTTATCCGCTTGATCAAAACCTGGCTTGCGCCAGCTGTGGTTTAGTAACTGTTTCGGTTCGCCGTTATCCAGCGCCGTACAACCTTGACCCTCTTCCGCTTCCGTGACGTACCCCGTCGCAGCGACAAACTCTCCAAATTGCTTCACTGTGACTGGCGTTGCAGCGATTGAGAAAGGTTGGTCTACAACCACAGGCTGTTTGGCTTCAAAGCCAACACGGTACTGACCCGCACCAATGACGACCATTTGCGGTGCCTGTCGGTTGTTAGAGAGTTTGTCAGCGAATTGCTTTCCCGGTTTAGGACGGTTCTCCTGTTCTCTCAGGTTTGCCCAAACAATGGAATCTTTGTTCATGAACATCTGACGGCTGTACGGTTCGAAACCCGATTTTTCAACTGTAAGCTGGTGCTGACCCGCTGGCAGCATAATCTCAACAGGTGTTGAACCGTAAGTCACACCATTGATGGTCACGTTGTCTTCGTAGCGGTTCGAACGAATCTTTACATTAACCCAGCGCTTAGCCTGCTGTTTAGGGGCTGATTTGGCCGTCGTGAACGACTTCTCAACACAATAACGTTCAGCAAAATCGAGGAGTTTACACGCCGCGTTTTCGTCTGGTTGGCTCTTCATTTCTGCCTGTAGGCGAGTAATGTAGCGGTTGTCACCACTGAAGCCACTGTCGACCACATTGCTGTTCATGACATGAATATTGAATGACACACGGTTCGCGTTCAGCTTCGCCGTGGTTGATTCTGTCACTTTGTCCAGAACGTGTGATTGGAAGGTATTAACGGCTTTTTGCATGGTCAGGGTTTTGCCCTGATTTGAACACGCAGCCAGCGTCATTGATTCGCTACACGTAATGGTATGTACGACTTCAATAGAATCTGAGAACGTAAGTTCCTGACGAAGACGTTTAACACGCGCCTCTTTTTTCGCTTCTTGAAGATTTTCCATCGCGCTCACGAGTAACTGTTTCTGGCGATTTTCGCCTTCAACAATACGCTGTTGTTCTGCGACAGCTTGATCATTTTGAAGCGTGGACTTTTGATTATCTTTCACGGCTAGCCAAGCCGCTTGGTAATCATCTTTATACTGAGTGAGGTCTGTGTCAGGGTTTTCAATAAGACGGCGGAATTGTTCATCGAGACGCTCTTGAGCCAGTGTGCGTCGTTTCTCTAATTCCATTGCTTTATTCGCTAACGTTTCGCGTTCAGCCAGTAATGCGTCCAGTTTGTCTCTTTGCGTTTGAAGGTTTTCAGCGTGGTTGCCAATTTCACTTCTTTTATCTGCAAGCTTCTGTTCCAAAGCCACAACCGGATCATCGGTTGCTGCCGTGGTGTCATTGGCAAGTGCATGACTACTAAGAAGTATCGGTGTTAACGCGAAAGCTAACGCAGCTATGCGATTACTTTTCATATGTCCCTTGCTTGTTCTCAGAATTTCAATAGAAAAGCGTTGTCCCAAATAAATAGATTAACACGTAAATGCCAAATGGCCTTTCCATGATACTAATTATTTGATGCTTATCGTTATTATTCAAATGTCATATTTTGATAAGTTACTCAATTATTTTAGAACATCTATTTTTATCGATGAAAATAACGTTTACTCATGATAAGAGTGTAAGTTAAATGACAATTATTTGACGGTGGTTATTTTTTCGACATATTATTGACGCTCTGTGTTTTTTCAATTGAGTCACGGGAAATATTCATCATTGTCAGCGGAAGATGCAATTTTGTATGGCCCTTGACGGGCGTTGTTGATCAAATCAGTCACCTAACGTGCTGATCCAACGAGTGTTAACCG
>JBELME010000025.1:0-28753 GCA_042096095.1 Enterovibrio sp.
GAACCCATAGGTAATTATCACGTTTAGCAAACAGGGGAAACACATAACGAGTAATGGTGTAACCGAAAATGAAGGCCAAACCGATATGCAAGCCTGATATTGCCATCAAGTGCGCTAATCCGCTGTCACGAAGTTGCTGCCAATCTTCGCCCGACAACAGTCCCCGCTCTCCAAAAGCCAACGCAATCAAAAATCGCGCGCTGTCTAAATCCGCCACATTTTTGTAGACAGTGTCATAGAGTTGCTGACGGACGGAAACCTGTTCATTCAATACATTAGCAGTACGAACAGATCCTTTGCTGTGAATATGACGAGAGAGAAAATAGGTTTCAGCATCAAAGCCCGCCTCGTTAACACGACCGTAAGGCTCTCTTAATCTTGCGGTAACAGACCAGTGTTGTCCTTGTTTCACAGGCAACTCAGACCGCCAGTAGAGACGTGCTCTAAATGTCTCAAAACTGGTCAGTTTGCGTCCATTCACTGTGTCGACATCAAAGATTACACTTGTTTGGCCGTTTTCCTTGGTAAAAAGGCTGCCAACTTTACCTGCTATGGTAGTATTCAAATCAACCGTTAGTGCAGTGTCGGTTTTGTGTTGAAAAAGAGCGACTGCGCCTGTTGCAATAAGACACCCAATGGCTGCACCGATAACGATCTCTGACACGTACCTGCGTAACGCTATAAGGATGAGCAGCGTTGTGATGACAACGCCTGAACTAGGAATACTCGGCCACCATTTCAGAGTGATAATAGCTACTACGATGCCAAACAATAGCTTCATGTTGGTATCGCCCCCGTGTGAAATGAAGACGTATGCCAAGAAAAATATTTAAAAAATTTCTCCCTAAGCATGAAGTCATTCGCAAGCAGAAAGCGCTCGCTGTGTTTGGCAATTTGCTTTACGACCCAAACCTTTGGTGTCTTAACCGACGCTCCGCTTCCGGTGCGTTTGCGGTTGGTCTGTTCATGGCATTTGTTCCGCTTCCCAGTCAGATGATCATGGCGGCAGGTCTTGCCATCATGTTCGGCGTTAACCTTCCCCTTTCTGTTGCTTTGGTTTGGATTACCAATCCTGTGACCATGCCCGTTATTTTTTACGCAGCATACAAAGTGGGCACGTTCTTGATGGACACACCCGATCAGCATTTCCATTTTGAGCTGACATGGGAATTCCTGTTTAACCAAATGAGTCAGATCGGGCCTCCTTTCTTGTTGGGTTGCCTTGTTTTGAGCATTGTGTTCTCTCTTATCGGCTATTTCAGCGTCCGAGGTATTTGGCGATATTCCGTGGTAAGAAGTTGGCAAAAACGCCGCTTACGTTTACCAAAGAAACTCAAAGACGTTCTGAAAAAAGACAAGTCCTAACAACAAAATACCCCGCCCTTACAAAAACAAAGGCGGGGTATTTTGTTTCAACAGCGTGACTGCGAGTGACTTGCTGTAAGCACCTCATAGTGTGTCCTTTTCACACATCCCGTTGCGATTCACTTAACCCTTCGTTGCCCTTCTTCATCTCATGACATCGATTTCCAGATGTTCACTACCGAAAGCCCTAAACATTGAAGCAAACAAAAAGCCCGCAGAAACAAATTCCTGCGGGCTTAAACATCAAACCGTTAAATCTGGGAAGTCACTAAACGATTAGCATGCACTCAACACAGATGCCGGATGCAACTTGCACGCACGCTGTGCCGGGTACCATGTTGCCAATAAGCTCAACACCACCGCTGTTGTCGATACAAGAAACACATCCATGAGGTGCGGTTCAGTCGGCAAGAAATCAACAAAGTAAATATCACCAGACAAGAAATCCTGTCCCGTTAGCGACTCAATCCACCCCACAATGCTGGTGAGGTTGAACGCAATCAAGCATCCCATCACGGAGCCAATCAAACTACCGAACAATCCCGATAGCAAGCCGTGCCATATAAAGATCGAACGAATTAGGCCATCTTTAGCGCCCATGGTGCGCAACACCGCCACGTCCGCAGCCCGGTCTTTTACCGCCATCATCAAGGTCGAAACAATGTTGAAACACGCCACGCCAATGACCAGCACCATCACGAGATACATAATGGTGCGCACCATTTGAATATCGCGATACAAGAAGCCGTATTCTTGCGTCCAGTTCTTTAAGTAAACATATTCAGTGAGTGTTTTTCCCACTTCACGAACGATATGACGCGCATTCAGAGGCTCAAACAGCTTTAGCGCAACACCCGTTACCGCATCGCCCATACCAATATAAGACTGCGCATCTTGAATAGGGATAAGCGACAAGCCGTGATCAACCTGCCCGCCAAGACTCAAAATGCCTGACACTTGCAACCTAATGCGTTTTGGCGCGCGCAGTTTCAAATCAGGATCCGGCGAGGGAATGAGTGCCGTTACCCAATCACCCTCCTTGACACCAAGACCATCTGCGATGCCTTTGCCCAGCAAAATCGCATGCTCCCCTGGCGTTAAGCGTTGCCAACCATTGTCCAGCACATACTGATGAATATTACTGACGGTTTCTTCCGCTTTCGGGTCAATACCTCGAATTTGCACAGGTTTGAGGTTTGCCCCTTTTTCCAGCAACGCCGTGAAGGTTACATACGGCGCGCCCGCTTCAACGTTCGGATTCGCTACCGCGGTTTCCCGCATCGTACGCCAAGAAGCGACCGGCGCATCCACCCCTTCAAGCTGAGCGTGAGGGATCACCGCCAGCACGCGCTTTTCAAGTTCGCGCTCAAAGCCATTCATCGCCGAGAGACCGACAATGATAACCATGACACCGACAGAGATGCCGATCATTGAGGACACAGAGATAAAAGAAACAAGTTTATTGCGACGCTTCGCCTTGCTAAATCGGCGTCCTATAAACAGCGCCAAAGGTTCCATCATGCTGGGTTCACCTCTGGCTTAGACGTTTCGACAAACTGACCATCCAACATCGACAGTTGGCGATCCATTTTTCCTGCTAGCTCTTGGTCATGGGTAACAACAAGGAAGGCTGTGTTGAATTCTTTGTTTAGTTGACGCATCAGATCATAGATATCCAATGCCGTTTTGTGATCAAGGTTACCCGTAGGTTCATCGGCCAATACCAGTGCTGGACGGTTCACCACAGCGCGTGCAATCGCAACACGTTGGCGCTCACCGCCAGATAGTTCTGAAGGACGATGTTCACCACGGTGCGCCATGCCTACCGCATCTAAAATTTCCAACGCACGACGTTTGGCTTCTGCGGGCTTCTCTCCACCGATCAACAATGGCATTGCCACGTTTTCAATTGCCGTAAAATCAGCCAGCAAGTGGTGGAACTGATAAATAAAACCGATGTTCTGGTTACGCAACGTGGCTTGGTCAGATGCTCGCATGTTCACCAGATCTTTCCCTTCAAACTGCACATCGCCACTGGTCAGCGAATCTAACGCGCCAAGGATGTGTAACAAGGTACTTTTACCAGAACCCGATGCACCAACAATCGCTACCAATTCGCCTTTGTTGATTGAAAACGAAACGCCTTTCAGTACATGCGTTTCCAACTCACCTTCTTGGTAGGTTTTGACAACGTTTGAACAGGTTAGCAATGCATTACTCATAGCGAAGAGCCTCAGCGGGACGAACAGACGCCGCTTTAATCGAAGGGAACAAGGTAGCAAGAAGGCTCAAGACAATCGCGCCAACTACAACAGAGAAGATTTGTTCGGGTTTCACAACCACAGGCAATGAAATACCATTGCCCAATAAACTGATATTGAGCACCGCCATGATGCCATTGATGTTCATCGCCAACAGCGTGCCCGCGATACCCCCTAAAATGGCACCAATCACACCGCTGCTCGCACCTTGAACAACAAACAAATACACCACATCACGCTGTTTCATGCCTTGGGTTTTTAAGATCGCAACTTCTGATTGTTTCTCCATCACCACCATGATTAGGGCAGAAATGATGTTGAATGCCGCCACCAAGATGATCAGACTGAGCATCAAGCCCATCATGTTTTTTTCCATCTTCACCGCTTGGAACAATTCACCGCGCAATTCACGCCAATCCGACCATTCATACCCAAGCGATTCTGCTTTCACTTTCAATTTGGGTACATCAAAGGGTTCTGCTACGAAAAGGCGAAGATCCGCAGGTTGCGTGCGCGGCAAACGCATTAAACGCGCCACATCATTCAGATTGGCAAACATCAACTGCCCATCTACGTCCGTTGCCGTGTCATAAATACCCGCAACGGTGAAATTGCGTTGAGAAGGCACTCGACCAATCGGCGTAAATTGGCTTGCACTGGTGATCATCACACGCACTTTGTCACCGACAGACACATCAAGCTGCCTCGCCGTTTTTCGGCCGAGTACCAGCTTGTAGCTGCCAGCGGTTAACGCTTCAAATTGACCACGCACCATGAAAGCACGCACAGGCTCTTTGCTCTGTGGGTCGATCCCCAACAAACGCCCTGCCCCCAATGACACCGCACTTTGCACAACCGCATCGGTTGACACCAATGGCGCTGTACCCTGAATGCTATCCCACTGCGCGATGGTGTTCACATCAGGTGCAAGCTCGGCATTGCCCGCAATGACCGCTTGAGGCAAGACACCCAGAATTCTGTTTTTGAGCTGGCCTTCAAAACCATTCATGACAGAGAGCACAGTGATCAAAGACATCACACCGATCGTAATGCCAGCCGTCGACATATAAGAAACAAACCGGCCAAACTTATCGCCCGAGCGACCTTTTAAGTAGCGCAAGCCAATAAACACCGGCAAAGGGTGAAACATAATGAGAATTCTCGACAAAGTTATAGGCAGTTGAATGCAATTTCCTTGGTGACACAATCTGACACCAATGATGTGCAAGAATACCTTTAAGGTCAGCGGATTGCCACGATAGCCCGCTCACCATGGTGGGATTTCAACAATTTCGTGGTTCGCTTAGGGTCTAAGACCTGAGCAACTTAGATCAACAATGTGCCAATTGCGGGAATTTTATTCAGCGCCATCGGTTCTGTTTCATATAACCAGAAGAAAAAATCACCAAACACGAGAAAAATGCCCTGAACTCAGGCTACAGGTTGAGGAATCGAGGGGACTGCGTGATAATCAACGGATTACAAGGTATTAGGATACATCATGAGTCAGGATGAATATTTTTCGGTACACGCACATCTAAAAATCAATGTGGAAGTGTTGGGCGAAGGTGAGCGCGTTCCCTCTGATGTCGAATTCGAACGTGAGATCCCTATTGCCTTTCGGATCGCCAGTGAATGTAGCGACCTTGATGGTGGCGTAGAAAAAGAACTTCAGTCGCTACACCATGACAACAGTCAGGCGCTGTCGAAGTTTTTGCACGCCCAGAACGAAAAAATCAATCTTCTGCTTGGCTTAATGCTGTCACAGCAAGACGACCCAGCATTGCGTCACCAAACCGAAACGTTTGGTGCGAGTAGCCTAACCTTTATCGCCAAAAAGCCCTTCCAAAAAGGCCAGCACGTTCGTCTTAAACTCTTTCTTGAGAACCCGCCCTCAGCGATTTACTGCTACGGTAGCGTCTACGGCATAAAAGAAAAGAATGGTAAGTATGCCGTGGGTGTGAAATACACACGATTACAAGAAGACGACAAAGATGTCCTCATTCGTGCCGCGTTGCATCAGCAACAAAAGCTCCTTCGTCAACGCGCAATGGAAAGAAATAACTAAGCCACAATTCAATGACTAACTCAGCCTTATTTACTTTGCCTGCCCCAGAAAAGGCGGGCGACACACGCGTTATTGCCAACTTACTTGGTTCTGCGCTGCCACTTACGATTGCACAACTTGCCAACCAGCAACACAGAATGATGTTGCTTGTGGTGCCTGACAATCAAACCGCATTAAAGCTACAGCCAGAAATCAGCCAATTCATGGGCCGCGAATGCCATGTGTTTCCTGATTGGGAAACATTGCCTTACGATAATTTCTCGCCGCACCAAGACATTATTTCTGACCGCATTGCACGCCTGTATCAGTTGCCTCAGCAAACCTCTGGCATCGTTATTATTCCGGTAAGTACCCTATTACAACGTGTCATGCCGCGTTCATTCTTGGTTCAGCACGCGCTGATCGTAAAGAAAGGCGACCGCGTTTCACTCGAAAAACTGCGTTATCAGCTAGAACTCTCAGGCTATCGCCATGTGGATCAGGTGATTGAGCATGGTGAATACGCCAGTCGTGGCTCGATCATCGATTTGTTCCCTATGGGGTCTAACCAACCTTATCGTATCGATTTCTTTGATGATGAAGTCGATACCATTCGTGAATTCGACCCAGAGAATCAACGTTCGACACAAGAACTCGATCAAATCAATCTGCTTCCCGCGCACGAATTTCCAACCGATGATGACGCTGTTGAACAGTTCCGTGGTCGTTGGCGCGAGCGCTTTGATGCGCGCCGTGAACCGGAATCGATTTACCAACAAGTCAGCAAAAAAACATGGCCATCGGGCATCGAATATTGGCAGCCACTTTTCTTTGATCACACAGAAACGCTGTTTGATTACCTGCCAGAAAACACCTTACTTCTGACCTCAGGCGATTTGGAAACCTCGGTACGCAGTTTCCTTGCAGATGCAGATTACCGTTTTGATCAACGACGCGTTGATCCGATGCGCCCGTTACTCGCACCTCATGAGTTATGGCAAACCGTCGACGAGCTGTTTTCAGCATTCAAAGCCTACCCTCGCATCAAGCTAGAGCGCGAAACCACTGACAATAAAGCTGGCCGCCAAAATGTCGCCATTTCATTATTGCCTGAATTGACCGTTAATCAGCAGCTCAAAGAGCCGCTGGGTGCACTTCGTAAATTCTCTGAAGACTTTAACGGCAAAATCGTTTTCTCCGTTGAAACCGAAGGCCGACGCGAAGCCATGCTCGATCTGCTGGCGCGCATTAAAATCCGCCCTATGGTCTGCGAATCTTTGGACGAAGCCCTTGCTGCGCCCGGCCTGTATGCTATGGTTGTTGGTCCTGCCGAAATAGGCTTTGTTTCAGAAGCCCCGAAGTTCGCGCTGATTTGTGAAAGCAACTTGCTGGGCGCACGCGTGGTTCAACAACGACGTCGCGATAATAAAAAGGCCACCAGCAATAGCGATACCTTGATCCGAAACCTCGCAGAATTGCAGCCAGGTCAACCTGTTGTTCACCTAGAGCACGGCGTGGGGCGTTACATTGGATTGCAAACGCTGGAAGCTGGCGGTATCGAAACGGAATACGTGACCTTGGAATATCAACAAGGCTCAAAGCTTTATGTCCCTGTGGCATCGCTGCACCTGATCAGCCGTTACAGCGGCGGGGCGGAAGAAACCGCCCCACTTCACCGCTTGGGTGGCGAGGTATGGGAAAAAGCCCGTAAGAAAGCCGCGGAAAAAGTCCGAGACGTAGCGGCTGAACTGTTGGATGTGTATGCGAAACGCGCCACCAAACCGGGCTTTGCCTTTAAGCATGACAGAGAAGCATACCTCGATTTCTGTGCGAACTTCCCGTTTGAAGAAACCGCCGATCAAAAACAAGCGATCAACGCCGTCTTGTCTGACATGTGCCAGCCTATCGCCATGGATCGCCTAGTATGTGGTGATGTGGGCTTTGGTAAAACAGAAGTCGCCATGCGTGCAACGTTCTTGGCGGTGAACAACAGCAAACAAGTTGCCGTGCTTGTACCAACCACCCTATTGGCACAACAACACTTCGAGAACTTCCGCGACCGTTTTGCCAATCAGCCGGTTCGCGTTGAAGTGCTTTCTCGATTCAAATCAGCCAAAGAGCAAAAGCAAATCCTTGCAGACGCTGCTGAAGGGAAAGTCGACATTTTGATCGGCACCCACAAATTGCTGCAAAGCGACGTGACGTTCCAAGACCTTGGTTTGCTTATCGTCGACGAAGAACACCGCTTTGGTGTGCGTCAGAAAGAGAAAGTAAAAGCGATGCGTGCGGATGTCGATATTCTCACGCTGACGGCCACACCAATCCCTCGTACCTTGAACATGGCCATGAGTGGTATGCGCGATCTTTCTATCATCGCCACGCCACCTTCGCGTCGTCTCGCGATCAAAACTTTTGTGCGTGAAACCGACAAGAACTTGGTTCGAGAAGCCATGCTGCGTGAAATCATGCGTGGTGGCCAGGTCTACTTCCTGCACAACGATATCGACAGCATAGAGAAAACCGCGGATGAGTTGGCAGAACTCGTGCCAGAGGCGCGCATTACGGTCGCCCATGGGCAGATGCGCGAACGTGAACTTGAACGCATTATGTCGGATTTCTATCACCAGCGCTTTAATGTCTTGGTGTGTACCACCATCATCGAAACAGGCATTGATGTGCCGACTGCAAACACCATCATCATGGATCGTGCCGATCGCTTCGGTTTGGCGCAGCTGCACCAGCTTCGCGGCCGTGTGGGGCGCTCACATCACCAAGCCTATGCCTACTTGCTTACACCGCATCCAAAACGCATGACCAAAGACGCCGCAAAACGTCTTGAAGCCATTGCCTCATTGGAAGATTTGGGTGCAGGCTTCACGCTGGCAACCCACGATCTGGAAATCCGTGGTGCGGGTGAGTTATTGGGTGATGAGCAAAGTGGTCAAATCCAATCCATTGGTTTCACCCTTTACATGGAAATGCTTGAGCAAGCCGTTGAAGCATTGAAGGAAGGCAAAGAACCGTCGCTGGAAGAACTGCTGAACCAACAAACTGATGTTGAACTGCGCCTGCCCGCTTTGTTACCAGATGCATACATACCCGACATCAATACCCGCTTGTCGCTTTACAAACGTATTGCAGGCGCTAAATCACAAGATGATGTGGAAGAGTTACGTGTCGAACTGATTGATCGCTTTGGCTTATTGCCCGATGCGGCCACAAACTTGCTGACGATTCAGCAAATAAAACTGGACGCTGCACGTCTGGGCGTAAGAAAAATTGACGCACACGACCGAGGTGGTGTGATCGAGTTTACTCAAAACGCCCAAATTGATCCCGGCTTCTTGGTGGGTCTGTTACAATCCCATCCGAGCCGTTACCGTTTTGATGGACCAACAAAGCTAAAAATCGCTGAACCGCTGACAGATCGACGTGAGCGGGTCGCGTTTATCGAAACACTTTTAACTCAATTTGCTGACAATTTATTGGTTGCCTGAGTCTAAGGCAGTCATATGTATTCGAAACGGAGTAATGCTTTGAAGAAGCTAATTTTCCTGCTGCTGTGCACCATTAGCTGGCAAACGATGGCTGAACGCCTCTATGACGTTGAAGTTATCGTCTTTAAAAGAAACCAGAGCCCTGACGCAGTGAAAGAAAACTGGCCAGAAGCGCCAGCTAGTATCAATTTTTCTAATGCACTTTCCCCTTATGACGCTGCATCAATGGCTGCACGTGGATTGACCCTTTTGCCGAAAAGCGAATGGAAGTTAAACGCAGAATATAATCGCTTGTCACGCCATGCTGGCTTTAAGCCGTTGGTGCATGTTGCTTGGCGTCAAAATGACGGAAGCAGAGGCGCAATGCCCAAAATGCGTATGGCGGCGGGTAATAACTACGGCAACGACTATTACAAAGACGGTACACCGAAAGGCGTGCAAACCGTTGGTCATGATGGTGCCGAAAAGAAAAGCGGTTCGATGTATGAGCTCGACGGTTTCATCCGTGTATACGTTCAGCATTATCTGTTTATAGAGACCGATCTTGTGCTGCGTGAGCCGGGCGAACGTAAAGTGCTGCAAGATGTCAGTGCAGCCCCTGCCCCATTAGCGGATCAATCAGACACGGTATTACAAGACATCGATCAAGATGGTGAAGCGACCAATGTTACTGCTGTTAGCACACCAAGTGATAACGTGAGCTTTGCAGGTCTGCAAAAGCTAGAACGCAGCTACGCCATTGAGAAATTCCTTCAGCCTTATGCCTTTGAGCAAAAGCGCCGCATGCGCAGTGGTGAAATACACTACCTCGATCACCCTCTCATGGGGTTGATCATTCAGGTCACTAAAGCAAACTAAAACATAACGCCCTCACTGAGGGCGTTTTTCTTCAACTACATTCAATGTTAAACATTGAACGCCTTTCTTCTCCTGATTAAGTGCATTTAACACCATGCAAGCAAACTTGGAATTTCAAACAGATCGTCTGCTTCTACGCGCCTTGAAACGCGTAGATGTTCAACCGTTACAACTTGCCATTAGCCTTTCAGCTGACAGCATTTCGCCTTGGCTCGATTGGTGCAGTGAAGGTTTTGATGAATTGGATGCTGAAGCGTGGATAAACCGCAGCCGACAAGGCTGGCTGACGGGCAGCAGCTATGAACTTGCTGTCTTTGAGCAAGAAAGCGGAAGTCTCGTGGGGTGCGTGTATGTTTCGAGCATTGATAGCGTCGCTAACCTTGCCAATCTGGGCTATTGGATAGCCACCGAGTATCAAGGACGCGCTTACGCCTTAGAAGCCGCAGAAGCCATTGCAAGCCTCGCATTCAGCCATTTGCTCCTCACCCGCTTAGAACTGGTGATGGACCCTGACAACACAGCCAGCATTCGCATTGCGGAAAAGCTTCAAGCGACCTTTGAATGCCGCGCAAGAAATCGCTATATCTATAACGGCGAAGCCAAAGAAGGCTTGGTATACAGTTTGGTGCCCAGCGACTTTGGGTTTGTAACGCAATAACACTCAAACGTTTAGACATAAATTTTGCACCCAAAAAATCAAGTAACCCTCAGATAAGGTTCGCTTTTTTGGGTATAACCTCCCCGCGCATTTCAACATTTCATCTAATTACAAGAAAGACTATTTTTTGTCGCAAAAACCTAAAACGGTCTCCGAGCCTCAAAACAACATCTCACGATAAAAACCAATAGCAAGTCATTGGAATAATTAGAGAATAAAGAAAAAAGCCAAAAACCTTATAACAGCTGAAACCCTATTGAAATATATCTAAAACGAAACTGTCACTTTGCTCAATATAATGTGGTCTATCAGTAATCTATCAAATAGTTACCATGCGAATAACAACATTACCTTGGGCGATTTTTCTTATAGGCGCAGGCCTTGCTTACTTTAGTGGGCTATCCGTTAAAAAATTAGAGAAAGAGAAACAACTCAGTACGTTTGAAGCGTTAGTCGAGCAGCGATTAAATGCACTAGAGAAGTCCCTGTACTCCTTCCAAGAGTTACAATTCTCCGGACAGTTATACTTTCAAAACAGCCAAACACTCGACAAAAACACCTTTCAACAATTCTTAGCATCCAGAACGAATAAAAATCACGGTATTCATTCTGTGTTTTGGACACCCAAAGTGCTGAAAACTAAAGCGCATCAATTTGTTCGTGATGTAGTTGAACAGGAAGATAAGGACTATGCGCAGTTTACTCTCCATCCTCAAACAAAGACTCGTTGTTCGTCAGCACTCAGCAAATATACGTTTCCTGTGTTGTATGTTTCTCCTGAAATATATACCAAAACCTATGTAGGATGGCGCGCTGACGCTCAATGCGAATTTGTTCATGCCATGGAACGGGCATTCTTTCAGCGAAGTCCAGAAAGCCACTTCTTCAAAGACGCTCACGGAGGAGGTTTACGACTGTTTTCCGCAATAGTAGATAAAAATACACTGAGAGGGTTTCTTACATCAACGCTCTATTTCGAAGACTTCTTTGATGCTATTTGGCCGCAAGATATAAACGGAAAAAGCCTAAATATCACCGTCACGCCTCAATTTAGTAACAACGATAGTACCTCTGTCCTGTATCAAACGATACCAATGGCAAACATCGATTCTACCTATCCGAGTGTTCGACATTTAGTGACCATTCCGGGCAACGAAGAAGGTGTATGGATTGAGTTTCACTCTCTGACTTACGGCGAAGTAGAAAGCATGTATAGCTTGATCGTCATGATTCTCACCATGTTGCTTACTGTGACAACCGCGACCTGTGTTTGGTCATATTCCAATCGTTTGCAACTCGCGAGCAAACTAGTCAAAGAACAAACCAAAAAACTCCGTTTTCAAGCTCGTCATGACCAACTGACTACCCTGCACAATCGTGTTGCCCTCGAAAAAAACCTTAAAGAAGAAAAACAAAAGATCAGCCAAGGCGTTAGCGACGGCTTCTCACTGCTTTTCATAGATTTAGACCGATTCAAAAATGTTAATGATTCACTCGGTCATCTGATCGGTGACCGTCTATTGAGAGAAGTCGCAGGGCGCTTGTTAAGCATCACACAAGATAACCACAGGGTTTTCCGTTTTGGGGGGGATGAGTTTGTGGTTTGCCTCAGCGGTATCACGTGCAAAGTCACCTCCTTGACGTTCGCCACGCGTTACCTCAGCGCGATAAGCGACAATTACATTATCGATGAACACAATATACAACTAGGTGCCAGCATTGGCATTTCGGCAATCACAAACCCACAATTCACCTTATTGGATATTATCCAGCAAGCAGACATCGCCATGTATCATGCCAAAGAGAGCGGCGCATCTATTTCATTTTATGAAGAGCGCATGCTTAAACAAGTTCAAGCACGGTTTAACATTGAACAAGAACTCAGTCAGGCCGTCGAACTCAATCAGCTCTACCTGATGTACCAACCCATCTTAAAAAACAATCGCGTTGAACACTTCGAAGCGCTTCTTCGCTGGAACAACCCAAGTATTGGGCAAGTATCTCCCGCTGATTTCATTCCCATTGCTGAAGATACAAATCACATTCATCGCATTGGAAATTGGGTGTTTGTTGAAGTATGTCAACAACTTGAGAGCTGGTTCCTTAACGCGGATAGTGACGATTTTCCTGGCATCACAGTCAATGTGTCAGCCAAGCAGCTTCAATCTCCGAGCTTTGTCGACTTCATTAAAACACTGCTTTCACGCCATTCATTCCCCACAGAAAAGCTAAGTATAGAAATTACGGAATCGACTCTTATTGGTAATGAAAATGTCGCCTTAGAAGCTCTCAAGGGATTACGCGAACTCGGTATTCGCTTATACCTCGATGATTTCGGAACGGGCTACTCTTCACTGTCTTTATTGAGTTTGTACCCGTTTGATATATTAAAAATAGACCGAAGCTTCATCACCGACGTCGCGCTTCCTGATAGTAAATCATCCCGTTTGTGCTCCGCTATCATTAACCTCTCACACGCCATCGACATTGATGTTGTCGCAGAAGGAGTGGAAACGGAAGCCCAACTTGATTGGTTGTCTGAAAAAGGCTGTGATTACATTCAAGGGTTTCTGAAATCTAAACCGCTCCCTAAAGACCAGCTCATTCATTGGCATCGTGCTTGCCATGAGAAAACACCTCAACAGGCAAGTTAACGTCGATGAGAAAAGTGCGTGTGGCAAGAAAAGAAAAGCCCAGAACCTATCCGGGCTTTTGAAGAAATGCATTGTTCTTGAGGCGGTATCGATTTAGTGCAGCTTGAGTGATGGACGTAATACACGGTTAATACGGCTAACCAGCATCATCAAACCGGTACGCACCAAGCCATGCAATGCTATTTGGTGCATTCGGTACAATGACACATAAACAATACGTGCCATGCGGCCTTCAACCATCATTGAGCCTTTGGTCAGGTTACCCATCAAGCTACCGACAGTAGAAAAACGGCTAAGTGATACCAAAGAACCGTGGTCTTTGTACGTGTACGCTTTCAGTTCACGGTCTGTTAGCTTCGCAACAATGTTGCTGAAACAACGGCTCGCCATTTGGTGCGCGGCTTGCGCACGTGGCGGCACCATTGAACCGTCTTCTTGTTGGCATGCAGCACAGTCACCGATAACGAAAATGTCTTCGTCACGGGTGGTTTGAAGCGTTGGCTTCACCACCAGTTGGTTAATACGGTTGGTTTCAAGACCTGCGATGTCTTTCATGAAGTCAGGGGCTTTGATACCCGCCGCCCAAACCATGATTTGCGCTGGGATCTTGTCGCCATCTTTGGTCGTCAGGCCTTCTGAGTCCGCTTTAACGACCATGGTCGCCGTGCGAACGTTTACACCTAACTTGATCAATTCTTGCTGTGCTGAACCTGAAATACGTGGAGGCAATGCAGGCAAAATACGCTCGCCCGCCTCTACCAATGTCACGTTCAATTTAGAGCTGTCTAGATCTTGGAAACCATAGTTGTGCAGTTCTTTAATCGCATTGTGAAGCTCCGCAGACAGCTCTACGCCCGTTGCACCACCACCTACGATGGCGATATCCACGGTGCCGTGACCCGACTTCGCGTGAAGCTTTAAGAACTCGTTGTTCATTTCGTTACGGAAACGACGCGCTTGTTCTGGGCTATCAAGGAAAATACAGTTGTCGCGAACACCTTCAGTATTGAAGTCATTCGATGTTGAGCCAATCGCCATCACAAGAATGTCGTAAGACAATTCACGTTGTGGCATCAGCAACTCGCCATCTTCTTCGTCACGCAACTCTGCAAGTGTCAGGGTTTTCGTGTCACGGTCAATGTTAGAAAGGCTGCCTAATTGGAATTCGAAGTGATGGTTTTTCGCATGCGCACGATAACTGATTGCGTCTACACCTTCATCCAATGAACCCGTTGCAACTTCATGAAGCAATGGTTTCCATAAATGGCTTGATTTACGATCTACCAGCGTGACTTGTGCGCGTCCTTTGCGCCCCAGTGTTCGGCCAAGCTTTGTCGCTAGCTCTAGGCCACCAGCACCGCCACCTATTACTATTATTTTGGTCACGATTATTTCCTCACCATGATTTTAAATTCAAACTGTTAGTCACCTCGTGCAGCAGCACGAAGCTAAAAATTGGGCAATATGGGTGAGGTTTTGATTGGCTTTTTCAGCCTTCTATCTTGCGGATTTTTTCGTTGTTCTGTTTCCGCGGATGAGCATGTTTTTTTTTTAAATTTGCTGCTCATTTCAGACCTAATCATTATACAGTTCACTTGATCTCAATCAATTTTTAAATCTGCACATATGCATCTGTTGCAGTAAAAATCGTCAAATCCATCAAACTGATTAATAATCAGAAACAAGTGAAAAACACTCAGCAATACGGGCATTTACAACCCACATTGCCGTTCGCATTATCGCTATGCACTTTCTTTGAATGCTTTCATTGCTTGGAGGTGGGAAGAAATGCTCTTGAATTTGTGAGTTTGGTTATTATCCCAAATAACATCGTAATGCGGACTCAGCAGTGAAGCGCTGCGTTGATTGTCGAGCACTTCATCTTCTGAAGACAACACCACCATACAACGACCTGCGTTCTTTTGACGGAAACTCTCTACACACTTGGTACTGATGTCGCGGTATTCTTCAGGACGATCGATGCGCCCTTCCATGTTTTCTTCAGGGAAAAGGTTAGGGTTGAAAATGACCTGCTTGATGCCGCTGAGGAAGCCAATTCGCTCAGACCAAAAACCACCAAGACCGACGCCGCAGATCAACGGATTTTTGTCATCAGACAGTGACATGTGTTTACTGACTTCTTTGAGCAGATGTTGCATGTCATGTTTTGGGTGAAGTGTGCTGTAGTTGATGAAACGCACGTCAGTATCGATAAACTGCAATTGCAGTACTTTTTCATGGTTGCCAGGGCTTGTGGAGTCAAAGCCGTGAAGATAAATAATCACAAAAATTCCCTCTCAAATCGCTCATAGTGAGATTGAGCACCATGATCTTCTTCGTATGAGTCAACGTGATAACATAAATCACCCCGCTATCACATACTTTTTATAAGGATAAAAGACAAAGCCCGAAAGCGGTCAACAAAATTGACATTGTTTGTCGAGGAATTAACCAGTCAGTTTTCACATCCATCACTCAGTTTTCCAACGCACCCAGATCATCACTGAGCGATGCAAGGGTATTTCTGAGCGCTTTTCGCTGCTTCTGTGTAAGATGTTTATCCATGCGCTGCAGCAACTCATAACGCCTTGCTAAGTAAAGAGACATGTCACTTTGAAAATCGTCGCTCTTAAACACCACCAACTTTGCAAAATAAGCATTCAGCCGTTGTTCCAAAGCAGGATCGTCCCTTTCTTCGAAGATAAGCGTTAACTCTTCAAACAAACCATTTCGAATGGAATAAAACACGGGACGCATTTCAATTTGATAACTCGCCATTTCTTTGAATTGATCAGATTGCTTCTTGTTGACGGTATCAATCCAATACTCAGCGCGTTCACTGAGCGTTGCTTGGCGTCGAGCAAGCTGTTCCTTCGGTGACCCTTCATTGGCCTTTTCAACGGCCTCATCGACATTAGTTTGGATTGTTTTCAACCATTGCTCGGCTTGCTCATCACTTAATGAAGCAATCAAGTTTGCCAACGCGGGCGTGAGCCCATAAAGGGACGCGAGAATGGTTTGATTAACGACCCCATGGTAGCTATTGATTTCAGAGTAACTGAGCGGGGTTTCGAGTTGGTTTTCCATGCTTTCAAGCAAGGCGCGAATGTTAGGAAGCTCATTTTGACGATGCCACGCATGAAAGGCATCAAGGTCTTGGTCGAGCTGTTTTTGTTGTGTCGACGTCATGTCGACATAGTCAGAAAGATAAAAATCTATCCAAAAAGGTAAGGTGTTATACGCCAACTTGTTCGTACACGCAGAAAGAAACAGGACCGTCACGATGGCCAGCAACGTTAGTCTGAGATCCAGTCGCCACCTTTTCATTTCCTGCCTCTCCTCTTTTCTATCGCTGCGTCTTTTTATCGACCCGTTTTTTCGCGACGCATGAGGTTTTCCAGTTCATGCAGATAAGTATCAGCACGTTCTTTGTACAAGGCTAAACCATAGAGCTCATAGCCAAGTAAAAACCAGAGTAAGCCGAGGTATTTCGCCACAGGCTCCCACTTTTCACACACGTTAATCCAGTGAGCCACATCGTCGATACGTCGATGCGCGCAATAATGGTTTACTGCTGTCGACAGTTTGATGTCATTTGCGAACGCCGTCATGACGATGTCCAACGCAGGATCACCCAGCGCAGCATATTCCCAATCAATCACAGAAATCTGCCCACTCGGCGTCTTGATCAGATTGTAATAGCCTAAATCGTAATGACACATGGTCAGCGTCAAACCGCTTTGGAACGCGTGTCGCTGAAAATGAGTATAGATTTTAGTAACCGCATCCGTTTTCGCCGAATCACTGAGATGCGTAAAATAGTGCTGCGCCTTTTCAAATGGATCAAACGTATTACTGGGTGGCGTCATTTCATGGATACGAGCTAACAGCGACATCACGGTCTCTACATCAGCACTATCAAGCACATCACCGTCAATCCAAGCCGTGAGCAGCCCCTCCGGTATTACACACACAGGCTTGCTGGTTAAACCAGCCTCACAACCTAGGACAAGGACATTGAACTCATGTTCCCTGTTCGCACCAAAAAACCGCGCGCCTTCGCCTTGTGGTCGCCACACGTAACGTTGCCCTTCAACGTCTTGCAGCACCATACAGCGGTTACTCAGCCCACCCGCTAAATATTCTGCTGATGTAATAATGCAATAAGGCCGCAGTATTTCTATCACTGCGGCCTTTTCATTTATTGCGTTGCTGTGCACGTATTACCAGCCAAGCACTGATTTCGACTGCTTCTTACGAATTTCAGTTTCATCAGCCCATTCAATCAAACCTGTTTCCAGATCCATTAAACGCATGGTCATTTTGTAGTAAACGTCTTCGTCGCTACCAGCACGTTTGTTGATGCTAGAAAGGTTGCCATACAGCATGTATTGCGCCCCTACCATCTTACCAAACTGGATCGCCGTGCCTGGGTTGACCAAAGCATCGTTGTTTTGGAAATCAAGTTGATCACGCACTGCATCAACGCGAGTCATGTCCACGAAACGGAATTTGCCCGATTTCAGCATACGGGTGCTGATGCTGTCAGTGATGGATTCTGTATCAATGTGTTCTGCTGTTTTGTTCTTGATGGACTCAACAAAAACAATCGGACGATCATTGCGGGTAATGGCAGAAATCGCGCCCGAAGAAAGCATGCTATCCGTCATATCAACGGCGATTTTTTGCAGGTCGGTTGAACCGAACTCGATGGTGGTGGTTTCCACTTCCTGCGCGTCACCATAGCTCACTTTCTGCGAACATCCCCCCATGATGAGTGCAACACTCATCAGCGCTATTACGCTCTTATTCATTTTACTTTCCTGTTTTAGTCTCTATCAGAGGTATCACTGAACGTTGCGCAATGACACACGAAAATTCTTGGCTTTTGGATTCAACGCCACACCTTGTAGCGTCACCGTGTCGTGACCGTAGACGATAAACTGTCGCCAAGGTGATTTGCCGCTATCCACTTCTAACCCTTGTTCGTCATACCAGTTAAAGCGGTATTGCAGGTTTTGCGACTCGCTGCTTTTGTTCGTCACCATGACTTGTGCTAACAAACGCTCGTTCACTTCACTGGTTTTCGCATTCCCAAATTCCAGAGATTTGCCCAGCACTTCATTGCCAAGTACGACGTTTTGGTTGCTGCTGTCTATGCTGATCCCAGACGTGTTTTGGGCACATCCACTTAAGACCATTACTGCACTGAACAGTATCACTGAGGTACGCATCAGATTCCTCCTAAATTACCCTGCCAATGTACAACATTTCCACCTTGTCGTGACATCCACAAGAGTGTTGTTTGGCCCGGATTGAGTGTTACGTTAATTGTCTTGCCATCGGCGGTTACTGCATGCTGTCCGGCTGCATAAAAACCACTGTGGACACCCACAGTTTGTGGCAATGTTTGCCAACTGCGCGTGTCAGGTTGATCGCTCAACGCATTAAAGACGCTTGCAACCAAGTTGCTCACACCACTTTCATCCTGTTCGGCTAAAGACTTACGGACTTCGTTCTTCGCCACAACCCGTAAAACTTGTCGAACTGCAATGGCAGGCATTGCCTCATTCAGGGACTGCTGCGCCATGGCGTTTACATCGGTCAATTGCGAGGGGCTCACTGCATTGCCGTCAATAGTTAAGGCCTTTTGAGGAACGCTCGATGTAGACCGATAGTATGGCAATGACACAGAGTAAGATACCGGATCACCGCGACTATCGTAGAGCCATAGTGGCAAACGCCAAGCATCCCGAGCATTTACGACGCCTTGCTCGTTGATGATCACCAACTGTGCTTGAGATCTCGCCGGCTTTTTATATTTGCCGTACTGCTTCTCGAGCAACTTCAATTCACTTTGCCTGCCTTGCTTAGAGGCCACACGCATGGCGGCATTCGCAACAAACCTATTGTCAGGTTCAACCGCAAGTGCACGATTGTAATCAATAAATGCGCCGTTCAAATTCCGCTCTGCTTCATACAGTAGACCGGAAAGATAGAAAAGGTATCCATTTTGAACGCTACTGAGCATTTTTCCTGCATCAGGATAACGAGAAAGAATCGCACCGACATTGTCGGAAATGCCATTCTGCTTCACCGAGTTTTTGGTTTGCTCAAGTTCGTTTTCACGCAGCTTACGTGCTGCTTCTTGCACACGGTTTGCGCGACGTACTTCAACCAATGCACCCTCTAAATCGTTTTTCTGAAGGTAATCCAACATTAAGTAAAGATGCAAAAAGCCCAATTCATAATCCGGCGGCGAATACGTCAGCATGTTGTCATTACTCAACAAGGAACCGACCTGATTCAGCCCTTCCGACAATTGAATCACCGCCGCACGCTGCTGTTCAACCGCAGCGGCATCTGCCATTTGAAGTGCTTCTTGGCCTACTACCTTATCGCCAGCCAACATGGCAACGCGTCCACGTTCCATGCCATCCAAAATACGGCTGTCTGGCGTATCAGGAAGCGCCGCTAACGCCGCGTTCCACTCACCTTGCTTGGCGAGTGCATGCGTACTTTGCAACGCCGCTGAATAGTGACTAAACAGCGATTGAACAGAAAGATTGGCGCACCCCACTAACGCCAGGCTTAACGCAACCACTGTTAGTGTTCGCGAACGCCCAATCCTCTGTTTTGTCGTTTTAACAGCAGCTTTCACTCGACATGAGAAAGCTGAATTAGCATGACAGCGCATTAACCGATGAGCATCGGGCCTAGAGGGCGGCCACCCACAAGGTGCATGTGAATGTGGTAAACCTCTTGGCCACCATGAACGTTGCAGTTCATGATCAAGCGATAACCGTCTTCATCAATGCCTTCTTCTTTTGCCAATTTGCGCGCAACCGTAAACATACGACCCAACGCCAATTCGTCATCAGCTTCAATGTCGTTCACTGTTGGGATCAATTTGTTAGGGATGATGAGAATATGGCTCGGCGCACGAGGATTGATATCTCGAAATGCAGTCACGAGATCATCTTGATAAACCACGTCAGCAGGGATTTCCTTGCGAATGATTTTACTGAAAATGGTTTCTTCGGCCACGGGATACTCCAAATGAATGATTTCATGAAGTTGTCAGTATGCTAGAGACTGTCGCAATGAGCAATATCGAACAGTGTTTTAAAAGCCCATGTGTCCAGAATTGTTTCTCTTCGCTCACCCCCTTCCTTTTTCGCCACGGCAAAGTCCCCTCATCACAACGGACTTTTTCCATTTGTGTCATTGACCTGTTGTTTATTAACCAAACTCTCATCAAATTTGCGAATCGGTTCAAATACTCGGAAGTCTGACGATTTTTTACCATAAAGATTTTGAAATACTGGCGGATGACATAGAAGAGCAACGCCTAAGCGTCGTGTGAGCGTCATGCCCACAAATAAATACGAGAGCAAAAGGCGCTTACGCATTTATTGCTGCATTTATTGCAACTCGCCATCTGTTAAGCGGGTGCATTTTAGGGAAGCACTAGAAAATACTCTAGTGGGAGGAATTCAAATGGCTAAAACGCGTCAAAGCTCCGTCATCCGTAGGATGTACGCTGGGTTTGCTGTACTCGCCGTCAGTCTCGTGGCGACGAACACCCTCAATTTAAGCAGTTCAGAAAAAATTCACGGTCAACTCGAGGTCGTCACCTCTGAAGCATTGCCCTTGGTATCTTTGTCCAATGAAGCCAGTGTTAGCCTTCTTGCGGCTGACAAAATCTTCAAAGACTACCTTACCAGTAGCAATGTGACCCAAAGTGAACAGGTGCTTGAGAAGTTTAACGCCGCCCAACAAAAGTTCGACATCGCCTTGAGTCAGCTCTATACAGCAACATCACAGCAAGAAGAGCTTACCTCCCAGCTAGAATCCTTACGAGAAATCGAGAAGCGGTATTTCTCTGAAGCCTCTGTTGCTATCAGCAACTATCAGCGTCAGCAAACTGCAAAAGATGAAGGCGTAACAGCCGCTCGCCAATTCCAGCGCATGAACACAGCGCTTGCACTAGGCATGCAAGACTTCATTGCGAACAATGGCTCGACCACGGTTAAAATCATTTCAAAAACCTACTTTAAGAAGCTGCAAGAAACCGAAACACACACATCTGATGCATTGGCGAGCAACAAGTTGAATGATGTGACCAAGGCGATTTCTGAAAACAAACGCAGCGTCACACAGCTTAACTACTCTTTCCGTTCACTGAACTCTCAGCTACCTGAGCTAAAAGAGAAGTTTCAAACAGACCTGGATGCGTTCACCCGAGATGTAAGCCGTGAAGGTGGCGTTCTGGATCAGCACTACGCCTATCTGGTCGCCACCAATGAGCTGTACACCAACATTGGCAACCTCGCTGCAGAGGTTGATAACGCGATGTCCATTTTGGACCAGTTCCGCGATCAAGCGAACACCGTGATGGCTTCCTCCATCAAACAAGCAAATACATCCTTTGAAAATGGCGTGAAACAAACCATTTTCATTGGCGTACTGGTACTCGCAATTACTTTCTTTATCGGTTGGAACATTGCACGAAGTGTTCGTAAACCGCTGGTGAGCACCTTGTCTGTCCTTGAATCGTTAACGCAAGGTGACATGACCAAGCGCATTGATGTGAAAGAGCACAATGAATTCGGTCAGCTTGCCGATCACATCAATACGTTGGCGGCGAACCTGCAAGGTATTCTTCGTCAAATCCGAGATGCGGCAGAAGACCAAGCACAAGTGGCTGCACAAAACCAAACAACCACCCTTGAGGCGAAAACGCAGCTTAACGAGCAGCGCCAACAAACCACCGCCGTGGCCGCTGCCATGACTGAAATGGAGCACTCGGTCCAAGACGTTGCCAATAGTGCACAACAAACCATGGATAAAGTGATGGAAGTGAGCGATGCCGCCGCGAAAGGTCGTGAGATCATGACGCGCAGTATCAGCACCACGCACCAGCTATCTTCCCGCTTGGACCAATCCGTTGCCGTGGTGTCGTCTTTGCAAGAAATGTCTGCAAGCATTGAAACCATTTTGGATGTCATCAGTAACATTGCCGACCAAACAAACTTGCTCGCACTCAATGCTGCGATTGAAGCTGCCCGCGCTGGTGAACAAGGCCGAGGCTTTGCGGTTGTTGCTGACGAAGTGCGCGTTCTTGCAAAGCGCACCTCTGATTCGACCTCTGAAATCGAAGACATGATCAGCAAGCTGCAACAACAATCTCGCGAAGCAGTGTCGGTAATGCAAGAGTGTGTGGATGAAATGAGCAACAGCGTCACGCAAGCATCCGATGCGAACTCTGCCATGGAAGAGATTGAAGCCATCATCATGATGATCAGCGACATGAGCAGCCAAATTGCGCAAGCCGCGTCTGAACAGCGCACCACGTCCGCAGACATTGCCCGCAACGTTGAGCACATTAGCTTCATTGCCGACAACAGCTACAGCGCGATGCAAAACGTCGCTGGCGCAAGTGAACGTTTAGACCAACAAGCCGTTAGCCAAAACGAATTGGTGCATAAATTTACGGTATAACCGCCACACCGCTCCACAAACACAAACGGGCAGCTTCTCGCTGCCCGTTTTTATTGTGCTAACTTTGTGTGTTTATCGGCTTATGCGGTAAAGATGCCCTTTTTCATACTGATTGTCTGATTCACGGATGCGAGGCCAATCCAACTTCCTCGCAACCGCTTGGCTCGCTGAATTGTCATTGGCGATAAACACCTGAACGCTTTCCAGATCCTTTGATGCCGGCATTGTTGCCACCGCCATACGGCACATGTCCGCGGCGTAGCCTTTCCCCCAATGTGCTTTTAGCAAGAAATAAGCAAAATCTTCAACGCCATCGATGACTTTTATCCCGCAAAATCCGAAGAGATCATTCGTGTCTTTTGTGCGGAATACATGCCTCGTTGCTGCATTCAATTCCAATTCGAACCATTCTGATGCTTCTTCATCGGTCAAAGGCCTTCGAGGGCCAAGAAATCGCATCACCACAGGATCTTGAAGAAATTCAAATATCACGCGCTTGTCTTCCAGACACAGCGACGAGATAACGAGGTTATCCAATGTGTTGTCCTCTATCTCCTTCTTTATTTCAGTAGCATGCTTGTGCTGCATTCAAGATGTCAAACGTGAAACCACATAGAGGGAAAATAAATGAAAACAACGAATCTTTTGATGTGACGCACTTCGCATTTTCGTTCGATTAGTATACTATGCGCCACCACAATTTTTCGGCTCAAGCCGCCAGGTTATTATGTCGTTCAATACGTCCTCTGAAGCGTCGTCTAATGCTCTCTATACCGATTTGTCTGGCTACTATGATTTGATGTGCGTAGACATCAACTACGAAGCGCAAAGTCAAACTATTCACAGGCTGCATCAACTGTTTGGCAATAAAGGAAACCGCCACCTTGATCTTGCTTGTGGTACAGGCCCGCATGTTCGTTATTTCCTTGATTATGGATATCAAAGCAGTGGATTGGACATCAACCAACCCATGCTAGACATCGCGCAATCACGTTGCCCTGAAGCGCAGTTTTCGCTTCAAGACATGTGTACTTTCACGGTGGATGAACCGAAAGATCTGATCACGTGTTTCCTGTATTCGATGCATTACAGCGGTGAAACTGAACGGCTGAAAGCCTTAATAGAAAGCGCCTATCACGCGCTGAGCCCTGAAGGCATTTTTTGCTTTAACGCGGTAGATAAAGACAAGATCAACAATGACTCGTTTGTTCGCCATAGTGCTGAAAAAGAAGGTAGCCATTTTGTGTTTCAGTCTTGCTGGCCTTACGGCGGCGAAGGCGATAAACAATCGCTACGATTGAGCATAGAGAAAACAACCGAAGGCGAAACGCAAATCTGGCATGATGAACACCCAATGGTTGCTGTCAGCTTTAGCGAGTTACAAGACCTGCTCGCGCCTTACTTTGACGTTTACGTTTTCGAGCACGATTACGACAAAATCATTCCTTGGGATAACGCATCTGGCAATGCGCTGTTGGCCTGTGTGAAAAAGTCTTAATGACGGCGTTATCGCTGCCACGTGTGCTCAACCACGTGGTAGTGATTCACTTTGCAATCATAGTCCTCTTCCCTGTTGTTTTTGAAACAGCCAAATCACACCCCACCCTAGCGTATACGCCAGCAGATCAAGCCAATCAAATGTCGATCCAATAACGATGCTTGCGATTCTATTGCTTTGCAGACCAAGTACGTCCACTAAACGGAAATACTGACCAATTTCGACACAGTAGGCAAACGCCAACACAAAAAGGGACAACACAAAAGGGCGAATCGAGAGAAATGCAGCGAGAAATGTGTACATCCATATAACGACCAACACATCACCGAAAAACGGACGAACAAAGCTGTCTCTCACGAACATGGCGATGCCGACAAGAGTGACGAGCAACACCATGCTCGCAAGAAAATAATGTCTATTGAATGTGATCATGAACAGAACGCGCAGAAAGTGATTGATGAAGATAAAAATATAATGGCGTTATAACATGCGATAAAAACTCTAAAGCATGGTTTTTGTTTATGAATGAGAACTTTAACGGACGTTAATAGCCCGTCAACTAAGGGATGTATTCAAAAAGGTGTCGTGCAAGTGTTCAAGAAGGATCAATCCCCCATGTACTTGTCGATCAACGTTTCAAGTTTACCTTCAAGTGACGCTTCGAAATCATCCAAGCTTTTCTCTAGACGTTCTAGATATTGCGAGGCTTGTGCTCGACTCATCTTTTTACCCATCACATTGAACTGCATCTCAGGAAGGGCTTTATCATTTCTTGGCACGACATTCAGCGCAATATAGTCCGTATTTAACGCCAGCATTTCTTGTTCAATAAACTGACAAAAATCGTCTATTTTGCTAGCCCCTTGCGGCCCGAGGCACCCAGGTTCGAGACGACAAATAACACTTAACTTCATTCCTTCTGGTACGAGAGACGCGCTTCCCATGCAATAACTCCAAGTGTTTTCAAATCATTATAAAAAGCAGAATAGTCCAAAAAAGGGATGGTCGCGCAATTGTTAAGCATGCTTTGTAAAGATTATTTACACATCTATAAATAAGAAAAAGCCGTTAACACAGCCAATGTTGCTTCGTGTAAAAGCCTTCGCCACGCTTGAAAACAACGACATAGATCCTGACTCTTTTAATGGTATAGGGGCATTAGATTACGCATCAACATACTACTTGAGTAAGAAAGAGGATGAAATAGCGCGCCTTTTACTCTATTATCCTGCCGCCTGAGCGCAAGCGTTTGCGTTTTTCTTACAACCCTTGCAAACAGGCGCCAATCCGATATTTTAACTATGGAGGGACGCCTTAATGACCACACTCACGATAACACGCCCTGACGACTGGCATGTTCACCTTCGCGATGGTGACGTACTGACAAACACCGTCAAAGACATCAGCCGCTACAATGGTCGCGCGCTCATCATGCCAAACACCGTTCCTCCCGTTACAAACACCGAACTGGCATTCGCTTATCGCGACCGTATTATGGCCGAAAAGCCTTCAGCACAATTCGAACCTCTCATGGCGCTTTACCT
Source organism: Enterovibrio sp. (assembly GCA_042096095.1). Classification (GTDB taxonomy): domain Bacteria; phylum Pseudomonadota; class Gammaproteobacteria; order Enterobacterales; family Vibrionaceae; genus Enterovibrio. Next base: position 25,887 of record JBELME010000025.1, read on the forward strand.
CACCGACAACACTACGCCTGACGAAATCAGAAAAGCAAAAGCCTCAGGCGTTGTGGTAGCAGCGAAACTCTACCCTGCAGGCGCAACAACGAACTCAGATTCAGGCGTTACATCAGCACGCAAAATCTACCCTGTGTTAGAAACGATGCAAGAAGTGGGCATGTTGCTGCTTGTTCACGGCGAAGTCACGCATCATGACGTTGATATTTTCGACCGCGAAAAAGAATTCCTCGATACCGTATTAGCACCTATCGTTAATGATTTCCCAGGGTTAAAAATCGTTCTAGAACACATCACCACGTCAGATGCGGCAAATTTTGTGAAAAATGCCAACGACAACGTCGCGGCAACCATCACAGCACACCACCTGATGTATAACCGCAACCATATGCTTGCAGGTGGCATCAGGCCGCACTTCTACTGTTTGCCAATCCTAAAGCGCAACACACACCAAAAAGCCCTGGTTGAAGCTGCCACCAGCGGCAGCAAAAAGTTTTTCCTGGGCACTGACTCTGCACCTCACGCGAAGGGCGCGAAAGAATCAGCATGTGGTTGCGCCGGCTCTTACACCGCACACGCTGCGCTTGAGTTGTACGCGGAAGTGTTTGAACAAGAAGGCAAGCTAGATAAACTTGAAGCGTTTGCGAGTCATAACGGCCCAGATTTCTATGGCCTGCCACGCAACACCGATACTGTGACACTGACAAAAGAAGAATGGTCGGTTGCTGACACAATGCCGTTTGGTTCAGACGTTGTTGTGCCTATTCGCGCAGGTGAAAGCATCAGCTGGACGGTGAAATAAACCCTCACAGCCCAGAAAGCCGAGCGCAGTGATGCAGTCGGCTTTTTTATTTCGTAGAACGCATCACTCATATTTGGCTAAAAACTGCTCTCGCGTGATTTTGTATAAACAGTGCCGTTCTAGCGGATGTCCTTTTGGTAGCATCGGATGATCAAAGTCATTATGGCTGTCCGCCATGCCAATTTTTATCATCACCCCCTGAGAGGGAACATTATCTAACGCGGTAAACGCATATACCGATGATAAATTAAGCTCGTCAAAGGCAAACATCAATGCCTTCTCGGCAGCCTCAGACGCGAAGCCTTTCCCCCAGAATTCTGACGCTAAACGCCAACCGACTTCAACAAGAGGCGCTTGAGGAATACCACTATTCTCGTCTTGCGTATGGAGGCCAACTAAACCAATGAACTGCCCCGTGGCTTTAAGCTCAACCGCCCAGAGACCCCAACCTCTTTCCGTAATAAGAGACTGTGATCGCATTGCGAGTGCATCACTTTCTGAGCGAGATAATTGAGCCGGAAAATAGCGCATGACCTCTGGGCTTGCATTCAATGCCGCAAAAGCCGAGTAATCGTCCTCTTTCCATTGCCTGAGCAATAGTCTGGTGGTTTCTAATGTCATGATGCCTCTCTCTGAGTAAAGAGCTGGAAATGGGCCGTGATTACGCTTTTTCAACAATCAGATAAGTATGGATTTCTGGATGTTGATCAAACTCCAAGTGTCTGATCACACAACCTAGTTCGATGAATAGAGACAAAAAGCCATTCGTGCCTAACGAGGAATAGTAAACTTCTGGCCCCATATAATCGTCAGTATGATCGCCCTCAGCGGCGGTACCGCCGAAAGAAAAGATAAACACACCGCCCACATTCAGACTCTCAATAATTTTGGTGAGCACTGCGCGTTGCTCCGAGAGCGGGATATGCCAAATGCTGTCCCGTGCTGTAATGAAGTCATACTTTTCAGGCAGGGTATATTCGCAAATATCCGCCAGAACAAAGTCGGTATCAGGATAGCGCTTTGCGCAATTTTTAGCATTTCGGTCGAAACATCAAGCCCTGTTGGCGTAAAGCCTTCATGAGACAACAGCTCGATAAAACGACCTGTGCAACCACACCCAATATCCAGCGCTTTTCCTCGCGCATCAACAAACGCGATGGCTTTCTTGTGCTGCTCAATACCGTTGTTCATGTTGAAGCGCTCACTCTCCCAAAGGTGAGTGATTTGGTTATAAGCCTGACCTATCTGCTGCGGTTTCACGCTATGCACTCCTTTTTATGCAACTTTCAATATTGAATTGAACCAAGAGGCTAATACTAACGCGCTAAGGCATGTTTGTTGGGATTCTTTGCAAACAAAGTATGAACGGGAGTTTATCAGCCCAAACCGATTGAAACACCTGAATCACTGTGTTTCTATGAATAATCACGAGTAAACGTCTCATTCATGTTCTTGTTCGCCAATTAACTGAAATCCCTTATTAGATTCTCATAGTCAGACCAACTTGGATCGTCATAAAAATTTATCTCAATTGGAAAGCGTGGTTTTCCATTAGCCATATCATTGAATTTATCTAAAAACAGGTCTCTACTGGAGATGTAGAACACAAACTCTTTCAGATTGTTACCTGTTCGGCTGTAAGCACGCTCGGCGAAACTATTGGTTTTATACAAATCCTCAAGAATGTCCTCAAGCTCAATCATGCTTGTGTTTAAGTCTGTATTTGGCATTCCATTATTGCTAATACCATCATACTTCCAAGAAATAACTACCAACCAGTTTAAATTACTCCGCAATTCTTCAGCTGGGAGTTCATTTACGAACCTATAGATAACTGGATAGCCACCTTCTGTGACTTCTCCAATAATCCCCTTTGCGTCTTTATCCATAGAAGCGCACCCAAACAAGTTTACAATTAAGAAAAATGAGATTAATCGCAGCACATATCCCTCCGGTGGCTAACGTTGTGATAACGGGCACTTGCCCGCACTGAACCTGACCAAACCGATATATTCACACCACTTCCTAAGCGCTTCGAGATTGGCAAGGTGTCCCGTTCATGACC